>JAZQJA010000022.1:0-61852 GCA_045541455.1 Eubacteriales bacterium
AGAGGCTGTTACAGCTTGCCAGAAGGCAGGACTTGTAAACGGTATGGGTGACGGTACATTTGCACCTAAGGGCAAAGCAACCCGTGCTCAAGTTTCAAAAATCCTTGCTTACTTCCATAAAAACTATATCGCATAATTAAAAAAATGAGCAACGCTAGGCGTTGCTCATTTTTATTTTTTCCACGGTTCTATCTTTGTAACATACAACGTTTTGTCCTTAACATAAAAGAAAATCTCACTTTGAGCAAAACTCATTGTATACAATCGTTCATCATTATGATATGACGGACGCGGATCTTGGGAAAGTATTTCACAAAGTTGTGCTTTTTTATCAAAACTTATACAGTCAGGAATAACAACATTTAAATTATTATCAAGTACATCAGTTGAAAAGCCTCCCGTTGCATCAGATACGCAGTCGGTGTGAGGCAGATACGGTTTTATATCGTAAATGGGTGTGCCATCTAAAATATCGGCACCTTCAACATATAAAACAGGTGCATTTTTACACTTAATGTCCACTTTTATAAGTTTTACACAAGAAAGACCGATTGGGTTTGGCCTAAACGGTGAGCGCGTTGCAAACACGCCCATTCGTTTATTACCGCCAAGGCGCGGAGGGCGAACAGTAGGTGACCAGTTGCTGTTTAAGTTTTCAGAAAACTGCCACAATAGCCATATATGTGAATATCCTTCAAGACCACGCACTGCTGACACATCTCTATATTTATCAACAAATTCTATAACACCTACAGTTCCTAAAGCAAGCCCACTTTGCCGCGGGATTCCAAACTTTTCGGGAAAGTCTGTGTGAATTTTTGCAATTATCTCCATAAAGTCACCTCTTGTAAATCATTATACAATATATAAATCCTAAAATCTACTTTACTTTTTTAATAACTGTGTTAAAATGCTTACGAGGTGATAAAATGACCACTGAAGAAATTTTACACAGCGGTAAAGTTTACCGTTGCAATAACGAACAACTAGTAAAAGACCAATTATTACGGCTTGAAAAACTTTATGATTATAACACTTCAAGACCTTTAGAACAGCAAAAACGGGCACAACTTTTAAAAGAAATGTTTGCCGATATTGGAGAAGACTGTTATATCGAACCGCCCTTTTATTCCAATTGGGCAGCAATGAATGTGCATTTTGGCAAGAATGTTTATGCTAATTTTGGACTTACCCTTGTTGATGATACTCATATATATGTCGGAGACTATACAATGTTTGGTCCTAATGTTGTTGTGGCAACAGCCGGACACCCGATTTTACCTGAGCTTAGAATTGATTGTTGTCAATATAACATTCCGGTACACATTGGTAAAAACTGCTGGCTTGGTGCAGGAGTAGTTGTACTGCCGGGTGTTACAATAGGAGATAACAGCGTAATCGGTGCAGGTAGTATTGTAACACACGATATACCCGACAATGTTGTTGCGGTGGGTAACCCATGCAAAGTATTACGACCTATAAACGAGCATGATAAAGAATATTATTTTAAAGACAGAAAGTTAGATAAAATTCTTTAAAAGCATTTACATATTAAAATTATAAGTCTATAATAATATTGTAAAAAATATTAAAAAGAGCGTAAAATTGTATGAAAAACTATCATAATTTTGCATTTACAGAGATTAAAAAGGAGTTTATATCACCTGAAATCCCATCGCTCCCTTATGTTTTATGTACACTTGGCACTTTTAATACGCAACCCAAAACCGTGCGTAAAAAAGGCTTTAAATTTAACCATATTTTATGGGTTACAAACGGGGTTGGAAAATTTGAAATGAACGGTGAGGAATTTGTTTTAAAGGCAGGCGAAGGTGTATTTTTCAAGCGCTCTCTTCCTCATAAATACGAAGCCAAAACAAAAGAGTTTAGCACGGCATGGTTAACTTTTTTATGTGATAACAGTATATTTGATTATTTTAAGGTATCTGACTGGTTTAAATTCCCTGTAACGCCAACGCTTTTAGCATACGCAAAAGAACTGGAAATGCTATGCTGCAAAAGTTCGTCAATTATAACCCGCTCGGCTGTAGGGTACAGCGGGCTTGTCGAATGGCTTACAGAAATAAGCGAACCGTACTTAGAAAAAACAGACACCATACGCCAATTTCTAGAAGCGCACTTTTCAAAACCGCTTACTTTGGAAGATATAGCAAATGAGGTAGGCATTGACAAATTTTCGCTTTGCAGATATTATAAAAACCAAACCGGCATCACCGTTATGGAACAACTTAAACTTATACGTATTGCAAAGGCAAAGCAGTTGTTGGCTTACACTGACTACCGCAGTTTAGATATAGCAAAAATGTGCGGGTTTGATTCACCAAGTTATTTTACAAAACTGTTTAAAATTCAAACCGGACAAACACCAAAAGGTTATAGAGAGATACACAAAAAAGGAATGTAAAAACTTTTGTTTTACATTCCTTTTTTATTGAGTGTTATATAATATTTACAGTAACTATACGCTTCCAACTTGATTCGCGTATTGCAAGAGTTCTGTCACTGTCAGCAGGACGACAATCGTAAAAGAGTGCATCTTGTTCAAGTTCGTCAACCTTATCAATAACGCCGTTTACATAGTCAAGCAGTATTTTTGAAACACCGATCATACGCTCTTTAAGACCGCCAAGACGGATTTGTTGAACCTCAAGACCAAATGTTAAATTCTCTTTTCTCCACTGTTTTTCCACGGCAAGCAAAAGGTCATTTACTGCATTTACAGCACGGGGAATATCGGATACGGCAATTTGGTTAAGTGTTTGTTTATCCCCTGCTTTATAACTGTCACGAATGTCATTTATAAGTTCCGATTTAACAGAGCAAACATTTGCAAGATGGTACATAACTTCAAACATATAGCCAAAGTTTTCGTTTTTAATATAGGGTTTTAAACTATCTGCAATATTTTTGTAATGAGGCACACAAACATCACGATCGATATGCTTATAAAATGCACCCGTTAAAATATCGGCATACAGCACAAGTTTTGAAAAGCGGTTATTACCACGGTCAAATTCGGGGAATCCCGGCAGATAGTCTAAATCGTTCATAAGTGTAAACGGTGCCATTGGGGTTTTAAACACCTCTTCAACACGGGTTTCAAGCCAAGTCCTATCAAAATTTTCCTTGTAACATTTTTCGGCATAGAGCGCAAGGGTGGGCAAAATTGAAAATGTTGACGATTCAGAACCGTCATCACCCCAACCGGTACCAATAATATCTACTATTCCTTTTTTTAAGCACTCCTCAATGTGCATACTTTCAACTTTAATTGAAAATTCATTTACAGCGTTAAATCTACCCCATCTTTGAGCGCCGCCGGCAAAAATAACTTTATTATTTTTAAAGGCGGTATGACAGTCTGCCATGTGTGAAAACAACTCACGGTCAGCCGTGTAATAATCCCAGTACACAAGTGACATATTTTCCGGCACTTTATCAATTACGCTTTGCGGGATTTCGCCTTCTTTTACATAATAGTTTCCGTTAAAAGCTATACGGAAAAACATATCACTCCACATCATAGGCTCAAAACCGTATTTTTTTGCGATTTCACAAACTTTTCCAATATGCTCAAGCATAATTTCAAAGCGGTTTCGATAACCGTGGATTTTTAAGTATTTACCAAGGCCTAAACTGTGCGCTTCGTCAAGTCCGACATTGATTTTGCGACTTGTAAAGCACTCTGCCGCGGTGGCAAACATTTTGTCAATAAGCGCATAAGTTTTATCGTCACCGACAAGCAAAACATTATCTCTATCGGAAAGGGCATTATAGCACGGCCAATACATAGCACGTTCTAAATGACCGAGAGTTTGTATACACGGAATAAGTTCTATACCGAAAAGATGACAGTATTTATCCAATTCTTTAATACTGTCTTTTGTCCACCTACCACGAAGATGCCCAAAATACTGCTCGCCATCAATTTCATAAGTATCCTCAGTATAGAGCATAAGGTTGTCATAACCCAAAAGTGCCAAATAACGAATAAATTGGTGCATACTGTCAACAGTAAGCACTGCGTTACGAGATTGGTCGACCATATAGCCGAGAGAATTATGGCGCGGCGACTCAAAATAACCGTTTTTGCACTCATCATTATTAATAAGAGATAACATTCTAAAAAACTCAGGCTTTTTATTATAAACTATTTCAACGGAATTTTCTTTTACTGTTATACCTGTTTTTAATGACTTTGTTGCTGTAACAACAGCGCCGTTATCCGACTCGACATACCCAAGTTCCAAAAAAACTTCCCTTGTGCCTTCTAAAAGTTCTAAAGGCAGGTTTTTTAAGCAAAAATTATTCAAAAAAAATCACCTCTTATATCTATTGATTTCATTCAGTATAATATTATAATTTTATAAAGTCAAGATATTGAAATGCATAATTTTTAATGTTATACTTTTGATGAGGTGATAAAAATGGCTATAAAAGTTATGTGTCAAAACGTTATGTGCTGGGAGCACAAAGAACTTGGCAGATATGAAGACCGAAGACCCCTGATGAAAAAGGCTGTGCTTGAGCACGGTGCAGACGTTATAGGCTTTCAAGAGGTAAAACCTATCTGGAAAGAATTTTTTGATGTTGACCTTAATGGTTTTGACAGCATGGTAGTTTACAGAAGCGAGAGCAGAAAAGAAGGTACACCTATTTACTGGAATCCTCAACGCCTTGAAAAGCGAGATTCGGGATATTTTTGGCTATCTGAAACTCCCCAAGTTGAATCGCTTGGTTGGGGTGCAAACTGCCCGCGCATTACATGTTGGATATTATTTCTTGACAAGCAAAGCCAAAAAGAATTTGTGCTTGTTAATACACACCTTGACCACCAAAGTGAAGATGCAAGGGTTAACGGAATCAAACAAATTTCAGACTTTATTAAAAGCAAGTTTAGTAACGAAATACCGCTTGTCCTTATGGGCGATTTTAATGCAACACCCAACAGTGAAACTATTAAAACTGCAAATTCTATACTGACCGATTGCAGACAGGCTGTCGGCATTACCGAATTTGAACCGACTTATCATGGCTTTGAAAAGCAAGCAAATTTAGTTATTGATTACATTTACATAAATGATAATGTTAAATGCCGTGATTTTGAAATGATTAAAGAAATTAACGGCAAAACTGTACAGTCAGACCATTACGGACTGATTGCGACAATTGAAATATAATTTTTTTGCGGAGGATATTAATATGTGTTTTGCAAATACTCACATGCATTCAACTTTTTCTGACGGTGTTCACACACCTGAAAAGCTAATTGAACTGGGTATAAAGTTTGGTCACAAAGCAATGCTTCTTACCGACCACGATACCATTTCCGGATTACACCGCTTTAACAAAGCCGCACGCAAAGCGGGGATCCTCACTATGATATCTACTGAAATTGGAGTGTTGACATCATTTGGAAGATGCCACATAGTATGTGTTGATTTTAACACAGAAAACAAAGAAGTTCGCAAAATGCTGTCACATTCTGCCGCATGTACTACAGAACTCACTCATTATCTGTTTGAAGAAGGCCTTAAAAACGGCACTTTGCGTAAAGGCATTACCTGGCAACAACTACGCGATGCAATGCCCGATCAGGATTATCTATGTAACAATCATATTTTTGATATACTGGTTGAAAACGGTATTTATAAAAAAGAAGAATACGGCGAATTTTATAATTCTAATTTTGCTATTCCCAAACCGCGTAAACTTCAACTTCAAAATGAGCTTGGCTATCATCAATATCAAGCAGAGCAGGCAATTGATATTATAAGAAAAGCTGACGGTGTTCCGATAATTGCGCACCCGACAGAAAAAGGAAAGTATTTCTTTAAAGAAGAAGCTGAAAAGTACATAAAAATGGGTGTTATGGGCTTTGAAGTTTGCCACCCGATTATGAGCGAAGACGAAAAGGAATTTTATAATAAAATTTGTGATCAATATGGACTTTACAAGATGGGCGGCATTGACCACCACGGTATTATCGGCGGGTTCTGCGATGTTTTGGAAGGACACGATGCAGAGCCGTGCGAAGGATATATTGATGAACAAAACTTTATGAAACTATACAAAAGAGAATTAGGTTAAAAAACGTGGATATGTGAAAAATTTATATCCCAAAAAAATATGGCTGTGAAAAACAATAGTTTTTTACAGCCATATTTTTATACTATTCTGTTTTTTGTTTCACCGTTTAAAAAGGCTTTTATATTTTGCGCCACTATATATGCACAACGGTTGCGAGCCTCATAAGAACCCCAAGCCATGTGCGGAGTGAGTAAAACATTTTCAAAATCTTTAATATGCCAAAACGGATGAGTATTTGAAAATGGTTCTTTAGAATAAACATCTACACCCAGTCCTGCAATTTTCTTGTTAACCACGGCATCTGCAAGCGCATTTTCATCAGCAATTGCACCACGCGCAACATTTATAACGATTGCGGTTTTTTTCATTTTCTCAATACGTTGTTTATTTATAATACCGCGGGTTTGGTCGGTAAGGGGGAGATGGATTGATATTACATCACAACTTTCGCAAAGAGTGTCAATATCTACATTTTGGTATTTAGCATCAGGCTTTTGGCGAAAAACCTTTACATTACAACCAAATGCATTTGCAATATCCGCCACGCGCGAACCAATTGCACCTGCGCCCACAATTCCCCATTCAAGACCGCAAATTTCGTGCCAAACGGGAGTAAGCGAATTTGCAACGCCAGATGCCGTATAACCACCGGTTTTAACAAAATTGTTATATTCAAAAAGATGTGTTGCAAGAGACAGAGCCATCGAAACGGTAAGTTGTGCCACGCTGTCGGTAGAATATCCGGGTACATTACAAACCGCTATATTATTAGTCTTACAATAATCAGTATCGATATTGTCATAACCTGTTGCAAAAACACAAATGAGTTTTAAGTTTTTTGCATTTTCAAGGTTTGATTTATTAAGTTTAATTTTATTTACAAGCACTATATCCGCATCTTCTATGCGGCTTGCCACATCTTTGACATCAGTAGACTTATAAATACAAGTTTCGCCGATAACTTGTATCGGCGAAAGGTTTGTGTCGCCGCCGAGTGTGGCAGCGTCGAGAATTACTGTTTTCATAGTCATCACCATGGGTTTTCACCCGAAGTTGTACCATCAGGTGTATCATTTGGTGTTTCACTTGGTGTTTCACTCGGTGTATCACTTGGTGTTTCATTTGGTGTATCACTCGGTGTTTCACTCGGTGTTTCACTCGGTGTTTCACTCGGTGTTTCACTCGGTGTTTCACCTTTATGAACATCACAAACGACCGTAGGAACACCGTCAGGCAAGAAACTGCCGTTTGCCTTTTGTGTACAAAACTCTGTAGCAAGCATACCTGTTTCAAAGCAGTACTCACATGATACAAGAGTTGTAGGTTTTGTTAACGATTTATAAGCAAGACCGTTATGGACCTTTGACATTACTTTTTTCCAAGTAACAGCGGCAGGGTTTGCACCGCCGTAATAAATAGTTTGAGGCTTGTCATATCCATACCATACAACGCCTGAATAATATGAAGTATAGCCTGCAAACCATCTGTCATTATCATCAGATGTAGTACCTGTTTTACCTGCGACTTCTGTTGTGTTAAAGTTTGCAGGTGTGCCTGTACCTGCAGATGCAGCATAACTTAAAAGTTGATTCATAACCTTTGCGGTTTCTGCTGTCATAGCAGTATGCGACTCTGTTTTATTTTCTATAATAACTCTGCCATTTTGGTCTACTACCTTTGTATAAAGATACGGCTTTGTATAAGTGCCGTCGTTCGCAAAAGCCGCATACGCTGCCGACATTTCAACAACATTTACGCCCTTTGTAAGACCGCCAAGGCCAAGTGAAGCAACATTTTCGTCGTTACGGGCACGATTTTGCTCTGCAGTTACAAGAGAGGTAAAACCGAGATTGTCTATCATAAAATTAATAGAGCGTTTAAAACCGAGCGCCACATTTACACGCGCCGCAACCGTATTAAGAGATTGTGCAACGCCTGCTGTAAGTGTTACTTTTTTATTCGACTGGAAACGCGATTGGTTTTGAGGATACTGTTTTTCTTCGTCGATATACCAATCAAGAATCATTGATGATGGAGAAAGAGCATTATTTCCATCAAGGCATACACCGTATTCAACTGCCGGAGCATACGTACTAAGCGGTTTAATGCTTGAACCGGGCTGACGGTATGCCATTGTTGCACGGTTTAAACCTCTGGCATCGGTTTTTTCACCTATACCGCCTGCAATGGCAACAACTGCACCGGTAGAGTTATCGATAATAGCCATTGAACTTTGCGGTTTAACCCTATTTCCGTCGCTATCCTTTGCGCTTATTGACGGGAAATTATCAGGGTCATTATAAACGCTGTCAAGAGATTTTTGAACATCGACATCCATCGTGGTATAAATTTGCAAGCCGCCTGAATAAATAAGGGTTTCAGCATATACCTTACTATAACCTTTTATATTTACAAGGTCATCAATAACAGCATCGGTAACAGCGTCGGCAAAGTAACTTTTTATACTTGAAGATGAAGACGACGAATTGCCATTTGAAAAATTTAACGTTTCTGCTTTTGCAGCATCCGCTTGCTCTTGCGTAACATCAATAAAGTCCAGTTCTGCCATTTTGTTTAAAACCAAAGAGGCACGTTCTTTATTATTTTCTGGGTTTATAAGCGGGTCATACCGTGTAGGAGCTTTTGTTATTGATGCTATACAAGCACATTCTGCAAGAGTTAAATCCTTAACATCTTTACCAAAATATTTTTCTGCCGCTGTCTGCACACCGTAGCACCCGTTTGAAAGATAGATTGTGTTAAGATATACCTCTAATATTTGGTCTTTGCGATACTGACTTTCAAGATACCATGCACGGCGCATTTCTTGTATTTTACGAGTAATTGAATAATCGTCGTCCTCGGTTAAATTTTTGACAAGCTGTTGCGTAATGGTTGAACCACCAAACGAACGGTCACCGCCCGGTTTAAAAAAGGTAAGTGCTGCACCAAGCGTACGGCGGATATCAACACCACTATGTGTGTAAAAACGCTGATCTTCAATTGCAACAAAAGCGTGTTGTAAATTTTTAGGGATTTCGTCAATGTTTACCCACACACGATTTTCTGTGCCGTGAAGTTGTTCTATTTCTACAGTTTCACCGTCATCAACACCGTAAAGTATTGTGGTATAGTTAAGCGAATTGTCAAGATATGATAAATCAAATTCGCCGTCAACATAAATAAACGCATACCACAAGAAAACACAACCGGTAAAAAAGCAGGTGAGTATTCCTGTAAGGCAAACGCCCCAAATACCCCTGCGCACTTTTTGGGGTAAACGATGCTTTTTTTCACCCGAATTTTTCTTTTCAGTACGGCGCTGTTTAAACTCTTCAATAAATTTAATTAATTTTGCCAAAAACTTTTTAAACATAATTTTTCACTCCGTTAAAGGATGATATATCATAATTATAGCATACCTACAGTTTTTTTCAATAGAAGTTAAAAATTTAACAGTTACGACGCTCAAAGTACCTATCTATCCCCTGCTCTACCTCTTTTACTGCATAGAGTGAAAAACTGTCAGGTTTTTTATTTTTCATAAACAACCCCGAAATACCCAAAGTTAAAATCAGCGATATATAAATTGAAAGATATTTTATATAAAACCGTGCGGTTTTTAAAAGTTTTCCGCGCGCACAAAAGCTTCCGACACGCACAGCTTCTATTATGCCAAGTGAGTTAAATCGAATTAACGCATATTTACAAAAAATAAATTTAATTTTTATTAGCACAAAACAAACAAGAACTATAATCCACAATAAAACTGTAAAAATTGCAAAAATGGTATTGTTTTGCATTATTGACATTACATTTTCAAAAAAATTTTGTTCATAATCAAAAATATTTTCTCCGCGCAGCACTATTGTTACAACAAACACTACTGTTTCAATTACAACTGCAAAAGCTAAAAGCATAGTGCGCCAATAACTTGCAACGGCAAGTTTAACAGTATTCATTATTACTGCTTTTACTAGCATTTTACGACTTTTAAAAAGATAAAAAATATCTTTAAAGTTTCCGTTACCGTAAGATGATTTTAAAAAGTAATTAGAAATTCCAAATGAAAACGGTGTAAAAAGTGCTGATGATATTAAAATTATTACTACGGCAGATAAATAAAATGATGAAGAAATTTCGCGCTCAAATGCATTTACAAAGTCACCTTTTGTTGAAAACATAAACACGGCAGCTATAATAAAAGCCACCGCGAGTATAAAAACCAGAACTACAGACACACCTTGTATTATGAATGAATTTTTTATCTTTTTATTTTTCATAATATAAGTATATGCAATTATTCCTTCATTATATTATATATAAAAAACGGACTGAAAATATTTTTCAGTCCGTTTTTTAAATTATTCAACTGTAGGAACTACAAAGAACATTGTAGGCGGTAAGAACGCCGCTGAAAGAGTGGGCAAGATGCTGGCAGCAGCAACTGTGCCATCTTCAAGTGTTTTACCGTAATAGTACTCACTCCAGCTTGCAGCAACTGCAGGGTTATACGTACCAATTGCTGTATTTTTGTTATACATAGGTTGTGTAAGAGTTCCTTTAGAGTTGCTGTATACTTCAAGAGAAATATACTCACCTCTTGTATTGTAAGGAATTCTGTTTGCCATATCTGCACCGTAGAAGGTGTAAGCATTTTCAGCATTAAATATAACAGAACGGCAGAACGATATACCAATATTTTCTTTCATAGTGGTGTATCTTGCCTTTTGTGCATCTGTCATAAGATCAACATACGGTTTTTCGTAAGTTGTTTTCCAGCACTTTGTAATTTCTTCTGCCACGCGAAGAGCAACTGACGGATTTTCACAGTTTTTAAGAACTGAGAAACCACCAATCCAACCTGCACAGTAAGGTCTTACTGTTGAGCCGGAAGCACCTGTATAGTTGCCTTCGTCATCAGCTGTTGTTGAACGGATAATATCCTCTGTACCTTTACCATAAGGATATGCTATAAGATCAAACTCTGCTTTCTCAGCAGCAGCTATTGCCTTAACATCATCAAGTTGATCAAGAGTGATACCAAAATATGAATAAGAAGAAACTGCATCAAGGCCGTCGTAAATGCCGAGTGTCTTTTTAACTGTTGTTTCAAAATCAGCTTCGTTTGTCCAACCTGCTATGTAATTTGAGTTGTCTGCACCTGTTACATCCCAATACCAAGACTGGAGAATGTCCATATTTTTACCAACTGAATCAAGTGACTCTCTGTCTGTAGATGAATCTACACCTGTTGCAAGAGTATTAAAATCAACTGACATTGAAGCGTTGTTTTCCATACCCATCCAAACATCAACGTTTAAGTCCTTATAAGCATCGTTTGAGCCATATTTAACAGTAGCAAGACCTACCCTGCCGTTTACAGTAGAAGCTTTAAGTACTTCTTCAAAAGCAGAAACGCCCCAATTACCTGCATCAAACATTTCAAGCGGATCGGCAATTGTAAGTTCCTCAATACTCTCTTCTTCGTTACCTGGCAAAACTTTGCCGACCGGCACAGTTACATTATCTTTATTAAATATCAACATATAGGGAGATGCGATACCTGAAGCAACATAGAACTTAACTGCATCACTGTTTGCAACTGCAAACTTCTTAGAAAGATTACTTGAAAAAGTGTCAAGTTTGTCAGCAATGCTAAAGTTTACAAAGTTTGAGATGTCTTGTGTAAAGTGCTGTGTATAACCCCATGATGTCTGATCAACATACATAAGATCTGCCTTTTCACCGACAAGAACTGAACGCTGAACAGTAGCAGTATATTTTTGAGGATTTACATTGATATTGTTGATATGCATATTGAGGTTTCCGGTAATTGCGTCAATATCAGAATTCTGTCCCTCATAAATTTCGCCGGGGATATACATTGTAACGCTGCGGCTTGTCATAAGTTCGTCTTTTACACCGGTTGAACTTGATGCATCTACACTGTCAGTATTCAATGAAGCAAGAATATCATTGATTTTTGTAATTACATCACCTGAAACATCAAAAGGAGTTGCCGATGCTTCGGGTTCCTCAGGTTCTTGAGGTTCTTCAGGTTCCTCGGGCTCTTCAGGTTCCTCGGGCTCTTCAGGTTCTTCGGGTTCCTCAGGCTCTTCGGGTTCTTCAGGCTCTTCAGGTTCTTCGGGTTCCTCAGGCTCTTCAGGTGTATTGTCCGGAACAACGGTAACCTGGTCCTTTGTAAGAATTTCAGCCAAACGGTTATTATTATCAGAACTATTATTTTTCGCACCGTTTGGTCTATTCACATAGTTACATCCTGTAACAGTGATAAGCATAATGCAAATAATAACTAACACTATGCCTCTCAAAAGCTTGCTACGCTTCATGCGCAAATACCTCCCAATTAGTGATATGCTTATAATTATAACTAATAATACTTATAATTGTTAAGTCAAGTATAACATATACTGATTACCTTTGCAAGCGTTATATTAAAATTGTTCAAGATGCATAAAAAAATATTTTAAAATTTGTTATATCTAACGGCGTTTTGCAAGTTCAATTATATAACCCAAACGGGCTTTTAGACCTAAAAGTTCATAACTGAGCGCATCATAAAGTTTGGGCTCATTTACAAAATTCATTTTCGCCTCTGTTATATCTATCTGTTGCTTTAAAAGTACAAGTTCTTGTTTTACGTCAAGCGTTTGATATGTCTGTTTCAATATTATCGCTCCTTTCATATCAATAATCGACATAGGGTATGTATTTTATACATAATAATATTATTGAAATGATCGGCCGTATATGTTATAATTTAAAAAAGTCCAAGGAGGAAAAAGAAATGATAAAAGACAAAAAGAAATTTATATACATATTTCTCATATCTTTTGCTGTAACTGTATGCGTTGTCTGTTTTTTAATCTTTGCAGTATTCAGAAATGTGTTCTACAACATATATACAGCAAAAGGAAACGCAAAAGCCGAAGCCGGACAGTACACACAAGCCATAGAAATGTATAACGTGGCAAAATCGTGGAAACCAAAAAAGCAGGGCGTTTACCTTTCTCTTGCCGAAGCGTATGCCAAAGCGGAAGATTACGATAATGCGGGAAAGATTATTGATACAGCAATTGAAAAGCGCATTACAACTAAAGAAAACGGGCTTGAACAGTTATATATAATGCGTATAAAAATATTGTCTGCTTCGGGCAAACTTTATGAGGCTGCATCATACATAGATTCACTTGATGACCAATATATACTCAAAAAAATACAGTCGCTAAGACCAGACGATTTAAGTTACACTCCAACGCAAGGAAGTTATGACAAAACCCTCAAAATGAAGATAACCGTAAGGGACGGCGAAACGGTATATTACACCACTGACGGCAGTTATCCGACACGTTTTTCGAATATATATGTCGACCCGATTAATGTTGCAAACGGAACAACCGTCGTTACCGCAATTTCGGTTAATGCCGAAGGACTTGTTTCCCCGGTATTAAGTGTAAGTTACGATGTGACAAATGAAAATGAAGCGGTAAACTTTGACGACAGCAAAATTGAAAAGATGGTACGAACCGCGCTTTCAAAGCCAAACGGCGTCATACGCGTTAAAGAACTTGCAAGCGTTACCACCCTTTCAAACGAAGGCATTGACGGTTATGTTAAAACACTTTCAGACCTTGATTTGATGCCAAATCTTGAATATGTTTCGCTTGAAAACGAGAGTATGTTGCTGTCAATTTCACAACTTTCGGGCAAGACAAAACTGCATACCCTTATACTGTCCGGCTGTGATTTAGACAATACTGATATAAATTCACTTGGTGCTCTTACAGCGCTTGAAACACTTGATGTTTCAAACAACTCGCTCACCTCAATAAGTGCCCTTTCAAACCTCGACGCTTTGAAATATATATATCTTTCGCACAACAATATAAACGATATTTCTGTGCTCGGGAAAGCAAAGGCTATTGAATATATAGACGCTTCATACAACAGCATTACATCAATTCCTGATTTTGAAAATTCGGGTACAATACTAACTCTTATACTTGAAAACAATGTCATATCAGACATTTCATCAATACATCAGATGACAGCGCTTACCTACCTTGATATATCAACTAACCGAATAACCAATGCTAAAACTTTAGCAAAACTTTCAAACCTTGAGGAACTTGATATTTCAAATAACAGTGTTGCAAATTTTGACTTTTTAAGTTCGCTTACAAAGCTCTCGTCTCTTAATGTAAACAGCACTATGTTTGTAAACACAAAACCTCTCAAAAACCTTCCGCTTACGTCGTTTTACGCTAATGGCACAGGGCTTGCAAACCTTGACGACATAGGGCTTTTGAAAAAACTTACAACTCTTTCTATAGCCGATACAAACGTAACAAAACTCAGTCCTATAAAAGACCTTGAACTTATCGACTATATTGATATTACAAATTGTAATGTTACAGATGCTTCAATCCTTTCATCTATGAAAGGACTGTTAACTGTAAAAACGAGCAATTCTGAAATTTCATCTTATTCATTTGTAAACAAAAACGCAATTGTAATAGTATCACAAGAATAAGAACTCAACAAAAATTGCGGACGGGTAGTCTGTATTCACAATAAAAAGGCTGTTTTCCAAAGCGGAAAACAGCCTTTTTTACTAAAAATTAATCTAAAATTATACCGTATGCTTCACGGGGTAATGCAACAGCATTTGCCTCGTCAGTGTCAATATGCATTGCAGTTGCAAATTTGTCTGAAACACGCAAAACTGTTTCATCAAATACAACACCGCGTTCAGTTTCAACCTTAACAGACACATTTTGTCCGTCGGTAAGTCCCATTTTTTCGGCATCTTGAGGAGTCATATGTATATGTCTTTTAGCAGCGATAACGCCTTCTTCAATAGTAACTTCACCGGCAGGGCCTTTAATTGTAACAGAGCCTGTACCCTTAACATCACCACTCATACGAACAGGAGCTGCAACGCCGAGAGTTCTTGCATCGGTAAGTGAAATTTCAACCTGAGTTTCCGGCCTTGTAGGACCGAGAATTGAAACATTTGCGATAGTCTTTTTAGGACCGATAAGGTCAACACGCTCTTCACTGAGGTACTGACCGGGCTGCGAAAGTTCACGCTTTGGTGTAAGGGTTGCGCCTGCGCCGAAAAGTGTTTCAAGGTCTTTTTGTGTTACATGAATATGTCTTGCTGACATTTCAACGAGAATTTTTTTATCGCTCATTTTTAATTACCTCTCTATATAATTTTATACTATTTTACAACTATACGACATTTTTTTCAATAGGCTATTTAAAAAATATAGATACCGCAACTGCAGACATTATAAACGCGGTTATATCGCCAAGCAGTGCGCAGGGTATGGTATGTCTTGTTTTTTTAACACCGGCGGCACCGTAGTATACACTTACTGTATAAAGCGTTGTTTCGCTGGAACCAAGCATTACCGAGGCGATGCGAGTGACAGGGCTGTTTATACCGAATCGTACAAGCAGAGTTTTAAAAAATGCCATTGCACCTGAGCCCGAGAGAGGACGTAATATCATAAGCGGTATAACGGCATCGGGCAAACCTATAAACGATGCAACAGGATGCAAAGCAAATTCGGTAACCGACTGTGCACCCGACGTGTTAAATATGCCTATTACAAAAAACAGTGCACAAAGGGTTGGAAAAATTGACAACACCGTGTTAACACCCTGTTTTGCGCCCTCAATAAAAGCAGAAAAAATATCAACTTTTTTTACTGCTGCCAAAATGGCGGTTATAAGTATTAAGAGCGGCAAAACGGCGTTTTGCACTATTATCAAACCTTTCACATATTTTACAGGCAGTAATACCTACGGCAAGTGCTGTTGCTGACGACAGCCATACAGCAGGTAAAATATCAAACGGAGTATTACTGCCTGCTGATTTTAAAATAGATGCAAGTGTTGCCGGTAAAAACTGAATGGAAGATGAATTCATAACAACAAAAAGTGCCATTTGATTTGTTGCGGTATCACCTTTTGCCATAGCCTTTATAGCACTTATGCCGTAAGGCGTTGCAGCATTACCGAGCCCTAAAAAATTGCAAGATACATTCATTGTTATATCACGCAAAACATTGCTCTCAAGCGGTCCGTACAGTTTTATAAAAATCGGTTTTAACAGCTTTGAAAGAGCATCGCACAGCCCCGCTTTATTGGCAACATTCATAATTCCGCTGTAAATTATAATTGCTGAGCCATATTCTATTATAAAATCCGCGGCTTGTTTGCCGCTTTGCAAAACCGATTGCGAAACACCGCTTAAATTGTTGCCGATTAACGCAGTTATAATAGAAAAAATAAGTAAAACCGTATATACTATGCTGATAGTTATCACCCTTGAAATATTTTTTACATTTAGTAAAAAAATTGTAGACTTTTTTAAAAATATGAAGTATACTGAAAATAGTATTTGAAAGGGGTGTTAAGATGAAAGCAACAGGCGTTGTAAGAAAAGTAGACGAACTTGGAAGAATTGTGCTTCCCATTGAACTTCGCAGAACATTAGACATAAACATAAAAGATTCTCTTGAAATTTTCGTTGACGGTGAATCTATAATTCTCAAACAGTACAAGCCTTGCTGTATTTTCTGTGGTGAAGGAAACAATATGGTATCATATATGGGTAAAAATGTATGTACCGAGTGTGCAAAAAAACTTGCAGAAACTACAGAAGACTAATTTATGCTGCCAAAACCGCCTTAAAGGCGGTTTTTTATTTTATAGAGTTGATTTATTAGTAATTTTAATATATACTATAAAAAAATCATAGAAATTATGAAAGGAATAATCAGAAAGTGGAAAAAAAGTATTATATCTCTACCGCTATAGCTTATACTTCGGGTAAGCCGCACATTGGAAACACCTATGAAATTGTGCTCGCAGACAGTGTAGCGAGGTACAAGCGAATGCAGGGGTATGACGTCTATTTCCAGACCGGTACCGATGAACACGGTGAGAAAATTCAGATAAAAGCCAAGGAGGCAGGCATTACTCCCAAAGAGTTTGTTGACAACGTTGCCTCTGAAATAAAGGGTATTTGGGATATTATGAACACCACCTATGATAAGTTTGTAAGAACCACCGACCCTGAGCACGAAGAAAAAATACAAAAAATCTTTACAAAATTGTATGAGCAGGGTGATATTTACAAAGGTGCGTATGAAGGAATGTACTGCACACCTTGTGAATCATTTTTTACCGAAAGTCAGCTTGTTGACGGCAAGTGTCCCGACTGCGGAAGACCGGTTCAAAAAGCCAAAGAAGAAGCATATTTCTTTAAACTTTCAAAATACGAAAAACAGCTCGAACAGTATATTGAGGAACACCCCGAATTTATCTGGCCGCCTGCCCGTAAAAACGAAATGATAAACAACTTTATAAAACCGGGCTTGTCCGACCTTTGCGTTTCGCGCTCGTCGTTTGACTGGGGTATCCCTGTACCGTTTGACAAAAAGCACGTGGTTTACGTTTGGATTGATGCATTGTCAAACTATATCACCAACATAGGTTACGATCCTGATGGTAACCACTCTGAAGAATATAAAAAATACTGGCCGTGCGATATGCACCTTATAGGCAAAGACATTGTTCGTTTTCATACAATTTATTGGCCTATTTTGCTTATGGCTTTGGGTGAGCCTATGCCAAAGCAGGTGTTTGGCCACCCGTGGCTTATTATGAGTGACGGTAAAATGAGCAAATCAAAGGGTAATGTCATTTATGCAGACGACCTTGTGAAACTATTTGGTGTTGATGCGGTACGTTATTTTGTACTGCACGAGATTCCCTTTGCAAATGACGGCGTAATATCTTACGAACTTATTATTGAAAGAATAAACGCCGAACTTGCAAACATTCTCGGCAACCTTGTCAACAGAACTATATCAATGAGCCGTAAATATTTTGACGGCAAGGTTTCACACGGCAGGGCTGAAGCGCTGGACAGCGAGCTTAAGGAACTTGCGCTTTTGACACCCGCTGCTGTTGAAAAGCACATGGAAAATATGCATATTGCAGATGCTATTGACGATATATTCACTCTGCTTCGCCGTGCTAATAAATACATTGACGAAACTGAGCCGTGGGTACTTGGCCGCGAAGGCGGTGACCACGAAAGACTGCAAGAGGTACTTTACAACCTTGTTGAAAGCATTCGTTTTGCAGCAGTTTTGCTTGAACCGTTTATGCCCGACACAGCTAAAGCCATTCACAGTCAGTTACAACTTGAAAACGGCGGGCTTGATTCACTAAAACAGTTTGGTATGACACCAAACGGACATATACTCGGTGAAAACAGCATTTTATTTGCAAGAATAGATGTTGCTAAAAAGCTTGAAGAAATAGAGGCAGAAAACGCTAAAAAGGCCCAGCCGGCAAGACCTAAAAAGCCTGCTGAAGAACAGATTACAATTGATGATTTTGCAAAAGTATCGTTCCGTGCGGCAAAAGTTATTTCCTGCGAAAAACTTAAAAAGAGCGATAAACTCCTTGTAATGCAAGTTGACAACGGCTTTGAACAAAAACAAGTGCTGTCCGGTATTGCACAGCACTACAAACCGGAGGATATGGTGGGTAAAACAATCGCGCTTGTTGACAACCTTGCCCCTGCAAAACTCCGCGGTGAAACATCGGAAGGTATGTTGCTTGCGGCAGATACCGAAAACGGACCGCGCGTTATTTTCCTTGATGACAGCATTCCCGCAGGTGCAAAGATAAGATAATGGGACTTTTTGATACACACGCTCACCTTTACGAGCAAGATTATATGAGCGACTTTGACGGTTTTGCGAAAGAGCTTTTGCAAAACGGTGTTGAAAATGTTATTTGCGTGGGCTGTAATATTGAAAGCGTAAAACAATCGATAGAACTTGCTCAAAAGTACGACTTTATTTATGCAGAAGCGGGGTTTCACCCCTGCGACTGCAAAGATATAACCGAGCACGATTTTGAAATTATGAAACAACTTACAAAACATAAAAAGGTTGTTGCTGTGGGAGAAATCGGGCTGGACTATCATTGGGACAATGTTCCACGGGATATTCAACGGTATTGGTTTGAAAAGCAAATTGATTTTGCAAATGAAATAGGCTTACCTGTTGTTATACATTCAAGAGAGGCTACAGCCGACACCCTTGATGTGTTAAAATTACACACACCAAAAAAAGCAGTATTTCACTGCTTTTCAGGTTCGGTCGAAACGTTAAACGAGGTAGTAAAGATGGGTATGTCCATATCGCTTGGCGGTGTTGTCACATTTAAAAATGCAAAAAATGCGGTAGATTGTGCAAAACAGGTGCCATCAGACAGACTTATGCTTGAAACCGACTGTCCATACCTTACGCCAGAGCCGTTTCGCGGTAAATTGAACCGCCCCGACTACACACGCTTTATTGCGCAGAAAATTGCCGACATACGAGGTGTGGAATACGACGAAATTGTAAAGATTACACGGCAAAATGCAAAAAATATGTTTGGAGTATAACTATGAATATCTCGTCACTGCCTATTAAACTATTTTCGGGTTACTCCGAAACCGGCCATATACAAGGGATTGCAACAGACGGTGAATATATGTATTATTCTTGCACAACTCACCTTCTTAAAACCGACTTTAAAGGTAACGCGGTCGCATCGGTTTGCGGTTTTTTTGGACACCTTGGCTGTATTGCTTATCACGACGGGTTTATTTACGGCTCGCTTGAATACAAACGCGACAGCATAGGCAAAGGAATACTCGAAAAATTAGGGCTTGATATTACAATTGATGATGCTTTTTATATTGTAAGATTTGATTTATCAAAACTAGACAAAATGGGCATGAACGCAGAAAACAGCGGTATTATTAGTGCTGTAAAACTACAGGATGTAATTTGCGATTACAACAGCGGCGCCCACGGTTGCAGCGGCATTGACGGTATAACCGTTGCAAACTACCCATACGGTGTTCCCGCATTGTTTGTGGCATACGGAATTTACAGTGATGTAAACCGTGACGACAACGATAATCAAATTATATTACGGCTTGAACTTAACAAACTTTGTGATAAATGGTCGGCACTTGCTCAGTCAAACGCGAACGGTGTGCAAGGTGTTTTTGCAGACAGCAAATATTTTGTATACACCGGCAACACATCTTACGGAATACAAAACCTTGAATACGACAGTTTTACAAACCGTTTTTTTGCAGCTGTGTATACAGGACATAAAGAAAAGTTTCCCAATTACAATATGTTTATGATAGACCTTAACAAAGCGCCGGACCAAGACAGGCTTGCTTTGGCGGCGGCAGGAATGTATGACGATGACACCGGTATATACGGGTTACGTTTTAAATACGGTGCAACAGGTATGATTTCACTCGGTGACGGTTATTTCTATTTTTCTGAAGACGGCAAAGACAGTAATGGCTATTTTACAAATGTTTGTCTTTACCGTTATGATAAAAACGATTTTATAAAAATTTGAGGAGGCTATTATGAAAAGAGCAGTTGCCCTTATTCTCACAGCAGTTATGCTTTTCTCTGTTTTAAGCGGATGTAAAAAGGCTGAAAACAATGATACAGAACAGCCTAAAGACGAAGTCGGCGCTGAAATTATTAATCCCGACAACGAAAAAAATCCACCATCTGACAACAAAGATAAAAACAATACAGTCACAAAGCCAACTACCGAGCAAAATGGCCAAACTGAAACAAATCCCCAAAAAACTGAACAAAGCGAGCAAAAAGATCAGACTCAAAAAGAGCCTGAAAAAAAGCCGCAAGCTGAACAAAAGCCTCAAACCGAGCAAAAGCCGAATAAGCCGACAGATACACAAACTGAAACAGAAACTGAGTGGGTACCTTCGACTACCATAACCACTCAGCACTATGATGAAAGCAAACTTAAACTACCTATAATTTCAATTGAAACAAACGGCAAAACGCCCGTTACATCAAGAGATGTATATTTAAAAGCAACAATTACTGTAACAAACACCCAAAATAAGCAATACGATTTATCTGCAACGGCAACAAACATAAAAGGTCGCGGAAACTCAACTTGGTTGCATTTTGACAAAAAACCGTATAAGCTTAATTTTGAAAAGCACATTGACCTTTTGGGAATGGGAGACGGAACAGAATGGGTGTTGCTTGCAAACGCATTTGACGAAACAATGCTTAGAAATTATATTGGCTTATCGTTGGCACACGAAATGGGGCTTGAATTTACAACCGACTTTAAGTTTGTAAACCTTTATATAAACGGCTCATATTTAGGAATGTATCTATTGTGCGAACAGCAAGAAGAAGGCGAAAAACGCATTAATATAGACACATCTAAAAAAGGTGCAACAGACACAGGATACCTTTTACAGTATATTGACAGCGATAAAGAGACCGACGAAAAGTTCTTTGTAATTGGTGAAGTTGACGGTAAAAAACTGGGCGATAATAACAAAGGCAGATTTCTTATTCTCTCACCTAACGAAAAAATTTGCACCAATGCACAGCAGACTTTTATCAAAGACTATGTCACACAGGTAAACGAAGCAATATTTAAAAAAGACTGGCAAAAAATATGCTCGCTTGTTGATATTAATTCGTTTGTAAATATGTTTATCGTAGATGAGATTATGCTCAACAACGATATGGGTTACAGTTTTTACATGTATAAAAAGAAAGGTGACAAACTGTATCTCGGTCCCATTTGGGACCTTGACCAGTCATGCGGTGTATCTGCATGGGGCGGTTCGACCTACAGCGGTTGGACTACAGGAAGTTCACATTATTGGTATCTCGCGCTAATGGAAATTCCCGAATTTATGGATTTGGTAAAACAACGATATGGTGAGAAAAAGGCGGCAATACAAAATATTGTCGGAAGTATTGACAGCGTTATAAGCGAAAACATATACGACATTGCTATGAACAATTACAGATGGGGATACTATTACGGAAATCCGAAAAAATGGCGTCAAATCCGCGAACTTTCGGGTGTTACGAATTATGATGAACATGTAAATTACCTTAAAAACTGGTTAAACAACAGACTTGGTTTTATAAATTCATCACTCGGAGTATAATAAATAAATGCACCAGCCAAACGGCTGGTGCATTTATTTATTAAGCAATTGCTTCGTTGATTTTTTCAAGCAGCGCATCACAGTCTTCGCCATGAACGGCACAAGCCTGCTCAATTGTCTCGCCCCTGGCGGAAGGACAGCCAAGACAGTGCATACCGATTTCTAAAAAGAACTGTGCTGTTTCGGGATAATTATCTAAAACATCACCGATGATTGAATCTTTAGTTACCATAACAAAATTTCCTTTCAGTATTTTTTTGTAGATATAGTATACACTATTTTACTCAAAAATCAAATACTTTATTTACAAATTGTATGCTTTTGGTTATAATGTATATGTATAATTATGTTCCATTTTAAATTAGATGTTGTAACTTTATCAAAGGAGAAGTAAATTGGAATTTTTGGATTTAAACAACAAACAACAAGTTGAAGAATATGAAGCGTTTATACAGCAATGTAAAAAAGGTAATTTTGCACAATCGGTGTTATGGTCACGACTTAAAAGTGAGTGGAAATTTGAAGCGATAATTGTGCGTAACAATGACGGGAAAATTGAAGGTACAATGGGTGTGCTTGTACGCCGTGTGCCTGTTTTTAAATCAACAATGCTCTACTCCCCCAGAGGTCCGGTTTGCGATGTTCATAACGAAAAAGTTATTATGGCGCTGGCTAAAGGTGTACGTGAACTCGCAAAAAAATACACTGCATATATACTTAAAATCGACCCTGATGTTAAAAGCGACGACACAGAGTTTATTGATATTTGTAAAAAAGCGGGATTTACTTTACCTCCCCAATCTAAAAACTTTGAGGGAATTCAGCCAAGATATGTGTTCAGACTTTACCTTAACGGAAGAGATGAGCAAGAACTTTTGGCATCATTCCATCAAAAAACCCGTTATAACATCCGTGTTGCTATCAAAAAGGGTGTTACCGTTAAAATTGAGGACAAGTCAAAGATAAAAGATTTTCATAAAATTATGCTTGAAACAGGTATCCGCGACAATTTTGTTATCCGGTCTGAGCAGTATTTTGAAAAAATGCTTGACTGCATGGGCGAGCATGCAAGACTATATATGGCATATCTTGACGGTAAAGCAATTGCCGGCACTATTGCGATACACTACGGTAACAAAGTATGGTATCTTTACGGTGCATCGTCAAACTCGTACAGAAACGTTATGCCAAACTTTTTACTGCAATATGAAATGATTAAGTGGGCAGTTGATGTTAATGCTGATGTTTATGATTTCCGCGGTGTTTCGGGAGATTTAAGTGAAGACAACCCACTTTACGGACTATACAGATTTAAAAAAGGGTTTAACGGTGAGTTTACAGAATTTGTGGGCGAAATGCAAATGATTTTCAAACCCTTTACAAACAAGTTTTTGAAATTTGCAGAGAAAAATTACCGACATCTTAATATGATAAAGTTCAAACTCAAAAACAGAGGCAATAAATGAACAAATTTGTTATAGACACAAAAGACATAATACACAATTACGGCGAAATTACAAAACTCACAAACGCACTTGTTATACCAACCTTGAAAGCCGACTGCTATGGACTGGGCGCTAAAAAAGTTTTTGAACTTTTGCATGCGGAATGCGGTGTTTCGCTTTTTGCTTTTTCAAGGCTTGAAGAGGCAATGCCGTTTTGTAACCGCGACTGTGAAATTTTACTTTTATCGTGTTACCATGATAATGATTCGATTGAAAAAATAGTACAAAACGGTATTACAACTTCTGTTGACTCGTTTACACAAGCAAAGCGTATATCTGAATACTCTGTATCTCAAGGCAAAAAAACGCGGGTGCACATCAAAATCGACACCGGTTTTGGCAGGTTTGGTTTTAACCACCAAAACCTTTTAGAAATTGAGCGCGTGTTTAGCCTTGACGGCATTTTAGTATGCGGTATATTTTCTCATTTTTCAAATGCATTTGGAAAAAGCACAGATATAACAGATATGCAACTTGATAAGTTTTTGGGTGTATGCGAGCACCTTACCGAACGCGGTTTTAATATCGGGCTGCGCCATATTGCAAATTCAAGTGCAGCAGTACGTGATAGAAAATACAGACTTGACGCTGTAAGGGTGGGTTCGCTTTTATGCGGAAGACTACCTATGAAAAGTGAACTGGACCTAAAACGCGTTGGCAGATTTGAAACTAGTATTGCAGACATAAGAAAATTAAAACGCGGGTCAAACATTGGCTACGGCAATGTTTTTAAACTTAAAAAAGACACTACTGTTGCAGTGTTGCTTGCAGGAAGTGCTGACGGTGTGTTGATAAAGAAAGACTATGACACCTACAGAATTTTGGATATTGCACGTTATGGCTTTAATGTTTTTAAAATGCTTTTAAAAGATAACAGACTTACTGTAACAATAAATGGGAAAAAAGCAAGGACGGTCGGCAGGGTTGCACTTACTCACACTATGGTAGATGTTACCGACATTGAATGTGTTTGCGGTGATACCGCTGTTATTGATATATCACCCTTGCATGTATCAAGTTTGGTTGAAAGAGAGTACATTTAATGTTTGATAATTTTTTATCCAACGGCCAAATGAAAAAAGAACTTGAATTGGCAGCCGCAAATGACAAGCCAATGCACGCATATATGTTTTGCGGTGCAAAAGGCACGGGCAAACTAACTATTGCCAAAATGTTTGCAAAGGAAATTATAGGAAAAAATGCAAACAAAGTGGACAGGGACTCACACCCTGACATTATAATAATAGAACCTGAAAAGGACAAAAAGACAATACCTGTTGACGCTGTCAGGGAAATGCGTAGTGATGCGTTTATAAACCCAAGTGAAGCAAAAAGGAAAATATACATCATTAACGGTGCACATCTTTTAAATGATGCGGGACAAAATGCGCTATTGACTATTTTAGAGCAACCGCCGTCATTTGCAGTGTTTATTTTGCTAACCGAAAGCCGTGACAAAATGCTGCCTACCGTCATTTCGAGATGTATTGTTTACGATATGCAATATGTGGAAGCTGACGAAGGTGCCGCGTTTTTAAAATCACGACATAAAAATATTGATTTAAATAAATTAACGACCGCGCTAAAAGCAGCAGGCGGGAATATAGGACTTGCTGAACGTTTTGCAACAAGTTCAAAACTTAATGAACACGAAAAACTAAGCGCACGTGTACTTGTTGCCGCAGCACTCAAAGACAGATACACTGTTTTAAATGTGATTACTACACTAAAAAAAGATGCTCTGCTGGAATTTTTACCGATACTTGCGATGTATATACGAGATGTACTTGTTTTTAAAACAGTAAAAAATCCCAACAGTCTTATTTTTACAGACAGTGTATTGCAAAACATTGCAGATTTTGATAAAATAGATGACAGTATACTGTATGACAGCATTTGCGAAATTGAACGCGGAATAGAACTGATTAATTCTAACATAAGCGCAACACTTACCGCGTCGGCAATTGCCATACAACTTTGCGGAGGAAAACAAATTGGTTAACATAGTAGGAATTCGTTTTAAAAACGGCGGTAAAATGTACTATTTTGACCCCGGCAAACTCACTTTGAGTGAAGGGCAATGGTGCATTGTAGAAACCGCACGCGGAAAAGAATGCGGCGAGGTTGTGCAGGGAAACCATGAAGTGAGTGAAAATGAGGTTGTTTCGCCCTTAAAACCGGTTGTACGTATTGCTGATTCGGCTGACATAAAAAAAATGCAGCTTTTAAAACAAAAAGAAGAACGCGCATTTGAAATATGCGTTAAAAAAATCGAAAAATTAAACCTTGAAATGACACTTGTTGAGGTTGAATACACCTTTGATGAAAGTAAAATACTGTTTTATTTCACTGCTGACAGCAGAGTGGATTTCAGAGAGCTTGTCAAAGAACTTGCAAGCCAGTTTAAAACTCGAATTGAACTGCGCCAGATAGGTGTGAGAGATGAGTGCAAAATGAAGGGCGGACTTGGAATGTGCGGCAGACCGTTTTGTTGCCATGTGTTCCTTAACGACTTCCACCCCGTTTCAATTAAAATGGCAAAAGAGCAAGGACTGTCACTAAACCCGACAAAAATTTCGGGTGCATGCGGAAGACTTATGTGCTGCCTAAATTACGAGCAGAATGTATATGAAGAACTGGGCAAAAAAATACCGCGTGTGGGCTCGCTTATACAAACACCTGACGGAAAGGCAACAGTTGCCGAAGCCAACACTTTAAAACAAACAGTACGCGCCGCCATAACTCAAAGCGACGGCACAGTTATTTATAAAATGTTTGATGCCAAAGATGTTAAACTTATAAAATCCGGCAAAAACACAGTAACCAAAGAAGAACTTGAACAACTTTTAGAACTTGAAGGTAACTGATTTTCAAAAAACTCTTGCATTATTAATTTTCATTTGATATAGTAAAAGTATCAAACAAGGAGGTGTATACCAATGGCACACGTAATTACAGATAACTGCATCGCATGCGGAACTTGCGAAGGTGAGTGTCCCGTAGGCGCTATTGCTCAGGGCGACGATAAATATGTTATCGATGCTGATACTTGTATCGACTGCGGCGCTTGTGCATCCGCTTGTCCTACAGAGGCAATCGAAGCTGAGTAATTTATCAGTTTACATAAAAATGCTGTGTGTTATCACACAGCATTTTTTATTGTAAATCTTTTTCTTGTATAATCCTTAAAATAGTGGTATAATATATATTAGAGTGAAATAGGTAAGCAGGACGCAGGCTTGCCGTAAAATATAGGCTAATTTGTCGATAAATGGCGAATTGGTTATTTTTAGTTTGTAACAAAGGAGTTTTCATGGTAATAGAAGAAAAAATTTCAAAACTTGAAAAAAAAGAAATTAAAAAGAAAAAAAATACACAAAAAAAACGCAAAACTGTTTCAAAAAGTTCGGCATTAAGAAAAAGCGCTTTAAAAAACGAAGGTGAACCTCAAAAAAAGCATTCTGCCAAAAAGCAGGTTAAAAAACCTGCCGTTAAAAAGACATCTCTTTCGGAAAATATAAAGTCAAACGAAGTTTCAAAACATAGCAAATCGCGTATTGTCGGTACAAAACTTCGTGTTATACCGCTTGGCGGACTTGATGAAATAGGCAAAAACATCACCGCTATTGAATACGGTAACGATATAATAATTATTGACTGCGGTATGGCGTTTCCTGACGCTGATATGCTGGGTATTGACCATGTTTTGCCTGATTATACCTATCTTTTTAAAAACAGAACTAAAATACGCGGTATTTTTGTCACCCATGGTCACGAAGATCATATTGGCGGTCTTCCCTATTTTTTAAAAGAGGTTAATGTTCCCGTTTTTGCAAACAAACTCACATTAGGGCTTATACGCCGCAAATTATTTGAGCACAAAATTGATAAGCAATGTGTTCTTATGGAATGTAAACCAGGTGATATTATTAAACGCGGCTGTTTTACAGTAGAGTTTATTAAAGTAAACCATTCTATTGCCGACAGCGCGGCTTTTGCAATTAAAACACCTGTCGGAACGCTAATTCACATGGGTGACTTTAAAATAGACACAACGCCTATACGTGGCAGAATGATTGACCTTACGCGGCTTGGCGAACTTGGAAAAAGCGGTGTTTTACTGCTTATGTCCGACTCGACAAATGCAGAGCGGCCCGGTATGGCACTGTCTGAACGCAAGGTTGGGAAATCATTTGAAAGTATTTTTTCACGCGCAAAAGACAAACGTATTTTTGTAGCAACATTTTCATCAAACGTACACCGTGTACAACAGATAATAAGAATGGCGGTGGAATATGGCAGAAAAGTTGCTGTATCGGGCAGAAGTATGGAAAGCGTTATTGCTGTTGCACACGAACTTGGCTATCTTGATATTCCCAAAGGCACTATTATTCCAATAGAGCATGTAAGCCGTTACCCTAAAAGTGAAGTAGTAATTATAACCACAGGTTCTCAAGGCGAACCAATGAGTGCTCTTTACAGAATGGCTTTTTCAGACCATCGCACAATTGCTATTAATAAAGATGATCTTGTTGTAATATCTGCCTCCCCCATTCCAGGTAACGAAAAACTTGTTTCGACAGTTGTAAACGAACTTGAAAAACTCGGTGCTGAGGTTGTTGCAGACAGTCTTGCCAACGTTCATGTTTCAGGACACGCATGTCAAGAAGAACTAAAACTCATACTCGGCCTTGTAAAACCGCAGTTCTTTATGCCGGTACACGGCGAATTTCGTCATCTGCTTGCTCACAAAAAACTTGCAATAGAAACAGGTGTTTTAGAACAAAACGTGTTTATAAACCAAAATGGCGGCGTTTTAGAGCTTAGTCAAAACAAAGCAGAAATAAATTCATCAGTACCGGCAGGTCAAATACTTGTTGACGGCGGCGGAATAGGCGATGTCGGAAACATTGTAATGCGCGACAGACACCTGCTTGCAGAGGATGGTATGATTGTTGTTGTGGCTGCCGTAAGCAAAAACGAACGCAAGGTTGTATCGGGCCCTGATATAATTTCAAGAGGGTTTGTATATATGCGCGATAGTGAAGAATTGATAAACGGTGCAAAACAAGCGGTTATGCTTGCTCTTAAACGAAATATCGAACGCGAAATTTTTGATTGGAGCACCCTTAAAAATGACGTACGCGATTCTATAACAAAATATATCACCCAAAAAACACGGCGCTCGCCCGTAATTATACCTATAATAATGGAAGTATAACTAAAAAAGTTTTCAAAGGGATTAAACCTTTGGGAACTTTTTTTATTTGCGCAAAATGTGTTGAAAAAATTTTTAAGGTAATATATAATAAATTTTATTAAAGTATTAGACAGTGTTTTAGAGAGGAACTTTTTAAAAATGCTTGATATTAAATTTTTGAGAGAAAACCCTGATATTGTAAAGCAGAATATTAAAAACAAATTTCAAGACTCAAAACTTGAATTGGTAGATGAAGTTTTAAAACTTGATGAAGAAAACAGAAAAAACAAGCTTGAAGCTGACAACCTGCGCGCTAACCGAAATAAAGTTTCAAAGCAGATAGGTATGCTTATGGGGCAAGGCAAACGCGACGAGGCGGAACAGATGAAAAACCTTGTTACCGAACAGTCGGAAAAACTTGCTGCCGCAGAACAAAAAGAGGCTGAACTTTCTGAAAAAATCAAAACAATAATGATGACAATTCCTAACATTATTGACAAGTCAGTGCCGATTGGTAAAGATGACAGCGAAAATGTTGAAGTTGAGCAGTTTGGCGAAAAGACTGTTGTTGATTTTGAAATACCCTATCACACTGATATTATGGCTCAGTTTAACGGTATTGATAAAGAAGCAGCAGGCAGGGTTGCAGGTGAAGGCTTTTATTACCTTATGGGTGATATTGCACGTTTACACAGTGCTGTTTTGGCATACGCCCGTGACTTTATGATCGACAAAGGTTTTACCTACTGCATTCCTCCCTATATGATTCGTTCAAACGTTGTAACAGGTGTTATGAGTTTTGCAGAGATGGATGCCATGATGTATAAAATCGAGGGTGAGGACTTATACCTTATAGGCACAAGCGAACACTCAATGATAGGCAAGTTTATAAACACAATGACTCCCGAAGAACAGTTGCCGATGACACTTACAAGTTATTCACCCTGTTTTAGAAAAGAAAAAGGTGCACACGGCATTGAGGAGCGCGGTATTTACCGTATACATCAATTTGAAAAACAAGAAATGATTGTTGTGTGCAAACCGGAAGATAGTATGGACTGGTTTAACAAGATGTGGAGTTACAGTGTTGAACTGTTCCGCTCGCTTGATATCCCTGTTCGTACACTGGAATGCTGTTCGGGCGACCTTGCTGACCTTAAAGTTAAATCATACGATGTTGAAGCATGGTCACCAAAGCAACAAAAATATTTTGAGGTTTGCTCTTGTTCAAACCTTGGCGATGCACAAGCAAGACGTTTGGGCATTAAAATTAAAGGTAAAGACGGCAACAAATATCTTGCACACACACTTAATAATACTGTTGTTGCTCCACCGCGTATGTTGATTGCATTTATGGAAAACAATCTTGAATTCGAAAACGGAAAATATTCAATCCGTATTCCTAAAGCATTAAGGGCATATATGGGCGGTATTGAAAAAATAGAATCTAAATAAAAAAATAGAATCTAAATAAAAAAAACAAACCCGACATTCGTCGGGTTTGTTTTTTTACCATTCGGCAATTATTTCATCGCCGTCATAAAGCATTTGTGAAAATTTAATTATTTCTTCAACCTTTGATGTGGGAACGATAAGTCTGCCCCTGCCGTTTAATTCATAAAATGAATTAAGTGCATCTTTTTTGTAGTATTTCAATACATCGGTACTGCCGTCTTTACAATTCACAGTAATTGTCACAAGCAACTCGTCATCGGCATCTTTATTGCCAACCTCTTTAACGTCAATACTGATGATATGTGCATAAAGTGTTGCAAAGTTTTCATACTCTACTGCTTTATTATTTATATATGCCATCATATTGCTCTCTTCAGAGGTTCCTGTAATTACAATATCATAGTTTTTACCCATACCGCTAATTGTAAGCGAATCGATGGTGTCATACGAACGGGTATAGGTCATTGTTTCACAGAAATCAGCAACATCATAGTCGAGAACGCCGATTGTAGACTTATCAACAATATAGATAAAGTCTTTACCTTCGGCATAAACATAATAATATCCATCATCCGACAAGTTGCCGAAATATGCTGTATTTACCTCTTGGACATTGGTAAATGAGAAAGTATACGCAGGGTCGTCAAGGCCATATTTCTTAAGGTTTTCAGGGCTTATATCGTCACTGAAAACAGTAAGAGTTGTAAGATTTGCCATAAGCGTTGTAATTTCAACAGAACGCTCAATAGACAATTGGTGTTCAATTGGTGAGGTTATAAGATATGCACTTTGCAAGTTTTCTTCAGTAAGGTCCTGAAGTTCAACAACTATCTTATCTCCGCCTTTTTTGTGAAGCACAAATTCTTTTATATACGCCGCATCTGCCTCTTGGTCATATTCAAACACCGCTGTATCATAATAATCCATTCTGGGTGAAAGGAAATATGCTGCGACTGTTGCATCGAGAGTATAGACCGTACTTCCGCCGTCAACACGCATATAGTGGTCAGAACTTGTATTAAGACCGCCTATCTCAATGTAATGCTTTGTATCGCCCTTAATCCATGTAACCGTTGACAAAGGCTTTGTAAGGCCGTACTGTTCAAAGTCGGTTACATCCTTTAGCACTTCTGTTTTGGCATTTAGTGAGCCAAAATATGTTAAAGCTGCAAGAATTGTAGAGTTTGCAACCGGCAGATCCTCTTTGCCCTCTATATAATATGTTTTTGTGAGTTTTTTCACAAACGCATATTCATCTTGAGAGTTTTTAATTTCCATACGGTCGGCAGTAGTGCCGGTGAAATCAAAAATTTCAATATCACCTGTGTTAATGTCACTGATTAGCGGATCTTTTTCAGGCACTGCTTTTTTTAAAACAACAACCGCTACAAACAGAACGGTGGCAATAAGGCAAAGCGATAAAACAGGGATGAGTTTTTTAAATGCTGTTTTATCTTTGGTAGGTTTTGCATTTGCTGTAGGGTCACCTAAAAACTTAAAACCGCCATCCTCAATATCTGTAGAATTGCTAGTATCGTCTTGAACAAGTGAATCAAGCGCATCGGTAGTTTGTTCTATATTGTCCTTTTCTTTTTCATTCATTATAGAAATCTCCTTCTGATATAAACCACAAGACCGATTATAAGGAATATAAGCGGAATAACAACAAGTACTATTGCAGTCATTGTTTGTGTTTGGTTAGTGTTAAGTACAACTAATGTTGAAGAAGATGATTTTTGAGCGTCGAGAATTGTGTCATCTTGCTCATTAACCATAATTTTATAAATCTGCATAAGGTATTCGCCCGTGCCATAATACTTGAGGAATGTTTCATCAAGAACATTTACAGAACCGCAAGCAAGAACATAGCTTTGCACCTGAATATTATTGAGATATTTATATTTCATTGAAAGGACTGAGAGATCAAACGGGCCGGGTTTGTCGCCGTCTTGTTTTTCCCACTCTTGCGTAATAACCATATTATCACGGCTGTAAGAAGTTTCGTCCATTGAAGTTATAAGTGACTGAGTTTTATAAATGCCGTTTTCTTCAAACAAGCGTTTTATTGAACGGGTGTTATAGAAAATAGGCGAAACCTCAGTTGAAATTGTAGCACCCGTGCTCATTATCTCCTCTGTGGTGCACTTGGAAATAATACAATTTGCACTACTATAAGCATTGTATTTAAAATCGATTACCATATCGTTATTAAACGCAATGCCCCAATTTTCAAGGTATTTTTCAAGGTTTGGCAGTGAAACAGCATCTGCTGCAGAAAAATACATAATATTTCTGCCAAAAAGGTTATCATTATTTATAAAGTCATCCATAGCACGAATTTCGTCTTCCGAATAGTCGCGTGTGGGATTACAAATAACCATAAGTTTTGAAGACGGATCAAAATCTTTACCATCAGTAAGAAGATTTATCTCCTCAACATTGGCACCGTTATTTGCAAAGATGTTCATAAGAGGCTCATAGCCAGCTTCGCCGTGTCCTTTAATAAAATAAACCATAGGAATTTCTTCTCTTGTAACAAAGAGAATACCGGCTGCAAGGCGCTCTTCAATATAGATATGCATAGAGCCTGTTTCTTGGTCTACTTCAAAATAGTCGTCTACATTGAAAACACGAATTCTGTCACCGTTTTTAACAACAACAGCACCTGCCATTATGTTGTATTCCGAACCGTATTTTGTAAGTTCAGACGGGTTTTTTTCGGGATCAATATAAGTGTAGTTTATGTTATCTGAAAGATTACAAAATCTTTTTAAAGGTTCTGCAATATAATAAGGGAAACCTGCCTCATCATAAAATACTGTGATTTCTATTTCAGTATTGTCTTCAAGCGAGTTTACAACCTGCTTTGTAGCATCGGATATTTCATAAAGGCCTGTTGATGTAAGGTCAATTGCCCATGAATACGAATCGGTAAGTACAGAAAATACCATATTAAGTGCAATTACAACAACTATAACAGCAGCGGTGAGAGCTGTAGCAAGTGAGCCGTATTTAAACGAACGGCTTTTAAAGAACTTGTTTTTTTGCTTTTTGGTTTCGGTTTCCATAGCAGAAACGGTAATTTCTTCTGAAGGCTCAAAAGCGTCCTGGTTGTTTTGAGTATTATTCATATTATCCTGCATTAACTCCACCTCCTTTTATCAAGAACACGAACGGTAAGGAAAATAAAGATTACCGCAAGACTTATAAAATATGCAACTGACGACACATTAAAAAGTCCTTGGTTAAATTCGCTGTAACGCTGTGTTACTGAAATCGCATTTACTATTTTATTTAATACCGAACTATTAAGAGTTTCGGAAATATAATCGATAACAGCAAAAACGGCAAGTGAGAAAGCACCCATAATGAACGCTGTAATCATGCTCTCTGTCATAACTGACATTAGCATAGCAATTGCTAAAAAGGCTGCGCCTATAAACAAAAGACCGATATAATTACCAATTACGATACCTATTTCAAGATAACCAACCCAGTCAAGAAAAATCATATTGACAATGGAAGGAACAAGGCCGATTGCAAACATTGTATAAGCCGCCAAAAACTTGCCCATAACCATACCTGTAATACTGACCGGTGCGGTTATAAGTATCTGGTCGGTTTTGTTTTTCCTCTCCTCCGGAAACAGTTTCATAGCGAGAAGCGGAATAGTAATTATAAGAATATATCTTATCCACGCAAAGTAGTTAAGTGTGTCAGTAGAAGCTGCTGTTATATTGTTTGCCCAGAACAAATAGCCTGTGATGAGTGTGAAAATAAAAAGATAAGAATAACCAACGGGGGATGTTAAATAAGATTTAAGTTCACGCTTGAAAATTGCAATCATTACTCTGTTACCTCCCCTGTTTCGTTTGTGATAAGCTGAACGAACACATCTTCAAGCGACATATCCATTGAGCGCAAGCCAATAATATACCAGCCTTTTTTTGCAATGGCAGAAAACATCATTTTTCTTATATCTACCTCGGGCAGCGACTCTACAAGATAGTCGTATGAGCCTTCTTCTTTTGAAGCAAGCGCTTCGACATAAATAACGCTGTCAAGTGCACGAAGTGTTTTTATAACATCTGCCTTAGGACCGCTTACACGAACGATAAACTTTCTGTTGCCTGCCGTTTTGTATGTAAGTTTTTCGGCATTACCGTCAGCAACAATTTGTCCTTTATTTATAACAATAATTCTGTCACATATTGACTGAACCTCTTGCAATATATGAGTTGACAAAATTACGGTATGTGTTTTGCCGAGCTTTTTGACAAGGTTACGGATTTCAATTATCTGACGCGGGTCAAGGCCAACTGTTGGCTCATCAAGAACAAGCACCGGCGGATTGCCAATAAGTGCCTGAGCAAAACCGACACGCTGTTTATAACCTTTTGAAAGGTTTTTAATCATACGGTTATAAACATCTGTAATTTGTATAAGTTCACAGATTTCCTGAATGTGTGGACGGCGCGGAAACTTGCAGCCTTTAAGGTCATACACAAAATCAAGATATTCTTTAACTGTCATATCCATATAAAGCGGCGGAAGTTCGGGCAGAAAACCAATGAGTTTTTTCGCACGGATTGGGTCTTCCAAAATATCAGCGCCGTCTATTTTTACTGAGCCGGAATTTGCAGACAGATAACCTGTCAATATATTCATAGTAGTCGATTTACCGGCACCGTTAGGACCGAGAAAACCAACTATTTCGCCACTGTTTACAGTAAAGGATACGTCATTAACAGCATATTTATCGCCGTATTTTTTAACGATATTCTTAACCTCTATCATGGCATTTCCTCCTTAAATTAATTATTCTATAATAATTATATCATACGTAGTTATTGTATGGGTGAATAATTTGTTAATTATTTTCTTTAACAATCTCTATACCCAGTTCGCAAAGCTGCTCTAAAGATACTTCTGATGGACATTCACTCATAAGTTCGCTTGCATTTTGGACTTTGGGGAATGCAACAACATCGCGCAGGCTTTGTGCACCGACCATCTGCATTACCAGACGATCAAGACCGATTCCCATACCGCCATGCGGAGGTGCGCCGTATTTGAATGCATCCATAAGAAAACCGAACTTGAGTTCTGCTTCTTGCTTTGTCATACCAAGCATATCAAACATTCTTTGCTGTAATACAGGGTCTGTAATACGTATAGAACCACTTGACAATTCTACGCCGTTTAATACAAGGTCATACGCCTTGGCAGTAACCTTGCCCTTATCGGTTTCAAGATAATCAAGGCTTTCATCCATCGGAGATGTAAAGGGATGATGCATAGCAACATAGCATTTATTATCTTCATCCCAATCAAAAAACGGAAACTCTGTAATCCAGAGCAGTGCAAAGCCTTCGCGTTTTATTTCAAGTTTGTCAGCAGCGATAAGGCGGATTGCACCAAGAGTAGATAATACGATAGAATTTTTAGTATCTGCAACAATCAAGATAACATCGCCTGTTTGTGCATCAGCTTTTTTAAGGATGTTATCCATTTCGTCTTCAGTCATAAATTTACTAAAAGAGCAAGCCATACCGTCATCTGTAAGACGAATAAAGGCAAGGCCTTTTGCACCGATGCCGCGGGCGTGTTCGGTAAGTTTATCTATTTCTTTACGGGTAAGTTTTGAGGCACCACCCTTAACATTTATTGCACGGACACTGCCGCCGCCGGAAACGGCACTTGAGAAAACACCAAAACCGCAATCACGCACAATGTCGGTAAGGTCAAATATCTCCATACCAAAACGTGTGTCGGGTTTATCCGAGCCGTAGCGTTCCATAGCATCTTTATAAGTTAGACGGGGCAACGGTGTAGGAATATCAACACCAAGTACCTCACCGAAAACGCGTTTCATATATCCCTCACCGATTGCAAGTACATCTTCCATATCAACAAACGACATTTCAAGGTCGATTTGAGTAAATTCGGGTTGACGGTCGGCACGCAAGTCTTCGTCGCGGAAGCAACGCGCAATTTGCATATAACGGTCAAAGCCTGCAACCATTGAAAGCTGTTTATACATTTGCGGTGACTGTGGCAGTGCATAAAAACTACCCTTATGCACACGGCTGGGCACGATATAATCACGCGCGCCCTCGGGTGTGGATTTTATAAGCATTGGTGTTTCAATTTCTATAAAACCGTTTTCATCAAAGTAATCTCGTGTAATTTTTGCAATTTTATGACGAAGTAAAATGTTTTGCTGAAGGTCTGGCCTGCGAAGGTCAAGATAGCGGTATTTTAAACGCAGTTCCTCATTAACATTACTGTTTTCAACTATTTCAAAAGGAGGTGTTTCGGACTTGGAAAGTACAGTGACGCTTGTAACCGCAATTTCAAGTTCGCCTGTTTTTAGTGAAGTATTGAAAGCACCGCCGCGTTTTTGCAAAACGCCTGTAGCTTCGATTACAAACTCACTGCGGAGTTTAAAAGCGGTGTCAAACGCTTCTTTGCTGATGTCAGCATCAAACTGGAGTTGAATTATACCGCTTCTGTCACGTAAATCAACAAAGATTAGACCGCCAAGGTCACGCTGGCGGGCAACCCAACCGCAAGCGGTAACGGTTTTGCCAAGATACACATCTGTAAATTCACCGCAATAACAAGTTCTATTCATTTTCCATCATCTCCCTGATAGTCTGTTTTGTTATTTTATCCAAAGAAAGTTCAATTTGACCGCCGTTTTTCATATTTTTAAGAGTTGCAATACCATTTTCAATTTCGGTATCGCCTATAACGACGCAGGTTTTGGCACCGGTTTTATTTGCATATTTCATCTGTGCCTTAAGTGAACGATCCATAATATCATACTCAGCAGACACGCCTTCATCTATAAGGCGCTTTGCAAGTTTTGCACATTCAAGTTGTGCACGAGCACCCATAGCGGCAATATATATATCCGCACAAGGTTTTGAAATTTTTGTGTCGTCAAGCAAAAGCATTAGACGTTCAAGCCCCATCGCAAAACCGATACCTGCGTAAGATGCACCGCCGAGCTGTTCGGTCATACCGTCATAACGGCCGCCACCACAAACCGTACCCTGAGCACCGATGTTATTACTTACAAATTCAAACACAGTACGGTTATAATAGTCAAGACCGCGAACGATTGTCGGGTCAACTACAAATTCGATACCCATACCCGAAAGCAGTTTTTGCACCTCACCAAAGTGGCTGTCGCACTCATCACAAAGATAGTCGGTGATTTTAGGTGCATCCTTTGCTATTTGTTTACAAATATCACTTTTGCAATCAAGTATACGCATAGGATTTTTGTAAAGACGTTCGTTACATGTAGGACAGAGCGATTCTTTTTTATCTTCAAAGTATTCAGTAAGCGCCTTGCGATACTCAGCACGGCAGGTTTTACAGCCTATGGAGTTTATGCAAAGAGTTAAATCTTTTATACCGAGTCTTGAAAAGAGTGTGTACGGAAGCGAAATTACCGTAGCGTCGGTAAGCGGATTTGTAGCACCGAAAAGTTCAATACCAAATTGTGAAAACTGACGAAGTCTGCCCTTTTGCGGTTTTTCATAACGGAAGCAGTTTATGAGATAGTAAAGCTTTGCCGGAAGTGCCTCGTTAAACAGTCCGTTTTCGAGAAATGAGCGAACAACACCCGCCGTCCCCTCAGGACGCAGGGTAATAGACCTTCCGCCTTTATCCTCAAACGTATACATTTCTTTTGTCACAACATCGGTAGTGTCTCCAACACCGCGTACAAAAACTTCGGTATGTTCAAAAACGGGAGTACGAATTTCTAAAAAGCCGTACTGCTTACAGATTTCACGGATATTTTTTTCAAGATATTGCCACTTATAAGAGTCTGACGGAAGCACATCCGCCGTGCCCTTGGGCGCGGTTACAGTTGCCATTGTAATTTTTAATCTCCTTTATTTCAAAAAACACGCTCCCGAAGCTTTCGGGAGCTATGAATTATCTTTTAGATATTTCTATCCAGTCAAGGTCGCCCCTGTCAAGCGCCATTATAATAACCTCAGCAGTTGCTATATTAGTGGCAACGGGGACATTATGCACATCACACAAACGGAGAATACCCGTTTCTTCGTTTTTGCGTGTAGTGGGGGTTAACGGGTCTCTGAAAAACAGCAAAATGTCAATTTCGTCACAAGAAACGCGCGATGCAATTTGCTCTTCTGCTGCAGGACTGCCGATAACTTTATTTATTTCAAGGCCTGTGTTCTCAGAAATGAGATTGCCCAAAGCCGATGCAGACCACAGATTGTGTTTTGAAAGTATGCCGGCATACGCAATACAAAACTGAACCATTAGTTCTTTTTTCTTTTCGTGTGCAAGCAATGCGATGTTCATTTTTTAATCCTCCTTATTTACGGCATTTACGCCAATAATTATCAAGCGGTGCGTTTATTCCGCACAGTCTATCTGCTATATTCATAAAAGGTCCGGAACAGATACTTTTTGTTCCCACTGCAGGAATACCCGAATTTGAATATAAAATAAGTTCATCGTCAACAGGCAAAATTCCCACAAGCGGAAGTGAAATACTGTCCATAATATCATCTATATTTTTGAGATAACCCTTCGTTATCATTTTGGGATTCACACGGTTAATAACAAGTTTTGACGACAGATGTGTAAAACGTGACAGTAAAGCCGCTGTTTTTTGCGCGTCACGAATTGATGTAAGATCCGGTGTTGCAACCACAACACACTCATCACACGACTCAACAATAGTGTCAAAACCGGTACCAACACCTGCAGGGGCATCGATTAAAACATAATCATACCGCGCACGAAGGTACCTACACAGTTTACGAAAACCGACCTTATCAATATCCTCACAATCAGAAGTCTGAGATGCGGAAATGAAATGCAGGTTAGCAAAGTCGTCATGAACCTGAATTGCCTTACTTACCATACATCTACCTGTAAGTATGTCGGTAAGGTCAAAAGCAGACTTGTCCACCATTCCAAGCAGTATATCCAAATTTTTAAGACCTATATCCCCGTCAATTGCGATAACGTTTTTTCCGCGCTTTGCAAGCGCAAACGAAAGGTTTGCACACAGTGTGGTTTTGCCGACACCGCCCTTTCCGGAGACAATACCGATTATTTTGCTCATAATCCACCTTTTATATATTAATAAAAATATAATAGCATATACTTGTTATTTAGTCAATTTATTTTTGGCTTGAAAACAAAGGTTTTAGGGACATTATATGGCATAAAAAGTCTTGTGGATTCAAGTTTAAGCGTTTTAACAAGTTGTGAATCGGTAATTGATGATGTGCTTTCATTTTCAAAAAGTTTTACTATCACGCGAATTTTTCCGTTTTCAACCGTACAATTTATTTCATGCTTACACAACTGTGAAAGTTTTTTAGACAGTCTGTCAGAATAAAACAGCCCGCCATCAACAGCAACTATGCCAAGTTGTTTTTCAAGGTCATCGCTAATATGTAAAACCGTCTTTATTTTTTTAGGGGCTGCTGTATATTTACGTCCGGAATACAAAAGTTTTGACATTGTCTGCGCAAACGCAGGAGTAAACGCAGGACAATCAATAAAAATGCCGTCGCGTAGCGGCAAATTGTCAATTTCAGGAACGGTGCAAAGATAGGTATTATCAAAGAAAAGTTGTTGCGGGCACTTTTCAAAATCGGGCAGTTTTGTAAGGTAGTTATTAAGTACCAAAAGGTCGTCAAAATAAAACTCTTTTGGAAAAGACGGCGTGTCAACACCGTCTGTAATTATTGCAGATTGTATACCTTGTTGCAACAAAACTTCACAAAGCGCAGGCTTTTGCTCAAGCGGAAAAATCACAAGGCTTGGCATATATTTTTTGCACAAAAAAGCAACATCGTCTTGTAATATTTTGCTGTCTGCGTGAATGCAGGCAACCCCTGCCTTTGATGCTGCAAGAGATACAGTACTGACAGTAAAAGCATCGCGAGAGAGCAACAAAATATTACCCCTATGACCCATCTGGCAAAGCGAGTTATAAAATGCGTTTACTAAATTTAAAAATTCGGAATACGACACACGGTTTTTTAAGTATTCAAATGCTGTTTCGTATTTAAATTTATAAGCTGCTGCTTTGAATTTTTCATAATCGAACATAAAAAATCGCTCCTCAAAAAAACGCAAAAACCACCGAAATGCGTAACAACATTTCGGTGGAATTTATCAGTTGAGTTCTACAGTATCTTCCACCTTGTCGGCAGGAGTTTCTTCTTCGAGTGTTTCATCAATAGTATCCATTGACAAGAACATATACCGCGGTACCGGTTTGCCCGTTTCAACAGCATAGTTTTGAATGCCCATATCCTGTAAGGTTATCTTTACACGCTTAATGAAGTTCTGCGGATTGCTTGTAGGGTCGTCAGTAGACATCATATCCACCTCATAGCAGTCAACTGTGAGAATGTATGTGTCATTTTCGCCTTGTTCAACTTCCAAAACATCGGGAACCAGATAAGAATGAATTCCCGCTGCGGGCACATTGTATGTTTTATTTAATATATTATATTTAAATTTGCCGCAAACTTCTACAGTTCTGTGGTCAAATTTACGAGCAAAATCAAAACAATATAAACTAAACTGCTCAACATCACTTTTAGGAATTCTGAAACTGTTATTTGAGTCGTAAGTATATATACCCTGAGTATTATTCAAGGTAATTGCCTGCCAGATACCGTAAGAGATAATATACTCGTCATTAAGCTCCATCGGATCGTCAAAGTCGGGCATATCCTGCTTTATAAAAGTATCAATATAGTTTTCAAAAAATTCGGCGCTTGCCTGTTCAACCGAGTCATCGGTAATAACCTCGTAAACACTGCCGCCGTAAAGGGTTGCAGCATAATCGCTTTCGGTATAAATATCATCGGGAACAAACACCCGATATACCCTATTAGCTGCAAAAACGACTGCAAAGAATACTGCACCGATAAACACAAGGCCTACCGTAAAAGTAAACACCTTATGTCCGTATTTTTTTAAAAAGGCAACGGCTTTATCTATCATAAAAACCCAGCTCCTTTTTTTAACTAAAAATTTTTACATATACAATTTTAATACCTTAAGTACAATAAGTCAAGTTACAAAGTGTTTACAAAATTATGCAAGCAACATTGCAAGTGCAACACAGACGGGCATTGTAAACACCGATAAAATGCTTGTAAAGCCTGTTACCTGAGAAGCAAGAGACGTATCACGATTGTACTTTGCCGAAAACATAACGGTGTTATTTGCTGTAGGTGCACTTACACCGACAGACATTACAATGAGTAAATTTCCGTTTACACCGCACAGTTTAAAACCCAGAATAAGTAAAACAGGCATTACAATAAGTTTTATAAGCGCCGTGATATACATATTTGCCTGTTTGAATACAGTTTTAAAATCCGCTTTTGATAAATATGTGCCAAACATTATCATTGCAAGCGGGGTATTCATTGATGCAATATGATTTACAGGTGTTGCAATTAACTGCGGAAGTTTTATGCCAAGCAAAAAAAGCGGAACGCCTATAAGTATAGAAATTGTGCCTGGATTTAAAATCAGTTTGCGTTTATTAAAACCTTTACCGCCTGACATAAGCCACACGCCGTGGGTAAATGCAAAAAGATTAAACACTGCAACAAATGCCGAGCAATAAAATGCACCGAGCGCACCGTTTCCTGCCACAATCTGCATAACAGCTGTTGATAAAGGCAAACCCATATATCCTGCATTTCCGTAAACCACTGCATATTTATAAATTATATTTTTTTCTTTATCGCCTTTGTTAAACAGTAAAAAGCTCACTGTCATTGCCGCTATATGAAAAGCGACAGCACAGCAAAGTGCTGTAATAAAATCAAACGCACTGTCTTTTGAATAATCAATTGTCAAAAACGAATTTACAATTACACAAGGTGTCACAACATAAAACAGTAAATCGTTTGCAAGACGTGCCGCCTTTTCGGTAAAATAACCAAATCTGTCACCAAAAAAGCCGACTGTTACAAGTATTGCAAGGATAATAACCTGCACAAAAATCGTATACATATTTTGAAAGAAAATCAACTTTTATCCCTCTTTTCGATGTTACAGTATATTACAAGCGTTTCTTTATGTCAACAATATAAATAAAAATATACTTGAAATATAGTATTATATATTTTATAATAATTTAATGAGGAAATATAAGGGGAGGACTAAAAAATGAGCAAAAATAAAATAATAATTTCTATTGCGGGCAGTGAACTTGTAGTCATGACTGAAGAGTCAAGAGAGTACACAACAAAGCTTGCAAATATTATAGATGCAAAAATAAGGGATTTGCTGGCTTCAAGCAGCAAAGTTACTACACCTATGGCTTGTATTCTTGCTTGTCTTGACCTATGCGATGAAAACGAAAAAAGCAAACTTACAGCGGCAAGACTGCGCGACGAAATTAAAAATTATTACGAACGCAACGCGGAACTTGAGGACAAGCTTGAGTTGCTAACAAGAGAAAACACTGTGCTCAAGCGCAGATTGGGAGGCGACTATGAAGGTTAAAATTAAAGTAATCCCCACACCAAACGGTAAAACTGCACCCCTACCCGAATATCAAAGTGAGTTTTCTGCGGGCGCTGACCTTTGTGCTTGTATTGATGAGCCTATTACTATTGAGCCGCATTGCAGGGCTCTTATACCCTCAGGCTTTGCAATTGAGCCCCAAACAAAAGCATGCGGTGCGTTTATTTTTGCAAGAAGCGGACTTGCATCTAAAAAAGGAATTTGCCTTGCAAACAGCGTGGGTGTTGTAGACAGCGACTACCGTGGTGAAATAAAGGTTGCCCTTTTAAATACATCGAACGAAAGTTATACAGTTGAGCCATTTGAACGTATTGCACAGCTTGTATTTATGCCGATTGAGGTTGCACAGTTTATTGTAAGTGACGAACTTGAAGACACACAGCGCGGTTCGGGCGGTTTTGGTTCTACCGGTAAATAATGGATAAGATTATATTAGCGTCGGGTTCGCCCAGACGGCGTGCGCTTTTACAAAACTACGGACTGGATATTGAAATTTCAGTGCCTGAGTTTGATGAGAGTTCTGTTAACGAAAAACAACCGCAAAATTTGGTAATAGAACTGGCGCGCGGTAAAAACAGATGTATAAAAAGTGACAAAATTGTAATATCGGCAGACACGGTTGTAACACTTGACGGTAAAATACTGGGCAAACCCAAGGATAAAAACGATGCACGGAAAATGTTGCGGTTATTAAGTTCTAAAACCCATACCGTTTTTACAGGCGTTTGCATTTCAAAAGGTGACAGAGAGTTCTGTTTTTACGAACACACCGATGTCACTTTTTATAAACTATCAGACAAACAGATTGAACTTTATATAAACACCGATTCTCCATACGATAAAGCCGGCGGATACGGGATTCAAGACGATATGGGAATAGGTTTTGTAAAAGAAGTTTCGGGCGAACTTTCAAATGTGATAGGTTTGCCTATGGCAAGCGTTATTACAGTTATTGATAAATTACAAGGAGAAAATGATGAAAAAACCAAGTTTTAATTTTAAATTTAAAAATCCGTTCAGCTATCACGATATTGGAATTGACCTGGGTACCGCCAATACTATAGTATACAAAACAGGCAAAGGTATTATTTTACGTGAGCCGAGTGTTGTTGCCATGGATACCGATTCAAAGCGTCCGGTTGCTGTAGGTATAGAAGCAAAAGATATGATTGGCAGAACGCCTAGAAGTATCGAAGCAATCCGTCCCCTTCGTGATGGTGTTATTGCCGATTTTGAGTCGACTGCAATAATGCTTCGTTATTTTCTTAAAAAAGCTATGGGCAATTCATATTTTGGTAAAAAAAGAGTACTCATCTGCATACCCTACGCGGTAACAGAGGTTGAACGAAATGCTGTTGAGCAAGCGGCATACATTGCCGGTGCAAAAGAAGTTAAAATAATTGAAGAACCGCTTGCGGCGGCAATTGGTGCAGGACTGCCTGTTGGTGAGCCAACAGGTTCGATGATTGTTGATATCGGCGGCGGAACTAGTGAGGTTGCTGTAATTTCGCTGGGCGGTATTGTATCTTCAAAATCAGTACGCACTGCAGGCGATGCCATTGACGCGGCAATAATTGCCTATATCCGTAAAAGTTTTTCACTGTTTATAGGTGAAAGAATGGCAGAAGATATTAAATTCGAGATTGGTAATGCAATGGGCTTTAAAGGTTCAATGGAAATTCGCGGAAGAGATATGATAACCGGACTTCCCAAAAATATAACCATAACTGCAGATGATATACGCAAAGCGATTGAAGAGCCTGTTACTCTGATACTTGATTCCATCAAGGGCACACTTGAACAGACACCGCCTGAACTTGCTGCAGATATTATCGACCACGGCATTATGCTATCGGGTGGCGGTGCAATGCTTCGCGGTCTTGACACACTTATTTCAAAAGAAACCGGTATACCTGTGCATATAGCAATAGACCCGCTCGACTGTGTTGCAATAGGCACCGGCAAATCGCTTGAAGACCCTGCGCTTTGGAACGCAATTTCAAGATAAATGAAAGAGTTTTTTAAATCACGCACATTCATTTCAATGTGTATTATAGCGGTGTTGCTGCTTAGTATGGTAGTGGTAAGTGCTGCCGATAGAGGTCGGGTTACTTTTTTTGAAGACATAGCCGGTATGTTTATTACTCCTCTTCAAAATCTGGTTACTACCGTATCATCTAAAGGCGGTGACTTTGTCGCGGTTTTTACAGAAAACAGCGAACTTAAAAGTGAAAATGAAAAGTTAAAAACCGAATTGGCATCTGTTATGCAGGCGCTTCGCGATGCTCAGGAATACAAACTTGAAAACGAAAGTCTTAAAGGTATTTTGGGCATAAAAGAATCAAACCCTGAATTTGTGTTTGAACAAGCGCTTGTTGTTGCTAACAGTCAAGAAGGTTATTCGCACATTCTCACGCTAAACCGCGGCAGTGTAAACGGAATTGAAAAGCGCGACCTTGTTATTACAACAGAAGGTGTTGTCGGATATATATCGGAAATCGGCACTACTTGGTGCAAGGTTGTAACGCTGTTTGACTCATCTTGTGAAATCGGCGCGCTTGTTACACGCACTCAAGACATTGGTGTTATCGAGGGTGATTTTTCGCTTGCCTCAGACGGTAAATGTAAAGTATCATACTTATCAAACGAGGTGACACTCGCATCGGGCGACAGCATTGTCACATCAGGCATAGGCGGTGTGTTTCCGTCCGGACTTCTTGTAGGTAATGTTGCTGAAATAAAGCCGGAAGCACATGGTATATCACAGTATGCCGTAATTGAGCCGTCGGTTGATTTTTCCGACCTCAAAAATGTTTTTGTAATTACAGATTTTTAAAGGATTTGGACAAAAGATGTTTGCAAAGCACAACACATCACTGAAAATAATGCTCTATTCACTTATAATGCTCGTATTATATCTGTTTCAGAGCGTTCCGTCGCTTAATATAAGATTTATGGGGCGTGCACCGGAACTTTTGCTTGTTTTTACAATTTGTGTTGCGTTTCACGAAAGTGAAACTTTTGCGGCTTTTTTTGGACTTTTTGCAGGATTATTAAATGATGTTGTAACTGACAGTATTGTAGGCAAGAGTGCATTGTTTTTTATGTTTGCTGCATTTTTGATTGCGGTACTTTTGCAAACGATGATTCGCAACTTCTTTTTATCCTATATTTTTATTTCGCTTATAACCATTGCTATTTATTTATTATCAGGTTATCTGTTTAATTTGTTGTTTTTAAGCGCACTACCATTTTTAAAAGCAACTTTAGAAGTGCTTCTACCCAAATTTTTATTTACAGGTGTGCTTACATACCCTGTGTATTTTATTATACACTTTGTGCATTCACGACTTGAAACAGGAGGTGACGGCATTTGAATTTTAAAGATGGTAACGCAAGATTTATTGGAGTAATAGTCGTTGCGTTACTTGTTTTTGCATCGTATGCGTTTGTATTATTCAAAATGCAGGTCATTGACGGTGAATATTATAAAGAACAGTCTGAGCGCAAAATATACTCAACAGAAAGCATTACTGCCTCGCGCGGTAATATATGCGACAGAAACGGCGAATTACTTGTTACAAACAAAACCGTTTATACCGTTAAGTTTTCACGTGCACTGTTGCCTACAGATAAACAAAATGACATAATTTTGTCAATGTGCAACCTACTTAAAAATAAGCAAGAAGAATACTATGACCTATTGCCCATAAGTGAGAAGGCTCCGTACTCATTTTTAGAAGAAAACGAAGACTCTTTGAAACGCATTGAAAAATTAAAGGAAAAATATTCACTTGAAAACGATGCCTCTGCTGCACAGGTTATGGAACAACTTGTTAAAAGTTATAAAATCGACGGCTCCCTGCCCTCTTATGACAAGCGCATAATTGCCGGTGTTAGATATTCAATGGAGCAATCTTCTTTTTCGTCGTCAAACCCATATATCTTTGCAAGTGACATTTCGGTAACGACGGTATCTACCATAAAAGAATTATCAGAAGATTATCCCGGTGTGGATATTGATACCGAATCAAAACGCATTTACACAACACCCTATCTTGCATCGCATTTACTTGGTCGTGTAGATAAAATTTATGCTGAAGAGTATCCCGAATTGTCAGAAAAAGGCTACAAAATGAACGATTATGTAGGCAAAGACGGCATTGAAAAGGCAATGGAAGATTACCTGCGGGGTACTGACGGAGTAAAACTGATTGAGCGCGATTCAAACGGCAGGGTGTTAGCGGTTACAACAGTTGAAGAACCGGTTGCAGGAAATAACGTTATATTAACAATTGATAAAACACTGCAAGAGGTTGCACAGCAATCGCTTGCAGATACCATAAAAAATATATCAAACGGCGGTAAATACAAGGCAAACAAGGAAGGTGCCGACGCATGCGCCGGTGCTGCTGTTGTCATTGATGTTGACAGCGGAGAACTGTTAGCTGCAGTGTCAGAGCCCAATTTTGACCTTTCAACCTTTACCCAAAACTATAGTGAACTGTATAATGACGATCTGCTGCCCATGTTTAACCGCGCATTTATGGGCACCTATGCCCCGGGTTCGACATTTAAAATGGCAACCGGTATTGCAGGCCTTGAAGAAGGTTACATCACACCAAACACCCTTATCCGCGACCTAGGCGTTTATACAAAATATCCCGATTACAAACCTCAGTGTTGGGTATATGATGATTACGGTTCAACACACGGCTCAATAAATGTTTCTGTAGCACTTGAAAAATCGTGCAACTATTTCTTTTATGAAACCGCCGATATAATGGGTATTGAATCGTTAAACCTCTACTGCAAAAAGTTAGGTCTCGGTGAGAAAACCGGTGTTGAATTGCCTGAATATTCGGGTACTCTTGCAGGACCACAAAGCAGACAAAAAGCAGGTGGAACATGGTATCCCGGTGACACGCTTCAAGCCGCAATTGGCCAATCTGATAATCTATTCACTCCACTTCAACTTGCAAACTATGTTGCAACTATCGTAAACGGCGGCACACGCTATAAAACACATCTTGTAAAGTCGGTAAACGATTCTGCAACAGGCGTTGGCATTATGGAGCAGACAATACAAGCAGTTGAAATGCTGGAAATGAAAGATGAAAACTACCACGCTGTTATGTACGGTATGAAACTTGCTGCACAAAGCGGTACTGCTTCTAACTTGTTTTATAATTATAAGGTAGGCGTTGGCGCAAAGACGGGTACTGCCTCGGTTCCAAAAGGTACCGCAAATGGTGTGTTTGTTGCATTTGCACCCTACGACGATCCGGAAATTGCAGTATGCGTTATTGTTGAACACGGTGCACACGGTAACTATGTGGGCACTGTTGCTAAAGCTGTATTTGACGAATATTTTAAAGATGCCACTACAAATATTTTAGTAACTAAAGAAGAACAACTTATAAACTAGCGTTATTTTTAAAAAACTACCGAAATTAATTTTTCGGTAGTTTTTTATTGACTTTTTTAATTTATAATGTTATAATAACATTTGAACAATTATTCAACCGTTATTATAGAAGTAGGAAACAGAAAGGAGTAGAAATGAGAGATATAAATATTGACCGCCAGGAAAAACTGCCGGATTGTGAGTTTTTACATTTACACAAAGAGTTGATTGACACAGTTTCCGGCGCACTTCCTGACACCGATAAACTTTATGACCTTGCCGAATTGTTTAAAATATTCGGTGACAGCACACGAATACGAATTTTGTATGTACTGTTTGAACATGAAATGTGTGTATGTGACCTTGCACAAATTTTAAATATGACGGTTTCTGCAATTTCGCATCAGTTAAGAGTATTAAAGCAAGCCGATCTCGTAAGATACAGACGCGACGGAAAAACAGTATTTTATTCACTTGCCGATGACCATGTAAGAAGTATTTTAGGTCAAGGCATGGAACATATAGAGGAGTAACAGCGTGAAAAATCACGCTAAATATAGGGCGCGTTCCACTCGCCAAGAAAGTATATGGTGATTATTATGAGAAAAACATTTACACTTGATGAAATTGACTGTGCAAACTGTGCTGCAAAACTTGAAGCGGCATTAAACCGCATTGACGGTGTTGATAAAGCAACCGTTAACTTTTTTGCACAAAAACTGATTATTGAAGCAAATGACGAGCGTTTTGATGATGTTTTGAAAAATGTGCTTGATGTTTGTAAAAAGATGCACCCTGAGTGCACTGTAAAACTATGACTAAAAAACAAAAGAAAATATTAATACGAATTTTAATTTCTGCATTTTTATTTATTGTATGTATAACACCGCTTTTTAACGAATATGTTGATACACTATTTTTAATTTCTTCATATTTAATAATTGGCTTTGATGTTTTAAAAAAAGCCGGTCGTAACATTTTACACGGTAAAGTGTTTGATGAAAACTTTTTAATGTCAATTGCAACAATAGGAGCCATATTTACAGGTCAGTATCACGAAGCCGTTTTTGTTATGCTGTTTTATCAGGTTGGCGAACTTTTTCAAAGTGTTGCAGTTGGTAAAAGCAGAAAATCAATTGCAAACCTTATGGAAATACGCCCCGACTGTGCTAATGTCATTCGCGACGGAAAAGAGATGTCTGTTCACCCAAGTGAAATATTAAAGGGTGAAATTTTAACGGTGCGTGCAGGCGAAAAAATACCGCTTGACAGTATTATAATCGAAGGAAGTACTGATATTGACACAAAAGCACTTACCGGTGAAAGTGCTCTACGCGAATGTTTAGTAGGTGACGAGGTTTTGAGTGGTTGTGTTAATATAAGCGGAGTTATAAAACTTAAAGTTGTAAAAGAATTTGAAGAATCTACTGTATCAAAAATACTTGAACTTGTTGAAAACGCAAGTTGTAACAAGTCAAAAAGTGAAAGTTTTATAACACGTTTTGCTGCGGTATACACTCCTATCGTTGTATACTGTGCATTAGCGCTTGCAGTTATTCCGCCGTTGTTTATAGGATTTAATAATATAGCGATTTGGAAGGACTGGATTTACAGAGCTCTTACATTTTTAGTTATTTCCTGTCCCTGCGCGCTTGTCATTTCTGTTCCGCTATCGTTTTTTGGTGGTATTGGCGGTTTGTCAAAACACGGGGTGCTTGTAAAAGGCTCTAACTACATCGAGGCGCTTGGCAACTGTAAAACGATAGCCTTTGACAAAACCGGCACACTTACTCACGGCAGTTTTTCAATAAGTGAATGCAAATGTTGTGAAATAAGCGAGGACGAGTTAAAACTGCTTGCCGCTGCCGCTGAAAGCCATTCAAACCATCCTATCGCAAAAGCGTTAAAAATGGAAGGTATTACCGCTGACAGTGCTTATGAACTTGCAGGTCTTGGCGTTTGCGCAAACTACAACAGTATGACAATTCATGCCGGCAACGCAAAACTAATGAAAAGCCTTGATATTAAACCGTATCACACTGATTTTACGGCTGTCCATATTGCAAAAGACGGAAAATATGCAGGCTGTATTATACTTACCGACACAATTAAAAAGGAAGCAAAAACGGCGCTTGAAAAACTACACACGCTAGGGGTTAACCAAACCGTAATGCTTACCGGCGACAGCAAAGCCACTGCAGATGCAGTTGCAAGAAAGCTTGGTATAACCAAAGTTTTTTCAAAACTCATGCCAACTGACAAAGTTTATGTAATAGAGTCACTTTTAGATGATGGCACCGTTGCTTTTGTAGGCGACGGCATAAATGATGCACCAGTACTTGCCCGTGCAGACATTGGCATTGCCATGGGCGCACTTGGGTCTGATGCTGCAATTGAGGCAGCAGACGTTGTACTTATGGATGACAGCCTTGAAAAACTTGCAACAGCTATTGAAATTTCACGATTTACTCAAAAAATCGTTATACAAAACATTATATTTACATTGTCTGTAAAAATTATCGTTTTAATTATGGGGGCTTTAGGCCTTACAGGAATGTGGGCAGCCGTGTTTGCCGATGTCGGTGTTGCCGTTATCGCAATTTTGAACGCAATGCGCACACTCAAATAATTACGGTAGGTATAAATAATCGCTATTTATACCTACCGTTTATTTTTTGCGATTGATTTGTGTTTGTTTTTGTGCTATAATGAACAAAAACGAAAGAAGAATAAATAGATGATTAAAACAGAGCGTCAAATGAAAATAATGGAAATACTGCGCGAACGCAAGTTTTGTACTGTAAACGAACTTGCAAAAATGCTGTTTGTTTCGCAGGTGACTGTACGCCGTGATTTAAACTTGCTGGAAAGTGCATCGCTTGCCAAACGTTGTCACGGCGGGGTAACACTTTTTGAGCAGTTTAATCACGAAGTGCCGGTGGAGGTAAGAAAGAATTCAAATTCATCGGTTAAGGCTCAACTTGCAAAACAAGCTATTAGGCATTTAAATTCGGGTGACACGGTTTTTATTGACGCTTCGTCTACAGCGTTGCACCTTTGTGAACTTATTACAAAAGATATGAATTTGACAGTAATAACAAACAGCATAACTGTGCTTGAGCGGTTACGCGAAAAGCGGGTTAAATGTTATTGCACAGGCGGAATGTTGCTGGAAAACTCAAATGCTCTTGCAGGCAGTATCGCCGAAAACTGTATACGTTCTATGTATGCCGATGTATTATTTTTCTCGACACAAGGTATAAGTGAAAACGGTGAAATTACCGACTACAGCGAAGAAGAAACGCGGTTACGCTCGCTTATGATAGAACATGCTAAAAAAAGTGTTTACATATTTGACAGTTCAAAGTTTGGAAAACGATATTTGTTTAAGCAGTGCGATGCACACGATATTGATTATATTATCAGCGACTGTGAAACTTTTTTTAATTAAAATAAGAAAATAAAAAATCCCTCTGTGAAAAACCGCAGAGGGATTTTTGTACTGTCATCACAATTTAGAGCAGTGCGAAAATTTAACTTTTTATTTATACTCGATTACAAGAGTTTGACCGCCATATACAAAAGCCTGCTTTAAATTGGGATCGTGAATACCGTCGATAGTAACATGAAAAGATTTTCCGTTTGTCGCCCTAACACCCATAAATTTTTGAAAAACATTATACTGTATCAAAGGTCTTCCAAACGATTCATAAATATCTTCATACTTTAAACTAAAGATATTTTCAACACTTTCACCATCTTCGATTTTTATTTGTCGGTTTTCAATTTCAACACCGTCTATACCTTTTACTGTAACAAAAGCTGTGACAAGATTTGTTTGTTGCTTATTCACATTACTTACAACAACCACAATTATCGTACACGCAATAACAATAAATGAAACAAGTAATATAGGCAGGCGCTTTCCGACAAACAGCCATTCTGATACTTTTTTAAATAAATTCATAATCCGAATTATTCTTCAACAGTTGTTTCGTTTTGAGCAGCTACTTCTTTATTGGTAGCGTCAACTAACAACGCTTCGATGTCGCCGCCTTTTTCGATATAGTTTTTAACAAGATCGATAAAGTAATCGAATGTTTTAAACTCTGTAGTAAGTGAACGACCTGCATTTGTAATATCTTCCATCATATTGAAAACACGTGTTTCAAGAGTGTCGATTTCACGAACCTCCTCCGGTTCTGTTGGATCTTCAACGGGGATTTCTTCTCCGGGCGGAAGTGTAGATGGGTCAATTTCAACCGGTTCAAGCCCGATTGTATAAGGATTTGCAGGTAATGACCACGGTGCACTATATCCGGTATAGCTGTAATCATAGTAATAAAGGTCATCTTCACTGCTGCCTTCTTCACAGTCAACTGTTAGATACTCTATAACAAACTTGATAATAGTATCAATTATCTCTGTTCTCTTTGTAAGGAACGATGTGTTTATGTATACACCTGTGTCGTAGTCACAGATAATGTCACCGATATTCTTTTTACCTGTTGTTGTAAGCGGAAGTGCGAAAACACCCATATTATCAACATCTGAAGATTCGGTTACAATCTCTTTTGAGTTTGTAACAATCATAGCCGCTTTGCCTTCGTTGAACATTGTGATTGCGTCTGCCTGAGTTGTATTCATACAATCAGCATTAAATACACCTGCATCGTAAAGTGACTTAAAGTCGTTTACAGCACGCGCCCAACTGTTTACAACGCCAAACTTTGGAACATACGAATGCTCGGCAACGCCGCCTTCCATAAGAATGAGTTCGTCAAGCCAGTACTTCATACCGCCGTCAGCAAAACCGCCGGCAAAAGGTGTGATATTTTTGGATTTGAGTGTGTTGATTAATGTTAAAAACTGATCCCATGTTTTCGGAACGGTAAGACCATTTTCAATAAAGATTTTCTCGTTAAAGAAAACACCCTGATAGTTACCCATAAGCGGTAACATATGGTTTACACCGTCAGAATCTGTAGCGGTGTCCATTACATAGCTTTTTGCATGTTCGTAACAAGCGGGATATACGCTTTGAATTTCAACCAAAGTTGCAAGTCTGTCTTCAAGATACGGATCAATAAGTTCATCGCGTTGGTATATAAACATACCTATTTTACCGCTATTTACATCTTTTAAAAACTCTTTTCTGCCTTCTTCATCTTCAGGAACGGTAATAAGTTCTATACGAACATAATCACCCTCAGAAAAAAGGTTGCTGTCTTCAACGGCAAGCTGAACATTTGCATATTCTGCGCTATCTTCAGCCCACGGAACACCTACATAAACCGTTGTCATAACATCGCTTTTCATACAGCTGCCGCAAAGACCCAACACTGTAATAAGAACGAGTATGATACTTGTTAATCTTGTAATCTTTCTCATTATTTATTCCTCCGATATACTGTTGCAAATTACATCAGTATAATATTTATAACGGTATTATAACATATCTATTAATTAAAATAAAGAACTTTTTTACAAGTTTTTAGTAAACTTTTTTAAAACCCGAAAAAATCGCCGTCAAAAGCAAGAAAACGGCGCAAAACAAAGCACTTCCGACTATTGTTTTAGGTAATGTTGCACCATTTGGTGCTAAAAAATTTGTTATAATTGACGATATAAAAACTGCTATAAGCGGTTTTAAAATCCATCCTAAAAAATCGCATTTCACCTTGGCGGTTTTGAGCAGCAACGAAACGTTAAGCGTTGATACAAGCATATTTGAAAGAGCCATAACCGCAACGAAACCGCTGATACCAAACCGTGGTACAACAATGCAAACCAGCACAAGCCGCGACACTGAATCTATACAATTATGATAAAAAACTCGGCGCTGCAAGCCCAGTCCTTTTAAAAGGCCATCACAAATACTGTCAAGGTACATAAACGGTACAATTGGAGCAAGCCATAAAAGCATTTGCGACACTTGCTCACTTTTGTAAATGAGCATACCTAAATTTTTATGATATATAAAAAACACGCCCGACAGCATTATTGAAAGTGTAAGCGTAATAAAACAGACTCGTTTTACAATAGACGCAAGTTTGTTGTTGTCTTTTCGGGTATATGCTTCGGTAATTTCAGGCACAAGCAGAGTAGAAAGAGCAGTAAGAAACGACGAAGGGAAAAAAATGAGTGGAATTGCCATACCTTTAAGCGCACCGAATGCCGACAAAGCCGCGCTGCGTGAATGGGTATATAGAGTTGCTGCATTAGGAACAAGCATATTTTCTGCAGTATGTAATGCAGATGCCAGATATTTTGATGCAGCAACGGGCGCCGCTTCTTTGATTATATAACGTTTTGTGCCGCTTACGTAAGTTTTGGAATACGGGTGTTTTGAACGGCAAACCGAAATACCCAAAAATGCACAAGAAACCGCCTCGGACAATGGGTTTGCGGCAAATACGGCTGCAAGCATTATTGCAAGACCTCGGTTTGATAAAAAAGCGGCACCAAGTGACACTCCAACCATGCGTACAAGTTGCTCAAGTATTTGAGCAATACAACCGTTTTTTACATTTTTCAGAGATATAAAATATGCTGAAAACACATTACAAAGTGCAATAAACGGCAAAGAAACGGAAAGAACACGAAGGGATAAAACACAGCGCATATCGCCTATCCACAGCCTGCATACTATAGGGGATAATAAGAACAGTGCGGCTGCCGACGCGCTGCCAAGGCACAGTGCAATAACTATACCGCTTTTTAGAACACGGTAAGCACCTAAACTGTCACCCAGCGCCAATCGGCTTGAGCAAAGGCGTGTTACGATTACCGAAACGCCTGACTGCGCAAATGTTATAAACAAAAAATAAACAGATGATATGAGTTGATAGAGTCCCATACCCTCCTCGCCTATTCTGGCAGAAATGTATATACGCAACAGCATACCAAGTGCCCTTAGCAGTATACCTGTAAGCGTTAACAACGCCGCGTTTTTTAAAAACGGCAGTTTTTTCATAGTATCACCACTATCATTTTAAAAGTGAAATGATAAATATATGATAAAAATGATTGATTTTATTTGTAAATTATTATATTATAAGTGTCGAGGTGAAAACTATGAAAAGTGTTAAAGATTACATAAGAACTATACCCGATTTCCCAAAGAAAAATATTATGTTTAGAGATATAACTACTGTTTTGCAGGATGCAGACGGTTTTAAACTGGCGGTTGACGAGATGACAAAGCTTATTGCCGATACTGATTTTGATGTGGTAGCAGGCATTGAATCGCGCGGATTTATTTTCGGAACACCTATTGCATACAACCTTAACAAGCCTTTTGTTGTTATACGCAAACAGGGAAAACTGCCGTTTAATACTATCAGTGAAGAGTACGAACTTGAATACGGCACAGCAAAAATTGAAATGCATGCCGACTCTATAAAACCGGGTCAGAAAGTCGTAATAGTTGACGACCTTATTGCAACGGGTGGTTCAATGAAAGCCGCAATAAACCTTGTCGAAAAACTCGGCGGTGAAGTTGTTGGTACCGTGTTTTTAATAGAACTTATAGACCTTGGCGGCAGAAAAAAACTTGAAGGTTATGATGTTAAATCAGTAGCATTATACGAAGGCGAATAAAAATGGGCTGAAAAAACAATTGTTTTTTCAGCCCTGTTCTTATTTTAGAATTTCGTTTAGATTATACAGCGGTTTGCCGGATTTTACGACAATAACGCTGTCGCCCTCACAAATTGCAGTAGAGCCGTTTGGATAAAGCACCGCATTGCCCCGTACGATGCCGGCAATTAATATACCGTCTTTTAAATCGACTTTCATTAGCGGAACACCTGCTGCTTTAAAGCCCGATTTTACCGTAAACTCGGTAATTTCGGCGCTGTCATTTGCAATTTTACAAACGGCGGCGGTTGATGAACTTTTTGTCTGTTCAAGTGCACGCACAAACGACAGCGCGATGCGCGACACGGTTTTTTCAACCGAAACTACAGAACTGTTGAAACTCATATACGGAAGCATTTCACAAAGTGCAGGCTTTGCGACTTTTGTGATTATTTTCCCGCCGCCCGACTTTGCATACATCGAAACGATTACATTTTGTTCATCATCGTCAGACAGTGCAATACAGCAGTCTGCACTTTGAACGCCCTCTTTTGCCAAAAGAGAACTGTCAAACGGATCAGCACAGATAACCTTTGCTTTACAAAGCATATCCGACATTTCTTTACACTGAGTCTCGTCTTTTTCGATGAGTTTTACATTAATACTCGTTTTTTCAAGCAGTTTTGCCAAAAACAGTGCAACTTTACTGCTTCCGATTATCAGAATATCTTTGATTTTATTTACCGGCATACCGATAACTTTCATAAACGCATAGAGGTCGGCGTGAGGGCCTGTTATAAATATAATATCACCGCGTGCAATTTCAAAACTGCCGTCGGGTATAATTGTTTTTTCGTCACGCACTACTGCACAAACAAGCACCGAAAGTTTTGTTGAAGAACGGACCGCCGCCAAGGTTTTACCGATAATTTCAGCGCCGTCGCAAACTTCCATTTTGGCAAGTTCTGCCTTTCCGCCTGCAAAACTCATAACATTTGTTGCCGCCGGCATTCTAAGCGCCCTGAAAATTTCGCTTGCCGTTTCAAATTCGGGATTAACCACATAATCAATACCGCAAAGGTTTGACACAAACGGAAGTTCTTTTAAAAACTCTCTTGAATGTGACACCGCCGCGGTGCGCTTAGCACCCATTTTCTTTGCCGAAAGACAACTTATAAAATTAAGTTCGTCACTGCCCGATGCGGCAATAAACAAATCTGCAAAAGATACATCTGCGGCCGCCAAAACATCAGAAAGCGCACAGTTACCGCAAACTGCCTCAACCTTGCACTCCCGCTCGGCATTGCTGACAGTTTTAGCGTTTTTATCTATAACGGTTACAGAGTGCCCCTCATTTGCAATCACACGCATAAGTGTGATTCCCGTTTTGCCAAGTCCTGCAATAACTATTTTCATATCATTCACTCCTATTTATTTAACATAAACCGGCGACATGCGGTATTCCCTACCTCCGCCATGACGGTTTTTTGAGCAAAAATCATATATATCCGTAGCACTGCACTCCAGTTTAAAGAGTTTAAGACCTGAAATAGTGGCAGGTTTTGTTACAATAGGTACCGATGCAGTATCGGACAGTTGTTTTAACAGCGCACGTCCGTTACTGTTAAACGCCAAAACACGCAAATACGGCGGCTTTTGCTTGTGCAAATCTTTAGGTGTGCCTATAAGCACATTCATAGCAGCACGACGCAGTTTTGCATGTGTATAGCGTTTACTTTTAACAAGAGTTATAAGTTCATCTGCTGTTTTGGCGGTTCGCGCGGCATTGAAAAATCTGTTTTCAAGACCTTCGGTTATATCGGCATACTGCAAAAGCTCATCTGACGTTTTTGAATATATAGAATAAAGCAGTACGGTATCAAATATTTTTTTATCTATTGCAAAATTAAAGTCCTCGGGCAGATACTGTGAGAGATTTTCGTTTTGGTGATTACGAATATATGATGCACTTGCAAAAATACCGCTGGGCTTTTGCCCGTCGTGGCTTGTGCCTATTCTGTGTATGCCAAGTGTGTCAATATTGCTGTTTTGTTCAACCACCGCCTTTATATACTCGAAAGCGAGCAAATTGTTAGGGCTGTTTAATAAATCAGCATCGTTTGCACCACACTCTTTATAAGCCTGCATAACGGCAGCAGCATAACTTTTACCGCCGGATACCGCTTTTTGAAAGCTGTGTGCAAGTTGTTCTTTATTTGTTTTAGCAAGGCGGTAAAGTGGAGAAATGTCATCTGCTTCACAACCAAAGCACAGTGTTGTGTCAACGCCGAGCGAGGAGGCAAGGCTTACACCCGCATTTGCAAAAACAGCCGCACTTGCAAGGACATAGGCTGTTGGGATTTCAAACACAAGGTCAGCGCCGTGCCGGACTGCCGCTGCAGCACGGCTGTGCTTGTCACACACCGCCATTTCGCCGCGCTGAACAAAGTTACCGCTCATAAAACACACGGTGTATTCGGCGCCCGTTTTTTCTTTTGCGGCATTTAAAAGATATTTATGACCGTTATGAAACGGATTGAATTCGCATATTACTGCGTTTACCATTAGGATTTTATCCTTTCGTCTTGAAAGTTTTCAATTTATATTATATAATCATTTATAAGTTCATTCAAGAGTTAAATTTAAAACAATAGTTAAGGAGATATATTAATGAAAATTCTTGTTATCAATGCCGGAAGTTCATCGGTAAAGTACCAATTTATTGATATGGAAAACGGCAAGTGTCTTGCAAAGGGTCTTTGCGAAAGAATTGGTATAGCAGACGGCTTTTTCAAGCAGACCGCAGGCGAAAAATATATTGAACTTTCGTATGATATGCCCGACCACGCAACCGCTATCCGTCTTGTAATCAAATATCTTACAGACGCTCAGTACGGCGTTATAAGTGATGTATCGGAAATTGCGGCTATAGGTCACAGGGTTGTTAACGGCGGTGAAATTTTCCCTGAGAGCACATTGCTTGATACTGATAAAATTAACAAGATTGAAGAGTTAACCGATTTTGCTCCGCTGCACAATCCGCCTGCCGTTACCGGTATGCGTGCTTGTGTTTCGGTTATGGGTGAAAACGTGCCACAGGTTGCTGTGTTTGATACATCTTTTCATCAGACAATGCCTGATGTTGCATGGCAATATCCGTTGCCTGAAAAATACCATAAAGAATACGGTATACGCCGTTTTGGTGCACACGGAACATCACATAAATTTGTTGCAAACGAGTGTGCAAAGTTTCTAAACAAGGATATAACCGAACTTAAAATAGTTACTTGCCATTTGGGCAACGGTTCGTCAATAACTGCTGTAAACGGTGGCAAAAGCATTGACACTTCAATGGGCTTTACTCCACTTGCAGGTGTTATGATGGGTACACGCTGCGGTGACATTGACCCTGCAATTGTTACCTACATTATGGAAAAAGAAGGGCTTACACCCGCGCAGGTTAACAGTATGCTAAATAAAGAGTCGGGTGCGCTTGGCGTGTCAGGTTTTTCAAGCGATTTCAGAGATATTGAAGAGGCAGCAAAATCAGGTAATGCGGATGCAGAGCGTGTACTTCGTATGCTGTCATATCAGGTAGCAAAATACATTGGTGCATACGCTATGGCTATGGGTGGAATTGACGCTGTTGTATTTACAGCAGGTCTTGGCGAAAACAACACAACCGTTCGTAAATATATTGCTGATCGCTTGGGCTTTATTGGGGCTTATCTCGACCAAGAGAAAAATCAGATTCGTGGTGAAAATGCAGTTATTTCTACTGCAGATTCAAAAACAATGCTTCTTGTTATCCCCACAAACGAAGAACTTGCAATTGCAAAAGACACAATGGAAATTGTTTCAAAATTATAATAAGGGTGCGCAGAGAAGTTTAATTCTCTGCGCATTTTTAAAAATGATATGGATTATAAAATTATTTATTCTGACCGAAAAACCCTTTGCCTTTGTGTGCAAAAAGACGGAACTGTAACGGTGAAAGCGCCGTTTTTGACAAACAAATCGCAAATTGATATGTTTGTTGCAAAGCATATAAAATGGATTGAAAACAGGCGCGCACAAATTATTAAAAAAGAAAATCTTTTACAAAATATACGTGAAGATGAATTAAAACAAAAAGCGTTGCAGTACATACCTTTCCGCGCCGAACACTATGCAAATATTATGGGTGTTGAGTTTAGTGATATTAAAATAACGGGTGCTAAAACCCGGTTTGGCAGTTGCAGTGCAAAAAACTCGCTTTGTTTTTCGTTATATCTTATGGCATATCCCAAAGATGCAATTGATTATGTTATAGTTCACGAACTTGCACACATAAAGCAAAAAAACCACTCCCCCGCTTTTTACGACGTTATAGAAAGTGTAATGCCCGAATACAAAGCGTATCGCAAACTGTTAAAAGACGGTGTTTTGTAAAATTCAACAAAACCAGTTTTAATATTTTGTGCAATATAACTGCAACAAATAAAGTCCTTCGTTACAATTATAGATGGAGGTGATAATATGAAAAAACTCTTTTTATTATTAATTTTATCGGTTTTGTTTTTAAGCGGATGTAAAAGTAAACAAGAAGTGGATATTGCATTTTCGGGCGGTAACATTAACACCACCGTATCGGATGAAACCGTTGTTAACGCTGACATAGGGCCTTACGATGAAATAGTTATAAACAATAATGATGTGCCGATTTCAAATAATGGTATAGAAATTGACATAACAGAAGAAGAAACGCCACCGCCCACCGAAAAAGAGATAAAAGAATTTTTAAAAAAAATTCACCCCGGCTGTACTGTAGAGTGGTTAGAAAACCTCAATTGCTACGAAGTTACAAGTCACAACGTTGACTATGCAAAATATCGTCTGCCCGAGTTTGAATTTGAGGCAAACAACGATGTAGGAACAAAAAAGGACCTTGAAAACTGGCTTTCAGCCACCAATCTTGAAAGCAGTGTGATTTTTAAAGGTGAAACTACCGGCAATTCATATCAGACTGTCGGTTACCATATTACCAACTTTGAAAATATTTCGGTTATCTACGCATCTACCACAGTAGAAATGAAGGTGTTAAAAGCATACTACGGAGATATAAACGAATCGGATATTATTGAAATTTCCGACTCGTTTGGTGTGGTATATCAAAACGGTGAATACAAACTGCACGTTACAAATGAATGTTCAAATTACATTCCATACGACAAGGAGTATCTTGTTCAAGCAACCAAACTAACCGACGGAAGATATATGCCGGATATACACGACTTATTACCACTTGACAGAGAATACAAACCGTGGAGTGATGATAACCCCGGTCACCGCTATTGTTTTTTCGAAAAATATATTTTAAATAACGATACAGCGCTTGACAGACAGCAAGAAGAACACAAACTACGGTTACAAAACAGCGAAAGAAACAAACAACACGCAAATTTAACAGATGCTCAGTACGGCGGGACAGAGCCTCTCACAGATAAACAACTGGCTATTGTTAACGATAACGCACTTTCTGAAGAACAACAAATGCTACTTAATCGTGCAATGAATAAATACGGCAGTAAATAAAAAAGCGAGGAATTCCTCGCTTTTTTATTTATAGGGGTTCGAGTCCCTACCGATTACAATATAAAAGGACACATCCCTTATGGGATATGTCCTTTTATGGCGCGCTGAAAGGGACAAAGACGCTTTGCGCCTTTTCTGCTCATTGACCGCTCCGCACTGCTCGCGGTACCCAATTTCGCACCATCTGCCTACAAAACACTCCACCGGACTGTTTTGCTTTACGGCAGCTGCCCTCACAGGGTTCGAGTCCCTACCGATTACAATATAAAAGGACACATCCCTTATGGGATATGTCCTTTTATGGCGCGCTGAAAGGGACAAAGACGCTTTGCGCCTTTTCTGCTCATTGACCGCTC
>JAZQJA010000023.1:0-1682 GCA_045541455.1 Eubacteriales bacterium
TCTTGACTGGGATACCGTTTGGCTTTACGGCGCCGAGGGTGAGTATCCGTCAATTGTGCCTCGCGTAGATAACGAGAACGCAAAGGGTATCATCAGTATTAGAAGTCAAACTAATGAAGGTCAAGCTTTTGTGCTAAAAGATCCAAGCAAGGCAAATTCAGAAAGCAATCCATATATTGTAGAAACTGCAGCGCAAATGTATATGCTTATGCGCGGCATACCTAAGAATGCTGACGGAACAAATCTTTCAACCAAAGGTGCCTACTTTGAAGTTGATGACGGTATTGATGCATTTTATATGACAAGCACCGATATAGGTGAACTTAATAGTGCGGCTGATGTTAAAGCATGGTTTGAAAATCCTGCAAATACTGACTTCAAAAAGGTATGGTCCGGAACAGCATTTGAAGGTCACTTTGACGGAAACGGTGTAGAAATCTATGGTGTGCGTAGTGATGACTCGCGCGGCGGCTTGTTCCCAATAGCAGACGGAAACGTTACTATTAAAAATGTTACTATAAAAAATTCATATTTTTATAGTAGCTATTCCGGTGGCTTTATAGGTGAAGTTAAGAGTGATAGTAATTGCACAATTACACTTGAAAATTGTTCATTGATAAATAGTTACGTTGGTGTATCAGGCTCAAATGGTCATTTTGCCGGTGCAGCCTCGCTTGTTTGTCTAGCGAAAAATAACATTGTACGTGCTAATGATATTCTCATTTACAGTAACGATTTTTATAGTCCCGACGGTCATTCATACGGTGCGGTATCAATGGGTAATGGTAACGGTTCTATGATTAGTAATATGATTTCTATCGGATATGAACCTTACCGCGTATCTGACCTTACAAATGGTAATGGTGCAGCGTATCATTTTACTAAAAATGAAGCTTTTTCTGCTGTTTATACTGATAAAGTTGCAAAATCCTCGTATTATTTCGGTGGAAGTATTGTCGAATTTAATTATAGTAATGATGAAATTAAACAGCTTACTATTGATGAAATGAACGGTCTTGATGCTGTTTCTAATATGCCCGACCTTGCTTGGGCTGAAAATGGCGGCGATTGGTATGCAGGCAGAGGCAATGAATATCCTTCGTTTACCAAACCTGCTGAATTGGGCATTGCGGACTCCACCAATATTGACTGGAAGCTTTTAGGCACAAATATTACATATGCCGACGACGGCAGCTTTGCGCTTAATTTCCACTTTGAGCCTCCGTACGATTCAGAGGTAAAGCTTTATGTTGTAAACGCTGAACAGGAATATAAATCTCAAATTTTAACCGAGCATACTGCGTCCTGCTTTGCAGGTTCAATACTGTCCGAAGACGCGCAAATGTTCACAATACCAAATCTTTCGGCTAAAGATTTAGATATTTTGTGGTTGCCCACAATTGTTGCATTAAATCAAGATTACAGCGAGATAGTTTACGGCGCAAGTAAACAGCTTTCGGTAGCTGATTATGCCGAAGCGGTTGTTATGGGCGATGCGTTCTACAGTGAAGATGCAACCGAGTCTGACAAGGCAGCCGATAAAAAGGTAGCAGCGGCGCTTGTTAACTACAGCAAGGCCTCAGCCGACGCGCTTGCCGTCACAACCCCGGAAACAAAAATTGTCGATATACGCACAGGTGAATATCTGGAGCTTAAATTACTTGATTCTGAACAACCAAATT
>JAZQJA010000024.1:0-43592 GCA_045541455.1 Eubacteriales bacterium
TATCACTTATCTTTCTTGTTTGTTGTTAAAAGGGTTTGGGTATCACCCAAAAAGCAGCGTTTGTGCTTACAAATGCGATGCTGGTTCTATCTAATAAACATATAAAAAACCTCGATGAAATTCATCGAGGTTTTAATCATCCTTATGAGAACCTGCCTTTGCCCTCTTTTTTTATTTAGAAATTTAATATTCCAAGATGTTCAAGTAAAATTTTAAGTCCTAAAATTATAAGTACAACACCGCCTGCAATTTCGGCTTTTTTCTTGTATAAAACTCCAAACTTGTTGCCAATGCATACTCCAAAAATCGAAAGTATAAAAGTGGTAATACCTATAATTAATATAGCAGACCAAATACCTACACCGAGCAGTGCAAACATAATACCCATAGCAAGTGCATCAATGCTTGTTGCAATTGCCATAAGCAAAAGTTCTTTGTAGTCAAACTTTGAATTGTCAGATTGAGTGTCGCAGTCGTCATTTTTTTCGCTTAGAGTATCATACAGCATTTTGCCGCCGATAAAAGAAAGAAGTATAAAGGCAATCCAATGGTCAATGCTTACAATATACTGTTCAAATCTTGTACCGATAAGCCAACCGATAAATGGCATAAGTGCCTGAAATCCACCAAAAAACAAACCGATAATAATAGCTTGTCGGTAGTTGATTTTTTTCATATTCAGGCCTTTGCAAATTGCAACGGCAAATGCGTCCATTGAAAGTCCGACACCTGTTAAAAATACTTCAAATAAACCCATTTCTATTTTCCTTTACTGTCACGAAGTTCAACAATTGAGTTAAATACAAGTTTATCGGTTTCTTTGCTGTCACGGCAAAAATAACCGGTTCTGACAAATTGGAACTTGTCTGAAACCTTGCAATCGGCAAGTGCCAGTTCAACTTTTGCGCCGCTAAATCTTTTTATTGAATCAGGATTTAAATAATCACCGTAACTTTTGCCTTCGGGGAGTGTAACAAGGTTTTCTTCGGTGAATAGTCTGTCATACTTAATTATATCGGCATCTGCACATTGTGATGCACAAACCCAGTGAATAGTTCCTTTGATTTTTCTGCCGTCTGCAGGCATATTACAACCTGTTTCAAGGTCGGCAGTACAGTGAATTACAGAAACCTCGCCATTTTCGTCTGTTTCATAACCTGTGCATTTTATAATATACGAGTTCATAAGACGCACTTCGTTTTCAGGGTAAAGCCTAAAGAATTTCGGCACCTTTTCGGTTTTGAAATCTGCCTTTTCAATATACAGTTCTTTGCCAAACGGAATATCTCTTGTGCCGGCAGTTTCACTGTTGGGGTTGTTATTTGCCTTGAAATATTCAATTTTGTCATCGGGGTAGTTGTCAATTACAACTTTGACAGGTTCGATAACAGCAATACGGCGCTGGGCAGAGTAGTTTAGTTCATCTCTTACACAATGTTCAAGCAAGCCTATATCGACAATTGAAAATGCTTTTGAAACGCCTGCCTTTTTAACAAACTCAAAAATAGAACTGGGCGTATAACCGCGACGGCGCAAACCACAAATAGTGGGCATACGCGGGTCGTCCCAACCGTCAACAATTCCTGTTTCAACAAGCATACGCAAATAGCGTTTGCTCATAACAGTGTTTGTAACATTAAGTCTTGCAAACTCATATTGGTGCGGCTTATGCTCAAAACCGATTTTATTAACAACCCAGTCGTATAGCGGACGGTGATTTTCAAATTCAAGTGAGCAAAGCGAGTGGGTAATACCCTCAAGTGCATCTTGAATCGGGTGCGCAAAATCGTATAACGGGTAAATGCACCACTTGTCACCTTGGCGGTGATGGTTTGTATGGCTAATTCTGTATATGGCAGGGTCACGCATATTCATATTAGGGCTGGACATATCAATCTTTGCACGAAGTGTGCATGCACCGTCTTCAAACTCACCGTTTTTCATTTTTTCAAACAGTTCAAGGTTTTCCTCAACTGTACGGTTTCTGAACGGGCTGTCTTTGCCCGCCTCGGTTAAAGTACCACGGTAAATGCGCATTTGTTCGGCATTTAAATCACATACATACGCATCGCCTTGCTTTATGAGTTGAACAGCAAATTCGTAACATTTGTCAAAATAGTCCGAACCGTAAAAAATGCCGCCGTTTGGCTCACAACCAAGCCATTTTAAATCCTCATAAATACTTTTCACATATTCGTCGTCTTCTTTAACAGGGTTTGTGTCGTCATAACGCAAGTTAAAAAGTCCGTTATATTTTTGTGCTGTAAAATGATTTATAAATATTGCCTTTGCACTGCCTATGTGTAAATATCCGTTGGGCTCAGGCGGAAAACGGGTGTGAATTTTTTCTGAAAACCCGTCAGCAATCTGTTTGTCAATTATGTCGTGTATAAAAAACGATGTAAGTTCTTCCACTTTATCTTTCCTCCACATATTTTATTGCGCTGTCAAGCCTTTGCATAACCTTATCAGTACCTATAATCTGCATAATACTGTAAAGGTCGGGTGATTTTGTTTTACCTGTTACAGCAACGCGCAATACCATACTAATGTCGCCTACATGTCCTTTGTATTTGTCAGGCTCTTTTTTATAGTCTTTGGGCTTTTGGGCGTACCCCATATCCTCGGCAATTGTTTTAAGTCTTTCAAACCATTGCTGCGAGTCATCGCTTGAACTGTAAATATTTTTATATCTGTTTAATATCTCAAGAGTATCTTCTTTTGACACATTTTCAGGGAATTGATCTTTAATTGAATAAAGGCTGTCAAAAAACAAATCAACATAATCTTTGACATCACTCCATTTTGCAAGGTCCTTGCGTGGCTTTGCATCGTTTCTGCCAATTTCAAAAATGCGCTTTGCATAATCAGTGTCAGATGAAAGCAAAGTGTAAAGTTCATTGTCAAAATCTTTTGCCCAACTTATAACCTCATCCGTTACCTCTGTAGCTGTCATTGTGCTGATTGCGTTTTTAGATACATCGTCAAGTTTGTCAAGGTCAAACAGAGAACCGCTGTGAGCCATTTTTGCTGTTGTAAATTTAAAATCATCAAGCGGCTTAAGTGGGTTTTGCATTCTCCACTCCTCATAATTTGAGTTAAGTAATGTCATTACATATTCGCGTACAGCCTTAACCGGATATCCTTTTTCTCTGTAATAGGTAAGCGCCGCCTCAGGATCGTGACGTTTTGAAAGTTTGCGCTTTGCTGTCCCGTCTTGCTTCATAAGCAGAGAAATGTGCAAATATTTGGGTAGTTTAAACCCAAGTAGATTAAAAAGTTGAATATGAAGCGGCAATGACGGCAACCACTCTTCGCCGCGAATGACATGGGTTACGCGCATAAGGTGGTCATCTACTGCATGTGCAAAGTGATATGTCGGTATTCCGTCACTTTTTAATAAAACCTGATCAACATAGTTTTCATCAAGTTCAAGATTTCCTTTGATAACATCTGTAAACTTAATTCTTCCGCCCACTTTTCCGGGAGAACGCAGTCTTAAAACATACGGAACACCGCTGTCAATAAGCTGTTTTACTGTGTCATAGTCGGCATCACGGTACTTTGACCATTCGCCGTAAACACCGGGTAAAACTTTAAGTTTTTCTTGCTTTTCACGAAGCACTGAAAGTTCGTCTTTAGTATAAAAGCAGGGGTAGGCAAGCCCTCTTATAACGAGGTCTTTGGCAAATACATGATAAATGTGGGCACGTTGCGATTGACTGTACGGACCGTAATTTCCGCTGTCGCCGTCAGCTGTTGCACCTTCGTCAAAAATAAGACCGTAATGTGCAAATGAATTTATAATTGTTTCAACTGCACCCTCCACCTTGCGCTGCGAATCGGTATCTTCAATTCTGAGTATAAACACGCCGCCGCTTTGACTGGCAAGCCGTTCTGAAACCATTGCGGGAAACAGGTTTCCAAAGTGCACAAAGCCGGTGGGTGACGGTGCAATTCGTGTAACTTTTGCACCCTCTTCAAGTTCACGCGGTGGAAATTCATTTTCCATATCCTGCGGAAGTTTTGTTATATCGGGAAACAAAAGTTGTGCAAGTTTTAAGTTTTTATCTTCCATTTTTCTACCTCTGTTATTGCGTACTTTTCTAACGATACATTATATTATATAAAAATTATTATTTCAATAATATAATTAAAAATATATAAAAAAGATATGTTTTATTAGAGATATAATAAGAAAAAAGCGACAAGGCTTAATAAAACCTTGTCGCTTTTTGTTGGCGCGCCCGACTGGATTCGAACCAGCGGCCTTCAGAGTCGGAGTCTGACGCTCTATCCAGCTGAACTACGGGCGCATACAAAAATATATTAACATATTAATTTTATTAAATCAACTTAAATATTTTATCCCTTTAAAGCCAAAACTTATATTGGTGATTTAATTATGAAAAGCATTTGGCAACAATCGGTAAAGGTTAAGCGTTTTGAAAGACTTACCCAAAACAAAACTACCGATATACTGATAATCGGAGGTGGTTTGGCAGGAATTTTATGCGGATATAAACTAGCTCAAAGCGGGGCTGATTGCATAATAATTGAGGCAAACCGTATATGCGATAAAACAACTGCAAATACAACCGGAAAAATAACCGCTCAGCACGGACTGATTTATACGGATATTTTTGAAAAGTACGGTGTCGACGCTGCAAAAGATTATCTCGAGGCAAACTTATCGGCGCTTAAAGACTACCGTAATATCTGTCAAAATATAGATTGCGATTTTGAAATCAAAGATAACTATGTCTATTCAACAGACCGTAAAAAACTTGAGCGCGAAATTGAAGTTTTAAAAGAAATAGGGTATAACGCAAAACTCAAAACAAATTTACCAATAAAAACAGCAAATTCGGGTGCTGTATGTTTTGAAAAACAAGCACAGTTTAATCCGCTTAAGTTTGTATCTTCAATTTGTAATGATCTTGAAATATACGAACGCACAATTGCTCGTAAAATTGAAAAGAATATTGTTTATACAGATACTTGTAAAATTTATGCATCAAAAATTATTGTTGCAACCCATTTTCCTATCATAAATAAACACGGCGGATATTTTTTAAAAATGTATCAGCACCGTTCCTATCTGCTCGCCCTTGAAAATGCGCCTGATATTGAAGGAATGTATGTAGGATGTAAAAAAACCGATATGACTTTTAGAAATTATAATGGCATGTTACTTGTGGGCGGCGGCGGACACCGAACAGGCAAGCATGGCGGAGGGTATGATGAACTTATGCAGTTTGTAAGAACACATTATCCCGAAGCAAAAATAAAAACGCGTTTTGCGGCACAAGACTGTATAACACTTGACGGTATTGCATATATCGGAGAGTATTCAAAACTCACACCCAACCTATTTGTCGCAACCGGATTTAATAAGTGGGGAATGTCGTTGTCAATGGTATCGGCATCATTGCTTTGTGACCTTGTGCAAAACCGCAAGAATAAATATTCTAAACTGTTTTCTCCGTCACGCTCGTTAATGCATCCACAACTTTTGACAAATGCGTTTGAGTCAGTGTACGGAATTTTAACGCCCACAAAACCCCGCTGTACCCATATGGGTTGTGCACTTAAATGGAATTTGTATGAACATAGTTGGGACTGTTCCTGCCATGGTTCGCGCTTTGACGAAAACGGTGAGATTTTGAATAGCCCTGCAAATAAAAAAGGGAAGTTTTAAAACTTCCCTTTTAATCGTTTTGCTGTTCTATATCGCTTAGTTCTTTTTTAATAACCGTTGTTTTGTCTATTCTGCGTTCTTCAACAGAGGTGACTTTGATTTTAAGTCTGTCTGTTTCAAGGTCAAGCACCTCACCGTCATCAGGTACCCTGCCGATAATACCAAAAATGTAACCGCCGAAAGTGTCACACTCCTCGGTTTCAAATTCAATATTAAGTTCCTCTGCTACATCTACAAGCGGTGCGGCACCGACAATTTCCCATTTGTTGTCATCAATTTTACGAATTTCAGTGGGTGCGTTGTCTTCTTTTTCAAAAAGGTCGCCGACTAATAACTCAATAAGATCATGTAAGGTAATAACGCCGCTTGTTCCGCCATACTCGTCAACAACAACCGCAAAATAGTTGCGTTCCGCTTTCATATTTGTAAACAATACGTCAGCTTTTGTGTTTTCAGGTACAAGATATGCTTTGTCACAAGCATTTTCTATTGCAGCTTCAATAGAATCACAATCCGAACGGAAAAACTTTTTGGTACTGAGCACCCCGATTACGTCATCACTGCTTTCACGGCAAATCGGATAATATGTATGGTTTGTTTCGCGTATCGTCTTTTTCCATTCATCAATGCCGTCTTCTGTAAAGAGAAATACAACATCAAGTCTGTGCGTGCAAATTTCAGATACCGAAATATCATCAAATTCAAACACATTTTGTATCATTTCGTTTTCAAGGCTGTCAATGGTTCCTTGCTCACTTCCCGAATCAAGCATCATAAGAATTTCTTCTTCAGTTACCTGATCGTCTTGCTCGTTAGGGTCAATTCTTAGCATTCTTAAAACGGCATTTGTTGACTTTGTAAGTACCCATACAAACGGTGCAAAGCATAAAGAAACTGCTTTTAAAAGACCCGATAGTGCAAGCGACATTTTTTCTGCATTTTTCATAGCAAGCCGTTTGGGCACAAGCTCACCGAAAACAATGCTGAAATACGAAAGTATAATTGTAATTAAGAATACAGAAAGGCTGTTTAATACACTTTTCGACACCGGAACGCCTATGCTGATAAGCCAACTTACTAACGGGTCGGAAAATGTGTCTGCAGCATACGCACTTCCCAAAAGGGCTGCGAGTGTTATGGCAACCTGAATTGTAGATAAAAACTTTGATGGGTTTTCTGTAAGCGAAAGTAAGCGCTTGGCGCGTTTACTGCCATCTTCCGATAACTTTTCAAGTTTTTGTGAGTTGGTTGAAATAACAGCGATTTCTGCACTTGCAAAAATTGCATTTAGAAATATTAATATAACTTGTAAAAAAACTGCTCCTATCATCATTTACCTCTTTAAAATTTGTAAAATAAACGCAAAAAGCATAACCTATGCAAATTTTGTTTACGCATAGGCTATGCCCGTATTTACAAAATTAGGTGAAATGAACTGAAAACTACGCAATTGTTTTCTTCAGCGTCAGTACTGCCGCTGTCATCCATTTCGCTTTCACTTCCTTTACTTATGTTGAAAGAATAATAACATATACACAATTATTTGTCAAGCAACACACCTCGTATATTTTATAATTTAATCAAAACATCTATAATTTTCAATGCGTTAATTTATTTATAAAACAAAAAATAACACGCAAAAACATCAAATTTATGCGTGTTATTAAAACTTTATAACTTTTTGCTTGCCCCTGTAAATGTTTTTATATTGTAATGGTTTTCAACTACATCTTGAAAACTTGTTTTAGGTGAAACAAAGCCGCGAAGGTCACGCCCTGCCAATGCAACCTCGTAAAGAAACGGACCATTGTAATCTGCTTTTTCAAGAAGTGTTATAAGTTTATGCCAGTCAATAAGAGCACAACCCGGCATTGCATGCATTTCGTCAACAAAATCATAATCTGATATATGCAGGGTTACAATTTTATCACCAAGTTCGCAAATGAATTGTTCGTGTGAGTCGCAAAGCAGGTGGTTTACATCAAAGCAAACACGAAGGCGGCTGTCACATTCAACAAGTTCTATCATTTCTTTTGTATCTCTGCCAAGGCAGGTGCGCGGCAAATCTTCTACTGCCAAAACTATCCCTAAACTCTCAGCATAGTCTGCAAGTTCTTTTAAAGACTTCTTGCAACATTCCATATATAACTGACGTTTACTTTGCTCTATCGGCTCGCCGCTGGGGTGAATAACAGCAACTTTCGCCCCAAGAGAATGTGCTGTTTTTATGTAATGCTTGTCAGCCTCTATAGTAAATGCTCGTGTTTTTTCGTCAATATGTGAGATGTCATACTTTTTGCCGCCAAACGGCAAATGAAATGACCATACCTTAACGCCGGTTCTCTCGCTTTCGCGTTGTATCATATCAAAATCAACCGTGTCAATTATATCTCTGTGCGGCGACACCTCTATGTATTCAATGCCGCAGGATTTTAACTTATCAAAAACCTCGGTCGTAAAGTTGCCTAGAGATAATGCGGTTTTCCACTTTTTACAATCAGTCATTAATATCACCTCTAAAATATTATAAAAGAAAAAAATTGGCAAGTCAATCACTCGTTGCAATTGTCTCACGCGCGTGATATAATCAAATTAACTAAATTTAAAGGTGATTAATATGGATATAAAATCAATTTTATCGGCAGTTGACCATACGGTTTTATCACCCGTTGCAGTGTGGGATGATATCAAATATGCGTGTGACGAGGCACGTGAGTATTGTACGGCATCAGTTTGCATTCCTCCGTCGTTTGTAAAGCCGGCATCAGACTACCTTTTGGGTGAGATTCCTGTTTGTACCGTTGTTGGTTTTCCAAATGGGTATATGACAAAAAACGCTAAACTTTATGAAACGGAAAATGCTCTTAAAAACGGTGCAGATGAGATAGATACAGTTATAAACTTAGGAGATTTAAAATCGGGAAACACCGATAAAATTTTAGACGAACTTAAAGCGCAAAAATTGCTTTGCGGTGATAAAATTTTAAAAGTAATTATTGAAACTTGCTTGCTTTGTGAAGATGAGAAAATCGTTATGTGCGATATTGTTTCGCGCTCGGGCGCCGATTTTATAAAAACCTCCACAGGCTTTTCAAAGGGTGGTGCTACTTTTGATGATATAAAGCTTTTTAAAAAATATGCCGCACCTCACCTTAAAATTAAGGCGGCGGGCGGTATTTCAACGCTTGACGATGCCGATGAGTTTTTGCGTTTAGGTGCATCAAGGCTTGGCACATCAAGAATAATTAAACTTGTAAAGGAGATGTAACTATGTCAGTTCCAACACCGCATATAAATGCCAATAAAGGTGATTTTGCAAAAACGGTTTTAATGCCCGGCGACCCGCTGCGCTCAAAATTTATTGCCGAAAACTTTTTGCAAAACGCAAAGCTTGTTAATAATGTTCGTGGTGTTTACGGTTATACAGGCACATATAAAGGCGTACCTGTTAGCGTTATGGCTTCGGGTATGGGCATGGCATCAATGGGTATATACAGTTATGAATTGTTTAACTTTTATGATGTTTCAAATATAATCCGCATCGGCTCTTGCGGCGCTCTGTCAAAAGATATAAAAATCAGAGATATTATTATCGGTATGGGCGCATCTACAAATTCAAACTATATGTTGCAGTTTGGTGTAAACGGAATTTACGCGCCAATTTGCGATTATACATTAATGTCAAAGGCTGTAAAATACTGTGAGGAAAAGGGTGTAAACTTTACTGTAGGCAACATCTTTTCAAGTGATACTTTTTATAATGCAAACCCTGACAGTAACAAAGGATTGATAAACCTTGGTGTACTCGCTGTAGAAATGGAGGCTGCGGCGCTTTATGCCAATGCCGCTTTTGCTAAAAAACGCGCGCTTGCAATATGTACCGTATCCGATAACATTATAACGGGTGAAGCTACAACATCTGCACAGCGTGAAACCTCGTTTACTCAAATGATGGAAATAGCGCTTGAAACAGCACGGGAGATGGATTCTATATGAAAAGGGTATTTGTAATTGTCCTTGACAGTTTTGGTATTGGCGCCTTACCCGACGCTCACCTTTTTGGTGACAGTGGTGCCAATACTTTGAAAAGCGTGTCAAACTCAAAATATTTTAAAGCTGACAACCTTAAAAAACTTGGCCTATTTAACATTGACGGTGTTAGTGTTGGCAGCAAATATGAAAAACCTATTGCTAAACACGGCAGGCTTGTAGAACTTTCTAACGGCAAGGATACGACAACAGGTCATTGGGAAATGGCCGGCATTGTGTCAAAAAAGCCAAGTCCGGTATTTGAAAAAGGCTTGCCTTCTAATGTTATTAAAAAATTGGAAGAGGCTTTTAATCGCCCAATTTTGTGCAATAAAGCATATTCGGGTACAGAGGTTATTCGGGATTACGGTGAACAACATATTAAAACGGGCGCACTTATTTGCTACACTTCAGCTGACAGCGTTTTTCAAATTGCGGCGCATGAAGATGTTGTACCGATTGATGAACTTTATAGTTGCTGTGAAAAGGCACGTAAAATACTTGTAGGAGATTATGCTGTAAGCAGGGTTATAGCACGTCCGTTTATAACTGAAAACGGTGAGTTTAAACGAACGGCAAACCGTCACGATTTTTCGCTTAAACCTACGGGCAAAACAGTTTTGGATGTGCTGTGCCAAAACGGTTTTGATACAATTGCGGTAGGTAAGATAACCGACATTTTTGCGGGTGTGGGTATATCCCGTACAATTCGCACAATATCCAACGCTGACGGTATGCAAAAAACTTTGCAACTGACAAATGAAGATTTTAATGGTTTGTGCTTTGTAAATCTTGTTGATTTTGATACTCTTTATGGCCATCGCAACGACGCCGACGGATATGCAAAGGCAATTGCCGAGTTTGATGCGTTTTTACCCAAGTTATTAGAAAAACTAAACAGTGATGATGCTCTTATTATTACGGCGGATCACGGCTGTGACCCTTGTGACAATTCCACAGATCACACTCGAGAATATGTACCGGTATTGATATACTCAGATTCTGTTGAGCCTTGCAATTTCGGTACTAAAAACTCGTTTGCCTGCATTGGTAAAACCGTTGCAAATATGTTTGGCTGTGATATTACCGAAGGAGAGATATTATGACAGATAATAAACTTTGCGCCATTGCGACAGAGCAAATGAAAAACTCCTATTCACCATATTCGTTTTTTACTGTCGGCGCTGCACTTTTATGTGATGATGGAAGTGTTTATACCGGCTGTAACATTGAAAATTCCGCTTTTACACCAACGGTATGTGCCGAACGCACTGCTTTTTTTAAAGCGGTGTCGGAAGGCAAACGCAATTTTAAAAAAATCGCAATTGCAGGCGGTAAAAACGCAACCGTTACAAAAGCGTGCGCTCCTTGCGGTGTTTGCAGGCAGGTTATGAGTGAGTTTTGCTCTAAGGATTTCGAAATATTACTTGTAACGCCAAATGGCTTTGAAAAACACACTTTGTTTAAACTTTTACCGCTCAGCTTTGCATTGGAGAAATAATATGAGAATGTATGATATTATAAAGAAAAAGCGTGACGGCCATCAACTTACCAAAGCCGAAATAGAATTTGCCATAAACGGCTTTACTGACGGTACAATTCCCGATTATCAAATGTCGGCGCTTGCAATGGCAGTGTATTTTTCGGGTATGACAAGTGAAGAAACCGCAATTCTTACAAATTCAATGATGCTGTCGGGAGATATTGTCGATTTGTCAGAGTTTGGCGATAAAACGGTAGATAAACACAGTACCGGCGGCGTGGGAGATAAAACTTCGCTGATTGTTGCACCTATAGTTGCATCACTTGGTGCTGTGATAGCTAAAATGAGCGGACGCGGGCTTGGTCATACCGGTGGAACAGTTGATAAACTCGAGGCATTTGCAGGCTATAACACATCGTTATCTCACAATGAGTTTTTGCAGCAGGTGAGAAAAGTAGGGATAGCACTTGTAGGTCAGTCGGGTAATCTCACCCCTGCCGATAAAAAACTATACGCTCTTCGTGATGTTACGGCAACTGTTGACAGTATGCCGCTTATTGCGTCGAGTATTATGAGTAAAAAACTTGCTGCGGGCGCCCACTCGATTGTTTTGGATGTAAAGATGGGAAGCGGCGCTTTTTTAAAAACGGAAAAACAAGCCAGGGAACTGGCAAGAGAGATGGTAAGCCTTGGCAAATCTCTTGGTCGAAATGTATGCGCACTGATAACCAATATGGATATACCTCTTGGTAATAATGTAGGAAATGCGCTTGAAATCAAAGAGGCTATTGATGTGCTAAACGGCGGTGGCCCTGAAGATTTAAAAACAGTTAGTTTTGCACTTGCATCTTCAATGGTTCAACTTTCTCTTAAATTAAATGAAAAAACAGCTTTGGAAATGGTGCATCAAGCGGTTGATAGCGGCAGGGCACTAGACAAACTGTGTGAATGGATCGAAGCACAGGGCAGTGACAAAAAATATGTGCAAAATCCCGACCTTTTGTGTAAAGCTCCTATTACCGTTTCCGTAAAAAGCAACAAGGACGGATACATTTCAAAAATGGATGCAGAACAAATAGGTATATGCGCGTGTATGCTTGGCGCAGGCAGAACTGTTAAAGATGGCAAAATTGACTTATCTGCAGGTATTGTTATGACCAAAAAGACAGGCGAGCGGGTGTGCGCAGGGGACACGGTTGCAATTTTTCATACATCAAAAAATGATGTAAGCGATGTTGTAAAAAAATACTTGTCTTCTCTTGAAATTACTGATAAAAAGCCCGAAAAACAACCGCTTGTTTATGGTGTAGTTTAAAGATGAAAAACGAGGAGAAATTTATGAAAAAAACAGTATCTCTTTTAATGCTTATTGTTATTGCGTTTTCGCTGTTTTCGTGCGTTTCACGTCCTACAAAATCTCAAAAACAGCAGATAGCCGATACTATGGCAGAATACGAAAATGCCGTTATAAGTGTCGGCAAGCAGATGTATACTCTTGCAGACCTTGTAGAAAGCGGAGATATAACTGCAGAAGCATACGAATATTACGATGATAGATTTATGCAACTTGAGCAAATACGTAAGACCCTTAAAATAAAATACGACAATGAATTTGTCCGTTTTACCAAAGAAGATGCATCGGAATTTTTAGCAAGCTACGAGGAGCCGATGCAAAGCGCAAAACAATACCTTGAAGATGTACTTAAATTTATAGAAAAAGCAAAGGGATAAAACTGTGGTTAAAACAGAAGCTCAACGCCTAAAAATACTCTACATTTATGATATTTTGAAAAATGAAACAGACGGCGAAAAAGGTATCACTGTAGCCGAAATTATTGCTAAACTTGAAAATTACGGTGTGTATGCCGAACGAAAAGCAATCTACGAGGATATATCGGCTCTTAGCAATCTTTACGGTGCAGATATAATAAAACAAAAAACATCAAATCGTTTTGAATATCGTTTGGCATCTCGTGATTTCCAGTTACCTGAACTCAAACTTCTTGTCGACGCGGTTCAGTCTTCGAGATTTATTACCCGCAAAAAAAGTGATGAACTCATTTCAAAACTCGAGTCGCTTACAAGCAAACATCAGGCATTAGAACTTCGCGGTCAGGTGTATGTCACAAACCGCATAAAAACGATGAATGAAACTATCTACTACAATGTAGATGATATAAATAAAGCAATAATAACCGACCGTAAAATAACGTTTGACTATTTTGAATGGACTCCCGACAAGAAAAAACACTTGCGCCGTAACGGCAAACGGTATATGGCAAGCCCGCTTGCACTTAGTTGGGTTAGCGAAAACTATTATCTTATTGCTTATGATGACAACGCCGACAAAATCAAGCACTACCGCGTTGATAAGATGCTGAAAATAGAATTGCTCGATCAAAAAAGGACGTTATGTCAATTTAATATTGAGGCGTATACATCAAAAGTTTTTGGTATGTTCGGCGGAAGAGAAGAAAAAGTTTCACTGTTATTTGATAACAGCCTTGCAGGTGCGGTGATAGATCGCTTTGGAAGTGATGTTATAATGATTCCAAACGGCAACCAATTTACGTTTACTGTAACGGCTGAAATAAGCCCTCAGTTTTTCGCTTGGATTTCAGGCTTTGGAAACCTGGCTAAAATAACACATCCACAAACAGTAAAAAACGAATACATAGAATACATAAATTCAATTTTAAATCAATACGAAACACGCAAATCAGACTGATTTGCGTGTTTTTGTTTGCTTTAATAGAATTTTGGTAAAAAATGCAGTAAAAAGTAGTAAAAATATTCATTATTTATGTTGACATTTGCTGTGAAAATGGTATAATAAATCCAAGTGGAGTCAAAGTGGTATTAAAGTGGTAGTAAAAAACCAAATTTGATAAATTTAAGGAAAGGATGGTGAAAACGGTTGCTGGGTGGAACTTATACGCACAATGTCGACGATAAAGGCAGGGTAGTAATGCCTGTCAAGTTCAAAAAAGAACTCGGGTTAGAGTTTGTGATTACAGCAGGGCTTGATGATACGCTTATGGTAATGTCGCAGACTGAGTGGGAAAAATACACACAGCGGCTTGAAAATGCACCTCCTTCAAAAGCACGATGGCTAAACCGCTTTTTCTTTGGAAATATGCATGATGTAACTACAGATAAACAGGGCAGAATGCAAATTCCGCAACAGCTTCGTCAGAGAATAGGAATCGAAAATGAGGTCGTGTTAGTGGGAAACGGCAACATGGTAGAAATCTGGACTCCGGAGAGGTGGGAAGCTTCTCAAAATATGCTTGATAACGATGTAATAGTTGCAAGCATGGACGAACTGATAATTTAGTCATGGAATTTTCACATTACAGCGTAATGCGTGATGAGTGTATAAACTCTCTTTGTATTAACAAAGACGGTGTTTATGTTGATTGTACGCTTGGCGGCGGTGGACACAGCCTCGAGATAGTGAAACGTCTTGATAGCGGAACTCTTATCGGCATTGATCAGGATGCAGACGCTTTAAAGGCGGCTGGCTTGCGGCTTTGTGAGTACAAAGACAAAATACGCTTAGTTCACGATAACTTTTCAAATATCAAAAGCATTATTCGAAATGAAGGCTTTGACCGTGTGGATGGCATTTTGTTTGACCTTGGTGTGTCCAGTTATCAACTTGATAATGCACAGCGCGGTTTTAGTTATAGGTTTGATGCTCCTCTCGATATGCGAATGTCGCAGGAAAACTATTTGACTGCAGCGGATGTTGTTAATACATATTCTAAAGAAAGTCTTATAAAAATACTTTATAACTACGGTGAAGAGCGTTATGCTCCAAAAATTGCCGCAGCTATATGTAAAGCACGGGATATAAAACCCATACAAACAACGTTTGAACTTAACGATATAATCAAAAAAGCGTTTCCGCCTTCTGAACGTTATGGGGAAAAGCACCCTTCCAAACGCACATATCAAGCCATTCGCATTGAAGTAAACGGTGAACTTGAGATTCTTGAAAACACCGTAAGGGATGCGGTTGACTGTCTTAAAGAACACGGCAGAATTTCAATTATGACATTCCATTCACTTGAAGACAGAATTGTAAAAAATACTCTGCGCGATCTTGCAACCGGCTGTACTTGTAATAAAAATATACCGGTATGTGTGTGCGGCAGAAAAGAAATAATAAAACTGATAACGAAAAAACCGGTTGTTGCCGGAAATGACGAATTAAAACAAAATCTGCGTTCAAAGCCTGCAAAGCTTCGTGTGGCAGAAAAGATTTAGGGGAAAACAAGGATGAAAAAAGTTACCGCTTCAAAAAAGAAATATCTTTCGCCGTTTACTGTGTTTAGTGCAGTAGTATGTGTGGTACTTGCGGCGTTTGTATTAAACGGATACATTTCTCTTAATGAACTTACTCTTAAAACAAGCAAAGCAAAAAAACAGCTTGAAACTATTGAAAGCCAAAATTCCGTTTTATGCCTTGCTATCGACCGAAAAAATTCACTTGGAAATATTGAAGAACTCGCGACAGAACAGCTCGGTATGGTAAAACTCGAGTCGTATCAAATACATACAGTCAATCTCGCAAACGAAGATAGCATTGAGGTTGTAAGCGAAAAAGACGAAAGCGGTTTTCTTGAGGGTATAGTGGCAAGCTTTAACATTCTTGTGGAATATTTAAACTAAGCCGTAATAAATATTTAAAGAGCGGGAGGAATTATTTAGTATCATCCCGCTCTCTTTGTTTAATTATAATAGGAAGAAATTGTTTTAGAAAGGTAGAAAACATTGGCTAAAACACCAACTAAAAAAATGATAAATAGGGCATTTATAATACTTGGTATTTTCTTTTTGCTCATTTGTATATTAATCGGATATCTGGTTTATTATCAGGTGGTAAATTATGATTTTTATCAGGCACGTGCAATTTCACAGCAAACGCTTGATACTACAATTAATGCCAATCGCGGTACAATTACCGATTGTAACGGGGTTGAACTTGCCGTTTCAACGGTTGTTAAAACAATTTATATATCACCTAAAGAAATTGATGAAGAAGATGCACACGATATTGCTAAAAATCTGTCCGAAATACTTGGCGTAGATTATGATACTATACTTGAAAAAACCAAAAAGCAAAACTATTACGAGGTAGTTAAACGTAAGGTGGATAACGATATAGCGGATAAAGTCCGTGAGTATATATCGCAAAGCGATGTTAAAGGGATACATATGATAGACGACACCAAGCGTAATTACCCTTATAACAACTTGGCGTCACATATCCTCGGCTTTGTCGGTACTGATAATACCGGCCTTGACGGTGTAGAACTTATGTATAACAGTTATCTTCAGGGGACAAACGGTAAACTTATTACCGGTAAAAACAACGCCGGAACCGAACTTCCTGTGGAATATGAAACTTATGTACCTGCTGAAGATGGAAATAATGTTGTTCTTACCATTGATACTACAATGCAGTATTATCTTGAAAAATATATAGAGCAGGCCAGACAGGATAATAACTGCCTTGGCGGTGCTGCCGGTATCATACTTGATGTAAACACCGGCGGTGTTTTGGCTATGACCTCTAAACCTGACTATGATTTAAACCAATACAATAAAGTAACTGACTCACTTTTACAAAAACAACTCGAACTTTTTAGTGAAACTGACGAAAATTCAGACGGCGAGGTTGACAAAACCGCACAAGAAAAAGAAACCGAATTGATAAACCTTATGCGCCGCAACAAACTTATCGTTGATACCTATGAACCGGGTTCTACATTTAAAATATTAACGGCATCGATGGCTGTTGAGGAAAACTTAGTAAGTGAAAATGACTCGTTTTACTGTCCTGGTTATAAAACTGTTGCAAACCGTACTATCCGTTGTTGGAAAAGCGGCGGTCACGGCTCGCAAAACTTTGCTCAGTCAATTCAAAACTCTTGTAACCCTGCATTTATTACTATTGGTGAAAAAATAACCACCTCTACATTTAAAAGTTATTTTAAAAATTTTGGCTTGACAGAAAAAACAGGCGTGGACCTTGCGGGCGAGGCAACCGGCATTTTTCATGCCGACCAAAACTTTAACGAGGTTGAACTTGCAACAGCATCATTTGGACAGCGTTTTAAAGTAACACCTATTCAAATGATAACCGCTGTGGCGGCTGTTGCAAACGGCGGGTACCTTGTAACACCCCATGTTGTAAAAGAAATAACATCGACTGATGAAAATGGAAAAACATCTGTTGTTAAAAGTATTGAAAGCGGTGTAAAACGTCAGGTTATATCCAAAGAAACATCGCTTGAAATGTGTGAGCTTTTAGAGCAGGCTGTAAAAATTGGTTCCGGTAAAAATGCTTATGTAAAAGGCTACCGCGTTGCAGGTAAAACCGGTACCTCTGAAAAACTGGCAAGTGAAAGTACTACCGGTGAGGATGAATACATCGCATCGTTTATTGGTTTTGCACCTGCAGATGACCCGCAAATAGCAATTCTTGTAATGCTTGACGAGCCAAACGGTGCAGAATATTTCGGCGGTCTTACCGCAGCGCCCGTTGCTGGCCAGATATTATCTGAAATATTACCCTACCTTGAAACTACACCCGAATATACACCGGAGGAACTTGCAAGTCTTGATACCTCTGTTCCTGCTGTTTCGGGTATGTCAACAGATGATGCGATAAAGGCGATAAAAGAAAAAGGCCTTTCCTATAAAATCATTGGCGGTGAAGGAACTGTTGATTATCAAATGCCAAAAAGCGGAACATCTATTCCACGCACAGGAACAGTTGTTTTGTATACTAATGGCAAAGAACCTTCTGCCACTGTTACAATTCCTGATATTACAAAAATGAGTATTGCCGGTGCGACAAAAATGATTTCAAATTATGGCTTAAACCTTCGTATTGTAGGTAATGAAAGTACAAAAAATACCGCACTTATATCTTCACAACAACCTGCGGCCGGCACCGTTGTTGAAGCGGGTACGGTAATAACAGCGTACTATAAAAACTACGACGATGTATCAAATTAGGTAATGACTATGAAACTTAAAAAATTAATTGAGGGACTTGAATATACTGCAAGCGCTGATGTAATGGATACCGAAATCACAGCGATTTGTTGTGATTCGCGCAAGGTGACAAACGGTGCTGTGTTTGTCTGTCTTGAGGGCGGTATTGATGGACACGATTTTGCACAAAGCGCGCAACAAAACGGTGCAAAAGTTATTGTTGCTAACCGTAAAACTGACAGTACGCTCCCACATATAATTGTCGAAAATACCCGTGAAGCAATGTTTTTTATCAGTGCTAAGTGGTTTGACAACCCCGAGAAAAAAATGCGTTTTGTAGGTATTACCGGTACAAACGGTAAAACCTCTACCGCATATTATATTAAAAATATTCTTGACAGCCTTGGAAAAACAACAGGCCTTATAGGCACTGTTGCCAACATCATAGGTAATACAGTTTTGCCGTCCTGCGCTACAACCCCCGAACCGTATTCACTTATGCAATTATTAAACCAAATGTATCTTGCAGGTGTTGAGTATGTTGTAATGGAAGTTTCTTCCCATTCACTCGACCAAAAGCGCGTTTGCGGCATACACTTTGATGTTGCGGTGTTTACCAATCTCACTCAGGACCATCTTGATTATCATAAAACAATGGAAAACTATAAGGCTGCAAAGGCAAAACTGTTTGAAAATGCGTCTTTTGCCGTTTTAAACATTGATGATGAAATGGGTAAACAACTTTCAAATACTCTTGAAATAAATAAATTTACATATTCAAAAATATTTAATCAAGCAGACCTTGTTGCAAAAGATGTAAAAATTCGTCCAAGCGGTGTTCGCTTTATTACTGTTACCAAAGGTGGCCTTGCTCGCGTAAATGTTGCTTCTCCGGGCGGATTTACTGTTTTAAATGCACTTGCGGCAATCGGCGCAGTGTTGGCACTTGGTATCACCTTTGATGACATTATGCCACATATAGAGAATATTGCAGGTGTCGAGGGTAGAGCACAGATAATTAGCGGTGACAGACCGTTTACTGTAATGATTGACTATGCGCACACCCCCGACGGACTTGATAATATTCTGTCGTCAATCTCGTCTTATGCAAAAGGAAGGGTTATAACGCTGTTTGGATGTGGCGGCGACAGAGATAAAACAAAGCGTGCAATAATGGGTGAGTCTGCAGCCAAACAGTCAGATTTTTTAATTGTTACCTCTGATAATCCGCGTACAGAGCAACCTTTAGCTATCATTGACGATATTATGGTGGGAGTTAAAAAACATCATACCCCCTATATTATTATTGAAAACCGGCGTGATGCAATTAAATACGCAATCGAAAATGCAAAGGCTGATGATATAATTCTGCTTGCAGGAAAAGGCCACGAAAAGTATCAAATTACAAACGACGGTAAAATAGATTTTGATGAGCAAGCAATTGCACTTGAATATATGAAAGAATTTGAAAAATGAAACTCACTTTAAAAGATATTGCAAACAGAACAAACGGAACCCTTTATGGCGAAGACAGAACTGTCACAAGCCTTGTTACCGATTCGCGCAAAGTCCAAAATAATACCCTTTTTGCTGCAATAAAAGGAGAACGCGTTGACGGTTTTGATTTTATTGAGTCACTTGATAAAAATCACAGCGTTGCATATATTACCGACCGTCATCCCAAAAACGCTAAAAACCCGTATATTTTAACCGATGATGTAATACGCACCATCGGTGATGCTGCGGCTTTGCATCTTGAATCAGTTGCTGCAAAACATATTGCCGTTACAGGCAGCGTGGGTAAAACTACAACTAAAAACTTTATTGCCTCAGCCTTACTTTCGTGTATGGATGTCCATTTTGCAAAGGGCAATTTTAACAACGAACTTGGTCTTCCTCTTACAGCACTCGATGTAACAGAACACCACGACGCTGTTATTTTAGAAATGGGTATGCGTGGGCTTGGTCAGATTAAATACCTTTGCAATATCGCCAAACCCGATGTGGCAGTCATTACCAACATCGGTGTTTGCCATATAGAACTTTTGGGTTCTAAACAAAACATTTTAAAAGCAAAACTCGAAATTATCGATGCTCTTTCAGATGACGGTGTTGCTGTTTTAAACGGCGACGACGGTATGCTCAAAACAATTAAACCCGGTAAAAAAACGCTGTGGTATGGTATCGATAACGACAATTGCGATATACGTGCGGTAAATGTTGTCAATAATAAGTTTGATTTAGTCTATAAAGACAAATCCTATCCGGTCAAACTTGCAACTCTTGGAATCCATAACGTTTATAATGCGCTTGCCGCTGTATCTGTTGGTATTGCATTGGGTTGTGATATTCAAAAACTCATTATAGGCGTCGAGTCGTTTGCAGGTGACGGAAGCCGTCAGAATATATATGATTTCAATGGCATTAAAATTTTTGACGACGGCTATAATGCGTCGCCCGATTCAATGAAAGCGGCTATGAATGTTATTAAAGGTTTTGAAAACCGAACCGTTTTAGTGCTGGGTGATATGTTGGAACTTGGTGATATTGCTGTATCTGCCCATAAATCACTTGCAAAAAGCGTTTATGATTGCAAAGCACAACTTGTTATATGTATCGGTCCTTTGATGAAAAACCTTTATGATGAACTTGAAAATGTTCAAAAGTATCATGTGCAAAATAATGATGAGGCACTTGAAATACTTAAAAATACAGTCGTAAAAGGGGATATACTTCTTTTTAAAGGCTCTAATTCAATGCAGCTGCCTTATCTGCTTGAAAAATTTAAGGGGGAGTGGGAAAAATGATAATAACTATAGTACTTGCAACACTTTTAACATTCGGCCTGTCGGTTGCAATTGCACCGTTGGTTTTGCCGTGGCTTCGTCGTTTGAAATTTGGTCAAAGTATATTGGAAATCGGTCCTGCATGGCATAAAAAAAAGCAGGGAACACCAACGGCGGGCGGTGTTATATTCATTTTACCCATTTTGTTGATAACAATGATTTTAGGTGCCGCTTCACTCTTTTCTAATAACTATCGGCTTCTCTATTCGCTTATCTTCATCATTCTTTGCGGCGGCATAGGTTTTACCGATGATTTTATAAAAATTGTTCGCAAACATAATCAGGGTTTAACAGTCCGCCAAAAAACCATTTTGCTTGCAGGCGCAATAACGCTTTATGTTGCGGCGATGTATTTTTCAGGTTATATTTCAACAGAAATTTTTATACCCTATTTTAATGTACGTCTGCCTCTTTCATATTTCTATTTTGTATTAATAATTCCGTTTATATTTTTCTTTGTAAATTCGGTAAACCTTACTGACGGCCTTGACGGTCTTGCAACAAGTGTAACTCTACCGTATGCTGTGGCATTTATCTTTGTTGCCCTGATATTTAACAGCGCAGGTAAGGGTGATATAGGTATTGCTGCACTTGCAGCATCTACAGTGGGCGGTTTGCTTGCATTTTTGATTTTCAATTTTCATCCCGCAAAGGTATTTATGGGAGATACTGGCTCATTGTTTTTGGGCGGTGTAGTTGTTGCTCTTGCTATGTGCTACGATATGCCGTATTTTATTCTTTTGGGTGGCATTGTATATCTTTTCGAAGGCTTGTCTGTAGTTTTGCAAGTTGCCTATTTTAAATTAACTCATGGTAAACGTATATTTAAAATGACTCCAATCCATCACCATTTTGAAATGTGTAAATGGAATGAGGTTAAAATTGTTGTAATTTTCACTGCGGTTTCAGCGCTTGCTTGCATTTTGGCACTTTGGGGCGTTGTGTATGCTGCTGTGTACTATATTTAAGAGGTAATATGTTAAAAAATAAAAGCCAAAAACCAAATAAAAAAGCAATACTGGGCAGTATCGGCAAAATTGATTTGCCGTTTTTAGTACTAACTCTTATTTTGCTTGTTTTCGGTCTTATAATGGTTGCATCAGCAAGTTATGTTGCATCATATTATGAACATGACGGTGACAGTTACTACTATATAAAACGTCAAATAATATTTGCTATTATAGGTATAGTGGTTATGTTTGGTGTTGCATTTTTTGATTATCACAAATTCAAAAAGTTTGCTTTTTTACTTCTTTGCGCATCGGTAATTATGCTTATTCTTGTTTTAATACCGGGAATCGGTATTAAAGTAGATGGCGCACGGCGTTGGCTTAATTTCGGCATTCAGTTCCAACCCTCAGAGATAGGTAAGTTTGCGATAATTCTGGCGTTTTCCTCTTATATTTCTGCAAACTATAAACAAATGGATAAGTTTAAAGTCGGATACCTTCCGCTTTTGTTAACTCTTGGTGTGGTTGTGGGCCTTGTCGCAGTTGAAACACACCTTTCCGGTGCTATTTTAATACTCGGTATCGGTGTAATTATGATGTTTGTCGGCGGCGTTAAACCTCTTTACCTCTTTGTAACTGGTGGCATGGGTGCGTGCGGACTTGGTGTATTGCTTTTTGCAACAAATTATATGAAAGCTCGTGTTGATATGTGGCTCGACCCATATTCTGCGTCACAACAAGGCGGTTATCAGATTATTCAGTCGCTATATGCCATCGGCTCGGGCGGGCTTACAGGCCTTGGCCTTTTCCAATCCCGTCAAAAACACCTCTATCTGCCAAAGCCTTATAACGACTATGTATTTTCCATAGCAGCAGAAGAACTTGGCCTTATCGGTGCAGTTTTAATAATATTGCTGTTTGTAATGCTTATTTGGCGTGGCTTTGTAATTGCATTTCATTCTCGCGATAAATTCGGCGCAATGCTTGTTATCGGTATTGTTTCGCGTGTTGCAGTTCAAACAATTCTCAACATTGCCGTTGTTACAAATGCCATTCCCTCAACAGGCATCGGTCTTCCGTTTTTCAGTTACGGCGGTACGGCACTTGTGATGCTTATGTTTGAACTAGGTGTTGTGTTGTCGGTATCTCGCTTTAGTTATCTTGAAAAATCGTAGGTGAATGTATGAATATAGTTTTAGCAGGCGGCGGCACGGCGGGGCATATAAACCCTGCTTTGTCTATCGCAAAAACAATAAAAGCTAAAAATCCTGACAGTAAAATTTTATTTATCGGAAACCAAAACTCACTTGAAGAAAAACTTGTTAAAAAAGCAGGCTTTGATATTAAATTTGTAAAAGTCAGCGGTCTTAAACGCAGTTTAAGTATTAAAAATGTTAAAACTTTAACAAACTTTTTAAAATCGGTAAATGACTGTAAAAAAATCATTCGTGACTTTGGTGCAGATGCAGTCATCGGCACCGGCGGTTATGTCAGCGGTCCTGCGGTTTACGCAGCACATCTTTTAAAAATTAAAACTGCAATTCACGAACAAAATGCATATCCCGGTATAACAAGCAAGTTTTTGTCTTCATTTGCAGATGTTGTTTTTATAAGTTTTGAAAGTTCACGTAAATACTTTGAAAAATCAAAAAATGTAATATTGTCCGGAAATCCGCTTGATGAACAGTTTTTATTTAATGACAAGGCACAAGCCCGCAAAATACTCGGTATTCCTGATAATGCGTTTTATCTTTTATCTTTTGCAGGATCGCTGGGTGCCAGGGAAATAAATAAATTGTTTGTTGATTTTATTGTGCGCAATGCAAAAAATAATGATTTTTTGCATACTCACGCAACCGGCGGTTTTGGGTATAGCTGGATGCCAAATGCCCTTAAAGATAAAGGCTTTGATATAAATGAAAAGAGCAATACAACAGTTGTAGAATATATTTACGATATGCCCTTGCGCCTTGCAGCAAGCGACCTTGTAATATCGCGCGCAGGTGCTATAACTTTGGGCGAACTTACAGCACAGGGTAAAGCGTCAATACTTATTCCGTCACCTAATGTTACACATAACCATCAGTATCATAATGCAATGTCGCTTGTAAATTGCGGTGCTGCTATGATTTTGGAGGAAAAAGACGCAACTGTTGATAAACTTTATAAAATGGCACTCGATATAAAAAATGATCCCGTGCTTGCAAAAAAACTCAGCGATAACGCTTATTCTATGGCACAGTTATCCGCTACTGAAGTTATTTATAAAAACCTATTTAAACTCATAAAGTAACGCAAAAGCCTTCCGAAACATAGGATAAAATAAATCCTTTCGGGAGGCTTTTTTATGTCCGAATACATAATTTGCGGCGGTAACTCACTTAACGGCACCGTTGCTGTCAGCGGTTCTAAAAATGCTGCTTTACCTATTCTTTGTGCAACTCTTTTATGCTCAGACGGTACGGTAACACTAAATAACTGTCCGGATATTACAGATGTTCATTATACACTTAATATTCTCTCCTGCTTTGGTTGTGAAACCGAATTTGTAAACGGTACAGTCACTGTAAATGCACAAAATGCAAAATTTTGCAAATTACCTTTTGAACTTACAAGTAAAATGCGTTCGGCTTCACTGTTTTTGGGTGCAAGTTTAGGCAGATTTAACAAAGCTACATCCTGCCGTTCGGGCGGTTGCGAGTTGGGTCAAAGACCGATAGATATGCACCTTAAAGGTTTTGAAAAAATGGGAGTAAGCGTAAGTGAGGCGGGTGACTGCATTATGATAAGCGGCACACCGCACGGAACTGATGTCTTTTTGCGTTATCCAAGCGTGGGCGCGACAGAAAATGTTATGCTTGCGGCAGTTTTAGCAAAAGGGACTACCACAATAACAAATGCAGCGCGTGAACCCGAAATCGTTGATTTGCAGAATTTTCTAAATGCAATGGGCGCAAAAATCCACGGTGCAGGCGGAAGTACTGTTATTATAGAAGGCATTGAAAAATTAAATGGTATAGTGTATAATATTATGGGTGACCGTATAGAAGCGGCAACTTATCTTGCCGGCGCAATTGCAACTGACGGTTGTGTTACAGTTACGGGTATTGACCCTAACTGCCTTACTGCAGTTACCGATGTTATTATAAATTCGGGCGGCTGTGTGTGTCGGCGCCCTAACAGCATTACAGTACGGCGCGGCGGCCAATTTGTATTGTCGCCAACTCGAATTGAAACGGCACCGTATCCGGGCTTTCCGACAGATGCTCAGTCTGTTTTTATGGCAATGCTTTTAAAATCTCAAGGCATCACAGAAATTTGTGAACGTGTTTTTTCTGACAGACTGCGTGTTGTTTCTGAATTTTTAAAAATGGGTGCTGTAATATCGGTATCCGGTGACACGGCACAGGTTTGCGGTGCGGAAACGCTTTATGGCGCTTGCTTGTTTGCAGGCGACTTGCGTTCGGGCGCGGCTTTGGTTATTGCAGCTTTGTCCGCGGTGGGTGAAAGTACTGTAAAAAACATCTCGCATATTGAGCGCGGTTACCAAAACTTTGAATCAAAACTTTGCTCACTCGGTGCGAATATTAAAAAAATAAATGGAGATTAAAAAATATGGAATCTCAAAATACGGCAATAGAACGTTATTACAACAAAAAGAAAAAGCGCAAAAAGCGCCGTAAATTTATGTTTTATACTTTATTGTTTATCTTTTTTGTAACAGTAATAACAGTTTTGTCACTCACTGTGTTTTTTAACATAAGTGATATTGCAGTGACTGAAAACGCTCATTACAGCGATGCTGAAATAATTAAGGCATCCGGCCTTGAAAAAGGGCAAAACTTGTTTACCTTAAACAAGTTTAAGATTATCGAAAAAATGAAAGAAAAACTGCCCTATGTCCGCGAAATTGTTGTTGACAGACACCTGCCTGTAGGCATTGAGTTTATTATAACAGAAACAAAACCGTATATGTATATTGAACATAATGGCGGGTACTATTTGCTTGATGAAACTTTAAAGGTGTTAGACCGTGTTGAAACACAGCCTGAAAACCTACCTGCCGTCACGGGTGTTACACCCCAAACTCTTGAAATCGGCAAACTCTTTACTGCGCAAAATTCTCTCGAACAATATCTTGTCAGCCTATCGTCAGCACTTAAAGAACATATTGGTGATGACTGTGTGACAGCGCTTTCTGTACTGGCACTTTACGACATTAATTTTGAATATATGGGCAGGGTGACAGTTAAAGTTGGTACCCTTGACAATATAGAAAAAAAACTACAACTTGTTAAATACGTTCTTGATGAAAACAAGTCTAATGAAACAGCTCAAATAGATGTTTCCAGCGGTGTGCGTGCATATTACCGTGCTGTTGACGAACGCGGTGAAACCGTTCAAACACAACCTGAACAAACCGATTTAGATAATGATGGTGAACAAGAGGAAAAAGAGGAATAAATTTTCGGTAAAATAATATAGTTTTTTTAAAAAAAGCCTTGTAAATCTATAGTTAATATAATATAATTATTTATATATAATAAAAATTAAGGAGACTCAAAATGGCGGGTTTTGAATTAGCTGAAAGCACCGAAGGTGTTGTAAATATAAAAGTCATCGGTACAGGTGGCGGCGGTTGTAATGCCGTTAACAGAATGATAGCAAACGGAACAAAAGGTGTTGAGTTTATTGCGGTTAATACTGACCGTCCGGTAGTCGACATTTCTCGTGCAGATAAAAAAATTCAAATCGGCGCAAAGCTTACCAAAGGTCAGGGCGCAGGTTCAGACCCTAAAATCGGTGAGGATTCGGCGCTTGAAAGCCGTGAAGAAATTGAGGAAATGCTTCGCGGTACCGATATGGTATTTATTGCAGCAGGTATGGGCGGCGGCACGGGTACAGGTTCTGCTCCGGTAATTGCACAAATTGCAAAAGAACTCGGTATTCTTACCGTGGCAATTGTCACCAAGCCTTTCAACTTTGAGGGCAGAAAGAAAATGGCTGTTGCTGACGGTGGTATTGCAAAACTTCGTGAAAATGTTGACAGTCTTATTGTAATTCCTAACGAAAAACTTAAAGAAGTTTCAACCGAACGCATAACTCTTCTTAATGCATTTCAGGTTGCAGATGATGTTTTGCGTCAGGGTGTTCAAAGCATATCCGACCTTATTCTTATACCGGGTCTTGTAAATCTTGACTTTGCCGATGTACATAAAATCATGAAAGATGCAGGCAATGCTCACATGGGTGTTGGTCGTGCTTCGGGTAAAGATAAGGCGGAGGTTGCTGCACAAATGGCAATTTCAAGCCCCTTGCTTGAAACTACTATCGAGGGTGCGACAGGTGTTATTATAAACATTACAGGTTCTCCCGATATTGGGCTGGACGAGGTTGATATAGCTGCTCAGAAAATTACCGAGTCTGTTCATCCCGATGCAAATATTATTTGGGGTGCAGCGTTTAATAACGATCTTGACGATGAAATGATTATTACTGTTATTGCAACCGGTTTTGATGGCGGAAACTCCGCTGCAAAAAATGCAACTGCAAGCACTACAGCGGTTGAAACAGAAACAGAACCTGAACAGGAAGAAACTGTTACAGAAGAGGATTTAACAGCTTCTCTTATTGACTTTTTTAGAGGTAAAGAATAATTTATAAACAAATAAGGCTGTAAAAACTTTGGTTTTTTACAGCCTTATTTTATTGCCAACACAACAAGGTCGCGGGGGAACCCGCCTGAAATTTTAATTGTGTATGTTGGTTGGGGCCCTTATTTTAAAAATTGTATTGACGGCGTGCTTGTGCTAAGCGTTTTAAACACAAACCCGTCGTTTTTTAAACTTTCAATAATTTTCGGCAACGCTTCTACCGTTGTCGTTTTTTTCTTGTTGTCGTGTAAAAGCACAATCGAACATTTTTTGCCTTTACAACCGTCAATAACCGCATTTATAATCACTTCTTTTTTCTGCACAATTGCCTCGGCATCAAGAGACGAAACATTCCAGTCAAAATATGTGATATTTTTTTGTACCGCTTGGTTTACAAGCGTATTCATAATGTTTTTGCAGTACTTTTCCGAAACAGTATTGTTAGAACCACCGGGAAATCGTAAAATATCCAAATGTTTGCCTGTGTTTTTAAAAAACAAATCATCATTTTTTTGAATATCTTTCCAAAATTCTTCGGTTGACGAATAAATTTCACTGTAATTGTGTGAATATGTATGGTTACCTACCGCGTGACCATCATCGACAATCCGTCTGTAAATACTGGCGGCTTGCAAACTGCTGTCGCCTATTACAAAAAATGTTGCTTTTACAGAATATCTGTCTAAAATGTCAAGTATTTTAATAGTGTTTTCCGACGGTCCGTCATCAAAAGTCAAATAAACAACTGGACTGTTTTTTTGTGACGCTTTAAGTCTTTCGAGTTCTAAGTATTTGTTTTCAAGTTGGTTGTATTTTTCTTCAAGTTCGCATAATTCTTTTTCGGCTTTTGCACACTGTGCCTTGGTTTTTTGCAGTGTGTTTTCAAGCTCAATCTTGCTTTTTTCCATAAATAAAAAAATCACAACCGTAATAATTATCAGTATCAGCCATACTGACAAATGTATCAGGGTTTGTGATTTTGGTTTAATAATTTTCATACATCGACACGCCTTTCGATTACAGTATATTACAAAGCGTTATCGAAAATGAAAGGTGTAACGAGTAAATCTGTAAGCCGAGTTCTGTCTTGGGCAATCATCTGTCTGGAGAATATGTTACCATATCTCTCAAGCCACCCTTCAAAGTTCAAGCGGACGAACAGCCCATCACTTTTATCGGTGTTGCATCGGATAGGGTTTACAGGGCGCCTATGTCACCATAGGTGCCGGTGAGCTCTTACCTCGCCTTTCCACCCTTACTTTGCCAAAAGACAAAGCGGTATATTTCTGTTGCACTTTCCCTGTGGTCACCCTCGGTGGATGTTATCCATTATCCTGTTCTATGATGCTCGGACTTTCCTCCATACAAAAAATGTACGGCGATTGCCTAATTTACTCGTTACGGCAATTATTGTACCACCGCATCAAAGAAAAATCAAATCTTTTTTAATTTTATTGATAATCTATTTATTATATTATATAATATATTTTATATAACTATGTTTTGTCGGAGGTAATCATGTCCGCACAGTTTAATGACTTTTTAAAATCAATTAAAAACAAAAATATTGCAGTTGTGGGTGTTGGAATTTCAAACACGCCGATAATAACAATGCTCGCAAAAGCGGGTGCTAATGTAAAAGCTTTTGATAAAAACGAAAAATCGTCATTGGGCGATTGCGTTTTTGAACTTGAAAGCCTGGGCGTAAAACTTGTTTGCGGTAAAGACTACCTTGACAGTCTGGATGGCGATATTGTAATAAAAACACCGGGTATGCGTTTTGACAATCCGGCACTTGTCCGTGCTAAACAAAACGGCGCTGTTATAACAAGCGAAATGGAACTGTTTTTTGAATACTGCCCCTGTAAGATAATTGCGGTAACCGGTTCTGACGGTAAAACCACAACCACAAGCCTGATTTATGAAATGCTAAAGGCATCGGGTAAAACAGTGCATCTGGGCGGTAATATCGGAATGCCTCTTTTACCGCGTATAAATGATATTGATAAAGACGATATTGTTGTTGCAGAACTTTCAAGTTTTCAACTGCATACAATGAAAAAAAGTGCAAATACCGCAGTTGTTACAAATCTTTCGCCAAATCATCTTGATGTTCATAAATCAATGCAAGAGTATACAGATGCCAAGACAAATATATTTAAATATCAATCATCAGATGACCTTTTAATTTTAAATGGGGATAATGAAATTACAAATTCTTTTGCAGATATTGCAAAAGGTCGTATACTCAAATTCAGTTTCACAAAACAGCCGGACTGTGATGGCGCGTTTTATAAAGATAACGCAGTATATATTAAAAAAGGCGAAAATGTTACAAAACTGCTTGACCGCCGTGATATAACGCTCCGCGGTGACCATAATGTTGAAAATTTTATGGCGGCAATCCTTGCTGTGTTAGATATATGTTCTACAGAACATATAGTTTCCGTTGCCAATAATTTTGGTGGTGTTCGGCATCGCATTGAATTTGTGAGAGAACTAAATGGTGTAAAGTTTTATAACGATTCAATCGGTTCATCACCCACGCGTACAATCGCAACGCTTCGTTCTTTTGAGGAAAAAGTAATACTTATTGCCGGCGGTTATGATAAACAATTACCGTTTGACGAACTTGGTAAAATTATTCCAAAACATGTAAAGGCGTTGTTTTTAACCGGTGCTACCGCACAAAAAATCAAAGATGCGGTAACTGCAGATTTACCGATTACAGTAATCGATGATTTTGACAGCGCCGTGCGTGCAGCGGCCGATTTTGCAACTGCCGGCGACAGTGTGTTGTTATCGCCCGCATGTGCAAGCTTTGATAAATTTAAAAACTTCGAGGTCCGTGGTGACCGCTTTGTAGATATTGTTAATAATTTAATGGAGTAACTGATGGAAAACTTAAAAAACTATCTTTTTGAACTTTGTTCTGAATCGGCACCAAGCGGCAGGGAAGATCTGCTTTGTTCGCTTGAACGTCTTGTAACTCCTTTGGCAGATAAATGTTATCGTGATAGTGCAAATAATCTTATCGCTGTTAAGTACAGCAAAATACCGGGCGCTGAAAAAATATTAATTGATGCACACGCCGATGAGGTAGGTCTTATTGTAACAGAAGTTGATGATAACGGGTTTATACATTTTGAAAACCATACAGGTCTTGACCCACGCTCACTTCCTGCATCAACCGTTACAGTGCTTGGAAAACGTGCTGTTACAGGTATTATTGCTACACTTCCTCCACATCTTTTAAAAGATGCGGATACTAAAAAAACTCCTAAAATGAAGGATATGCTTATCGACATCGGATATGATGCCAAAACCGCTCGCGAACTTGTTAAAGTCGGCGATTTAATTGCTCTTCGCGGTAATTGTGTCGAACTTAAAAACAATCTTGTTGTAGGTAAAAGTTTTGATAACCGTGCTTGCGCTGCGGTGCTTATTGATGTTTTGTCAAAACTATCCAAACTGCGTCCACGGTATGATGTATATTTTGCATTTTCAGCAGCGGAGGAATTTGGCGGCTACGGTGCAAAAACCGCCGCATTTGAAATTGTGCCTGACAGCGCACTTGTGCTTGATGTTACTTTTGGTGTGTCGCCGTACACTGATAATTCCAAAGCAAAACCGCTTGCCAGCGGTGCAGTAATCGGTATAGCACCTATTCTTGATACACATATAACAGAAAATCTTATCGGTACAGCTCGTGCCCGTGCACTGCCGTATACTACAGAGGTGGTTGGCTCAAGGACAGGTACCAACGCAGATAATATCGTTACAGCAAAAACCGGTGTTCGCACAGCACTGTTGTCATTACCTCTTCGCTATATGCACTCAGCAGGTGAGGTTGTGTCACTTGAAGATATGTGTACACTTTCACGTCTTGTTTTAAGCCATATTGAATACAGAGGAGGTGCTTTTGGTGAATAAACAACTTTGCTATTACACTTCTCTTTTCGGCACTTCTGGCAGTGAGGGTGATATACGCCGTGCAATTCTAAACGAAATTGCACCGTTTGCTAAAACAACGGTTGATAACCTTGGCAATATAATTGCCTTTAAAAAGGGAAAAAACGAACCGCCTGCAACAGTTATGTTGTCAGCACACATGGACGAAATAGGCCTTATTGTGACACATATCACAAACGAAGGGTATTTAAAATTTGATGCCGTCGGCGGTATAGATGCCCGCATTTTACCCGGAAAGCCAGTTGCTATTGGCAGGTCAAAACACCCGGGCATAATAGGTGTTCAGGCACCGCATCTTAAAGAAAAAGATGACGATACTGTAAAAAAGATAAGTGAACTTTATATTGATATTGGTGCCAAGGACAAAGACGATGCCTTGAAATATGTGTCAGAGGGTGATGTGGTTGGTTTCAGAACGGATTATGCTGAGTTTGGAAACGGCTTTGTCCGTTCAAAAGCACTTGACGACCGTATTGGTTGTCATATTCTTACAGAGCTCATAAAAAGCGATTTGCCTTTTGATATGTGGTTTGCGTTTACCGTTATGGAAGAAATCGGCTGTGTCGGTGCAGGTGCTGCCGCATTTTCTATAAAACCCGATTACTCAATTGTTGTTGAAGGTACCACAGCTGCCGATATTACAAGTGATGGTAAAAAATCCAGCGTGTGTAAATTGGGCTTAGGCCCTGTAATATCTTTTATGGACGGTTCTACCATTTACGATCGAAAACTAATTAAACTTGCTATGGAATCAGCAGTTGAAAACGGTATACCGTATCAAATGAAACAGGCAGTTGCCGGCGGTAACGACTCAGGTTCAATTCAACGCGCAGGTTCAGGCGTTTCAGCACTTGCCATAAGCGTCGCTGTAAGGTATATTCATACACCCATGAGTGTTGCTTCACTGTTTGACATTGAACAGACTAAACTGCTTTTAAAAGCATTATTGGATAAAATGAAATAGGAGATATTGAGATGCTTGAACAAATCAGAAAACTTGTATCAATAAACGGCGTTTCAGGTAATGAGGGCGCTGTTTGCGATTATATAAAATCAGTTATTACTCCGTTTGCCGATAAAGTTTACACCGATGTGCTAGGCAATCTCGTTGCTGTAAAGCGCGGTAACGGGGCACGCGTTATGCTTATGGCGCATACTGACGAAATAGGTATTGTTTCAACCTATGTTGACGACGACGGCTTTGTCCGTGTTGCAGCAGTCGGCGGTGTTTCACCTGCAAACTTTTTAAATTGCCACGTCACTTTTGAAAATGGTGTACGCGGTGTATTTGTTACAAACAAAAAGGCTGATATTAAAATCAGCGATTGCTATGTTGACATCGGTGCAAAAAGCAAAACCGAAGCACTTGAATTAATAGATATTGGTATGACAGCGCGCTTTGATGCCGACACGTATGAGCAAGGCGATGTAATCGTGTCAAAAGCACTGGATAACCGTATAGGATGCTATATTCTTATGGAGGTTATAAAAACATTAAAATCCACTCCAAACGAAGTCTACTTTGTTTTCACTTCACAAGAAGAAGTCGGTCTTCGCGGTGCCAAAGTTTCGGGTTTTGATATTAACCCTGATATTGCAATTGCCGTAGATGTGACAGTTGCATCAGATACGCCTGACTGCGAAACAAAAGGCTGTAAACTTCACGGCGGTGCCGCAATTAAAATCCGTGACAGGTCGGCAATAGCGTCAAAAAAAGTGGTAGATGAACTTGAGTTAGTTGCAAAGGAAAATAAAATACCAACCCAACGCGATGTTTTAATAGCGGGCGGTACTGATATAGGTGCGGTTCAAACAGGCGGACGCGGTTCGCTTGTCGGCGGTGTAAGCGTTGCAATACGCAATGTTCATACTGCTTCTGAAACCGCTTCAAAAACCGACACACAGTCGGCGGTAGATTTGCTTTGCGCATACCTTGAAAAAAGCATTGAAATAAACTAAATAATATTATATAATATAGTTTTGAAAAATCATTAAAATAGGATGTGAATCGTTTGGTATTAAAAAGTCTTGAACTGCAGGGCTTTAAGTCTTTCCCCGACAAAATTAAAATAGAGTTCGGCAGCGGTATTACCGCTATAGTCGGCCCTAACGGCTCGGGTAAGAGCAATGTTTCAGACGCAATTCGTTGGGTACTTGGCGAGCAGTCTAACAAAACATTGCGCAGCTCTAAAATGGAGGATGTTATTTTTACCGGCACAACCCAACGTCGCCCGCAGGGCTTTGCCGAGGTAAGCCTTACAATTGACAACAGCGACAGAGATCTTAATATCGATTACAATGAGGTTACCATCACCCGCCGTTATTACAGAAGCGGTGAAAGTGAATATTTTATAAATAAAACACAAACCCGACTTACCGACATTCGTGAACTTTTTATGGACACCGGTATAGGTCGTGACGGATATTCAATTATCGGTCAGGGCAAAATTGCTGAGATTCTTTCTCATAAGAGCGAAGACAGACGTAAAATAATTGAAGAAGTTGCAGGTATCTCAAAATACCGCTACCGTAAAAATGAGGCACAGAAAAAACTTGACTCAACAGAAGAAAATTTGCTTCGTTTAAACGATATTGTCAAAGAACTTGAAGACAGGCTTCCAACTTTGGAATCGCAGTCTAATAAAGCAAAAAAATTTCTTGTTATGTATGACGAGAAAAAGAACCTTGAAATTTCACTTTGGATTGCAGAGATAGAAAAAATCCGCCAGAGCTCAAAGGATTTTGAAGAGAAGTATAATATCGCAAAGGGCGGTCTTGAAGACATCACGGTTGAGATTGATAATCTTGAAAAAGAAATCAACCTCATTTTTGAAAACAATAAAAATATAAATATTGAAATTGAGCAAGTTCGCACAAAACTTTCACAACTCGAGGAAAAAACGGGTGAGTTTTCGTCGCGTATCGCTGTTTTAGAGGCAGGAATAAAGTTTGAAAATGAAAATATTGATAAGATAGAGGCAGAACTTAAGTCGAATGCACAGAAAAGCGATGATGTTAAAGACGGTATTGCACAAAGAAATGAAATAATCGGGCAAAAAACGGCAACCCTTTCCGATATTGAAAAAAATACAGCACAACTTTATATTGAACTTGAAACAATAAGTAAAAGTGGTGAGGATGTGCGTCGTGAAATGGCAAGTGTCCGTGAAAGGAAACTTGCACTGTCAGAGCAGAAAAATATTTTGAATATACAAAAAATTTCTCATTCTGCTTCGGTTACTTCAAAAACTGCACGTATCGACGCATTAAATGAAGAACTTACAACAAGAACAAATGCGTTTTGTGCGCTTGAAAATGAACTTTCACAGTTGAAGTTTGAAAGTGACAGTAAAACTTCAAATAAAACTCAACTTGAGAATTCCGTTTCAGGTTATAACAAAATGCTTGAAATTAAGCAAAAACGCTTTGATGAACAAAAGCAACAGCGTGACAAACTGGAAAATGAACTTATGTCGTCGCGCCAAAATCTTAAAATTTTGTCTGATATGGAAAAGCACCTCGACGGTTTTGCAGGCAGTGTAAAACTTGTGCTTGAAAACAGCCGCAGGGGTACACTTAAAGGTGTTAAGGGCACAGTATCACAACTTATCCGTGTTGACAGTAAATACATAACAGCGGTAGAAACTGCGCTTGGCGGTGCAATTCAAGATATAGTTACAGACACCGCATCAACTGCTAAAAATGCAATGCTTCTTTTAAAGAATAACCGTGCAGGCAGGGCTACATTTTTACCGTTGTCCGAACTTAATCCCCGTCCTGCTGATAAATCGGAAATTGCAGGCAAAGGTGTTATCGGACTTGCTCATGAACTTGTTGACACAAACGATGCTGATAGTAAAAAAGCAATTACATTTTTGCTGGGCAGAACAATTGTTTGTGAAACAATTGACGATGCCATTGCGGCATCACGCAAATCGCGTGCAAAATATAAAACCGTAACGCTTGACGGTCAGGTGGTAAATCCTGGCGGCTCAATGACGGGTGGTTCTACTGCAAAAAGTGCAGGCCTTTTGTCACGCTCGCTTGAAATTGAACGCCTTGAAAAGAAGGTAAAAGACGGTGAAAGCCAACTTGAGCAACTTGAAAAAACCTTTGCAAAAGCCGAAACAGAGAAAAACGAACTTGAAGCACGTCTTGAAGGCGTTATGAGTGAAATTCGTGTTATCGATGAAGAACTTATGCGTCTTAACGACCTTGCAGAAGGTAAAAAAGTTGTTCTTGATTCTTACAACGAACTCATAACACAAAGTAAAGCAGAATGTGATAACATTCAGTCATCAATTGAAACCGATAAAGAGCAGATTAAAAGTCTTGATGTTGAAATTTCTAAGATTGACGCTGAAATTTTAAAAACCGAATCTGCGCTGGGTGCTTTGGAGGGTAAAACCGACGAAGAAAATGCCCGTATAGAGTCTATCCGTGAACTCATATCTGAAAACGATATGAAGAAGATGGGCATATTTAAAGATATAGAAACCGAAAAATCGCTCATTCAGCAGCTTGAGGCTCAACTTGCTCTTTACGGCAGTGAGCAGGATGGTAAACTTGCTCAGATAAATCTTGCCAAAGAAAATATTGCACGCAATACAGCGGATATTGAGGCAGTTCAAAATGAGGCTGCCGCTATAGAAAAAATGCAAAAAGACGGAAATGACCGAATTGCACAACTTATAAATGAGCGTAACAGTTCGGAGTCGGAACAGACTGCATTCCGTACAAAACAGCGTGAAAGCCTCACAACGAAAGAACACTTGTTGCAAGAGGTTACACGTTTTGAAAATAAACTTCAAAACATCTCAGGCCAGACTGATAGAATAGTTGAGCACCTTATGGAGTATGAACTCACCGTTACCGAGGCCGCGGCTCTTGCAAAACCGCTTGACGACCCTCAGGAGTCAAAACGCCGCGTGACTGAACTTAAAAACTCAATACGTGCTCTGGGCAATGTAAATGTCGAGGCTATTGAGGAATATCAGCAGGTTAAAGAACGCTACGACTTTCTTGATACACAGATGAGCGACCTTAAACGTGCAAAAGCGGAACTTGAAAAGATTATTAAAGAACTGTTGTGGCAAATGACAAGTATCTTTACTGAGAAATTTAATCTTTTGAATGTAGAATTTTCAAAAACATTTACCGAAATGTTCGGCGGCGGCAAAGCGGAACTTATTCTGCTTGACCCTGAAGATGTGCTGGGCTGCGGTATTGATATTCGTGTGGCACCTCCTGGAAAGATTATCAAAAATATCGTTTCTCTTTCGGGTGGTGAGCAAGCGTTTACAGCTATTGCACTTTACTTTGCAATACTAAAAGTCCGGCCCACTCCGTTTTGTATGATGGATGAGATAGAGGCAGCTTTGGACGATGTCAATGTAAATAAATTTGCGGCAAAACTGCGTGATTTCTGTGATAAAACACAGTTTATCGTAATTACCCACCGCCGTGGCACTATGGAAGAAGCAGATGTACTGTATGGTGTAACTATGCAGGAAAAAGGCATTTCAAAGGTGCTTACAATTAACGTTAATGAAATGGAAAGGCAACTTAAGTTATAATGGGACTGTTTGATAAAATCAAAAAAGGCCTTGAAAAGACCAAAACCGCACTTGGCGGCACGCTTGATAATGTGCTTAGTGCATTCGGTGTTATAAGTGATGACTTGTATGAAGAACTTGAAGAAACACTTATAATGGCAGATATAGGTGTGGAAACTACCCTTAAAATAATCGATAAGTTAAAACAAAATGTAAAAGAGAAGAAAATCAAAGATGCATCTTTGGTTAAAGACGAACTTAAACAGGTAATGAGTGATATGCTCACATCTGTTGATAACAGCGTAAAACTAAACACAAAGCCGTCTATAGTTTTACTTATCGGTGTTAATGGTGTCGGAAAAACTACCACCGCTGCAAAACTTGCAAATATTTATAAAACACAGGGTAAAAAAGTAATTTTCGGTGCAGCAGACACATTTCGTGCAGCAGCAGGCGAACAACTTGAAACCTGGGCTGAGCGTGTTGGAGTTGATATAATAAAATCTGCACACGGTGCCGACCCTGCTGCAGTTGTGTTTGATACAATAAACGCTGCAAAGGCGCGTGGTAACGATGTTATAATTTGTGATACCGCAGGAAGACTGCATAATAAAATAAACCTTATGAATGAACTGGCAAAGATTTATAAGGTCATAGCAAATCAAATGTCTGAATGTGATATCGAGTCGCTTTTGGTGTTGGATGCAACAACGGGCCAAAACGCACTTAATCAGGCGCGTGAGTTTGGCAAGGCAACCTCACTTACAGGTGCTGTACTCACAAAACTTGACGGCACTGCTAAAGGCGGTATGGCCCTCGCGCTAATGTGTGAGTACGGCCTGCCCATAAAATATATCGGTGTTGGAGAACAAATGGACGATATGCAGCCATTCAATGCAGATGATTTTGTAAATGCTTTATTTGATTAGGGTGAAAAAATGAGAAACGACGGCAGAAAAAATGTTGATATTCGACCAATAAAAACACAGGTCGGCTTTACAATGCATGCTGAGGGCAGTGTTTTATACTGTCAGGGTAATACCAAAGTATTGTGTACCGCAACAGTGGAGGACAAAGTGCCACCATATATTGCGGGTACAGGAAAAGGATGGATTACCGCAGAGTATTCAATGCTTCCACGCGCAACAAAAACCCGTAACACTCGTGATGTGTCAAAACTTAAACTCTCACCTCGTTCAACCGAAATACAGCGACTTATCGGTAGGGCGTTGCGCGGTGCAGTTGATCTTGAAAAACTTGGTGAACGCAGTATTATCATCGACTGTGATGTAATTCAGGCTGATGGCGGCACACGTTGCGCTTCAATTACCGGCGGTTTTATTGCGCTGGCACTTGCAATTAAAAAACTTATAGATGATGGGGTTTTAACCGAAAATCCCATTACTAAACAGGTTGCTGCATTATCTGTCGGAATTGTAGGTGATGCGCTGGTATGCGACCTTTGTTATGAAGAAGACTGTCGGGCAGAAACCGATATGAATGTCGTTATGACATCAAACGGCGGTTTTGTAGAGGTGCAAGGTACGGCAGAAGGTAAAGAACTTACCCGAAAAGAACTCGACTTGCTTTTAGGTATTGCAAGTGAGGGTATGACACGTCTTTTTGCTGAACAAAAAATTGCAATACTCGGCGCCCAAAACAAATTTCTTATTGCAACAAATAATGCTCATAAAATTGAGGAGTTTGGTAAAATACTAAATTCTCTTGGTATAGAATATATAACACCAAAACAACTAGGTGTTAGTTGTGACCCCGATGAGAACGGTGCAACATTCGAACAAAATGCGCTTATTAAAGCACGTGAGTTTGCCCGCCTTTGCGGTATTGCAACAGTTGCAGACGACAGCGGTCTTTGTGTAGACGCACTTGATGGTGCTCCGGGTATTTACTCTGCCCGTTACGGCGGTTTTGACAGTGATTCAAAGCGGCTTGAACATCTGCTTGACAATCTTAAAGATAAAAAAGATAAAACGGCACATTTCAGTTGCGCAATTGCATGTGTTTTACCAAATGGTGAGGAGTTTACTGTTTTGGCAAACGTCGGCGGAAAAATCATTGATACCCCGTGCGGTGAAGGCGGTTTTGGTTACGACCCTGTTTTTGTTCCCGACGGTTATGATAAAACCTATGCGCAAATGCCTGCGGCTACAAAAAACCAAATAAGTCACAGGGCAAATGCTTTGAAACTTTTTGCAGATAAAATTAAGGAGAAAATGTAATGCTAACAAGTAAACAAAGGGCACGACTTCGCGGTATTGCCTCAACCGAGGACACCATTTTACAGCTAGGTAAAGACGGTATAACAGAAAACTTTATAAAATCTGTTGATACAGCACTTGCCGCACGCGAAATTGTTAAATTCAGAGTTTTAGAAACTTCAATGCTTACAGCACGCGAGGCGCTTGAGATAGTTGCCAAAGCCACAAATGCCCAAGCGGTAACGGCAATCGGCAGTAAAGCGGTAGTGTATCGTCGTTCGGAGGACAACCTTCTTAATTTATGATAAAGACAGTGGTTTTCGGGGGGACTTTTGACCCTCCGCATGCAGGACATAAAAACCTGCTTGAAAATGTAATGAAACGCGGTTACGATAAGGCAATTGTTATTCCTGCCAAAATTCCGCCGCATAAAACACGCGATAATCAAACAGATGATTTTGGTGAGCGCTTTGAAAAAACCAAACAGATGTTTTCGGATTTTGAAAATGTCACCGTTTCTGATATAGAAAATAAGCGCGATGGCAAAAGTTATACTTGGGATACGTTGTGCATGCTTAAAACTCTCTATCCTGACGAGCAGTTTTATCTTCTTATCGGAAGTGATATGCTTTTATATATGGAAAAGTGGTATAATTTTAAACAACTTCTTGCTACAACTCCTATAATCAGTGCTGCTCGCTCAAAAGATGATTATCAAAAAATTTTAACTTATAAAAAATACCTTGAAAAAAACTATAAGTGCGATATCATAATATATGATATAGATATACTTGAATTGTCGTCAACCGAACTGCGTGATCCGATAATTAAAAAAATTGATGCGCATAACAAAGCGCATCTGAGTAAAAGCAGATATGACCATGTAATCAGCGTTGCAAATTACGCAGCATACCTTGCACCGCGTTTTGATGTAAGTGCTAAACTTGCATATATCGCAGGGCTTGCTCACGATTGCACAAAATTTATGGACACCGACAGCCAACTTGAGTATTTTAAAAAGCACGGCATCAAACTTACAAACGATGAACTTGCCTGCCCTAAAATATACCATCAAATCAGCGGCGCACATTTTGCAAAGCATTTTCTTGGTATCACGGATAATGATATTTTAAACTCAATCCGCTATCATACGACAGGTAGGGAGGGTATGAGCACTCTTGAAAAACTTATATGCCTTGCTGATTCAATCGAGCCGCTTCGCGATTACGACGGTGTTGACAAAATGCGCAAAACGGCAAAAACCGATCTTGATGGCGCACTTTTAATGTCACTTGACAGATTGATAGATTTTGTAAAACAACGCGGCCTTGTTCTAAACGAACAAACTGTTAAGGCCCGCGATTATGAAAGGAAACGGTATGGAACAGGTATTACAAATTGTTAACAGCGCTGCAAACACGCTGTATAAAAAGAAAGCAAAAGAAATCAAAATATTAAAAGTAGACGATATCACAATAATGGCAGACTACTTTATCATTTGTACGGGTACTTCAAATACACAAATGAAAGCGCTTGCAGGCGAGGTGGAGTTTGAACTGTCAAAACTCGGCATCGAGCCGCTTCATACCGAAGGATACGATTCAAACACTTGGGTGCTGCTCGATTACGGCAGCGTTATCGTTCATATATTTTACAGAGATGCGCGTGACTATTACAAACTCGAACGCCTTTGGGCTGACGGAACTGAACTTCCGCTTACTGATTTTGTTGAAATAGAGGAGAATGACGGCGATGAAATATGATTATAAATCAATAGAAAATAAATGGCAAAAATATTGGGAAGAAAACCAATCGTTTAAGGTGGAAATTGACAAGTCAAAACCCAAATTCTATGCGCTTGTAGAGTTCCCTTATCCATCAGGACAAGGCTTGCATGTTGGTCATCCTCGCTCATATACGGCGCTCGATGTTGTGGCACGTAAAAAGCGTATGCAAGGATATAACGTCTTGTATCCTATGGGCTGGGATGCATTTGGCCTTCCCACCGAAAACTTTGCTATTAAAAATAAAATCCATCCTAAAATTGTTACCGAAAATAACGTTGCGCGTTTTAAAAAGCAGCTCAAATCTCTGGGGCTTTCTTTTGACTGGTCAAGAGAGATAAATACAACAGACCCTAACTATTACAAGTGGACACAGTGGATTTTCTTGCAACTTTTCAAAAAAGGCCTTGCATATAAAAAGGAAATGAACGTAAACTGGTGTACTTCTTGTAAAGTAGTTCTTGCAAACGAAGAGGTTGTAAACGGTGTTTGTGAGCGTTGCGGAAGCGAGGTTGTACATAAGGTTAAAAGCCAGTGGATGCTTAAAATCACAGAGTATGCCGAGCGCCTTATCGACGATCTTGACGATGTTGATTTTATCGAACGCGTAAAAATTCAGCAAAAAAACTGGATAGGTAAATCAAACGGTGCCACCGTTCGTTTTGCAACAACAGCAGGTGAACAACTTGAGGTTTATACCACACGCCCTGATACACTTTTCGGCGCGACCTATATGGTAATCTCACCTGAGCATCCTTTAATTGATAAATACGCCGATAAGATAGAAAATATTGATAAGGTTATGGAATACCGTAAAATCGCTGCCGCTAAAAGTGATTTTGAGCGTACTGAACTTGTAAAGGAAAAAACCGGTGTAAGACTTGTCGGTATTGACGGTATTAACCCTGTAAATGATAAACAAATTCCCATTTTTATTTCAGACTATGTTCTTATGTCTTACGGTACAGGCGCAATTATGGCAGTTCCCGCACACGACACTCGCGACTGGGAATTTGCAAAGGTGTTTGACCTTCCGATTATTGAGGTCGTTGCAGGTGGTGACGTTCAAAACGAAGCGTTTACAGATGTAGAAACAGGTACCCTTGTAAACAGCGGCTTTTTAAATGGCCTTTCAGTAGAAGATGCAAAAATTGAGATTATAAAATACCTTGAGAAAAAAGGGTGCGGCGAACCTAAAACCAATTACAAACTACGCGACTGGGTGTTCTCACGTCAGCGTTATTGGGGCGAGCCGATTCCGATAGTTCACTGTGAAAAATGCGGTTATGTCGCAATCCCCGAAAGTGAACTTCCGCTTATGCTTCCTGAGGTTGACAGTTACGAGCCGACCGATAACGGTGAAAGCCCGCTTGCTGCGATGGATAGTTTTGTAAATACTACTTGTCCTTGCTGCGGCGGTCCTGCTAAACGTGAAACTGATACAATGCCTCAGTGGGCAGGTTCTTCGTGGTATTTCCTTCGCTATATGGATCCCGATAATGATAAACAACTCGCATCAAAAGAAGCACTTGAATACTGGGGTCCTGTGGATTGGTATAATGGCGGCATGGAGCACACTACCTTACATCTTCTCTATTCACGTTTCTGGCATAAGTTCCTTTACGATATCGGTGTTGTTCCGACTAAAGAGCCTTATGCAAAACGTACCTCTCACGGTATGATTTTGGGCGAGAATGGTGAAAAAATGAGTAAGTCTCGCGGTAATGTTGTCAATCCTGACGATATTATTGACCAATATGGCGCTGATACCATGCGTTTATATGAAATGTTTATCGGTGATTTTGAAAAGAGCGCACCGTGGAATACTTCCAGCATCAAAGGTTGTAAACGCTTTTTAGAGCGTTCGATGTCATTGCTTGATATTCTCACCGATGGCGATGAAATTTCAAAAGATCTTGAACACTCTTTCCATAAAACAATTAAAAAAGTCACCGAAGATATAGATGCTCTTAAGTTTAATACTGCTCTTGCATCACTTATGAGCCTTATTAACGATATTTTTGCTAAAAACTCAATCAACCGTGCAGAACTTGCAGCGTTTATTACAATGCTCTGCCCGTTTGCACCTCATCTGTGTGAAGAAATGTGGCAACTTGCAGGCTTTAAAGGCGATATGACTTATGCTCCCTGGCCATCTTTTGATGAAAGTAAAACTGTTTTAAACGAGGTTGAAATTGCAGTTCAAATTCTCGGCAAAGTCCGTGGCAAGCTCATTGTTATGGCAGACGCTGACGAAAATACTGTAATGGAACAGGTTAAAGCTGATGAGCGCTTGAGTTCTATGCTTGAAGGAAAACAAATAATTAAAGTCATTTATGTAAAAGGCAAACTTATTAATATAGTAGCAAAATAAGCAAAAGGAGTTGG
>JAZQJA010000025.1:0-32168 GCA_045541455.1 Eubacteriales bacterium
TGATGGGACTCAAACCCACGACCTCCAGAGCCACAATCTGGCGCTCTAATCAACTGAACTACATCCACCACATATATAAAATGGCGCGCCTGAAGGGACTCGAACCCCTGACCCACTGCTTAGAAGGCAGTTGCTCTATCCAGCTGAGCTACAGGCGCATAATGGAGCGGGTGATGGGAATCGAACCCACGTTATCAGCTTGGAAGGCTGGAGTTCTACCATTGAACCACACCCGCTTATTTAATGCTTAAATATGTTAGCACAAGTTTTGATTGTTGTCAAGAGTTTTCTTGAAAAAGATATGCTTTTATTATTGACCATTCTTCATATAACTTATCTAGCGTATATTTTGCATTTGCCGGACTCGTTGATGGCAGACAAATGGCTTTGATGTTTACTTTTGGATAGATATATTTTTTGTATAATTCTGATGCTTTTGCTCCGTTAGTAAATATCATTTTAACATTTGAAGATTTTAATATAAAATCAATATCATTTGTTGTTATATTTTTAATACTAGAGTCACTGGAGTTAACAATATCACAACTTTTAATTACATCCCAGAGGGCAATTTTGTTATTGAGAATAAATTCGCGCTTTTCTTTAATCGATATTGGTAAAGGCGTATTTAAAATGTGTGATAAAACATACCAAAATCTATTTTGTGGGTGATTATAAAAGAAAGCACCTTCTCTTGATTTTATCGATGGAAAACTTCCAAGAATAAGTATTTCAGAATCATGGTTGTATAATGGAGGTATTGGATGTGAAACCATTATAATTATCACCGTCCTTATTAGATATTTTATCACGGAATTGTGAATAATCAATATATTTTCTTGACACTTGAAGCTTGATTAAATATACTTATTTATTGAATAGGTGGTATAAGTATTATGATAAATAAAACAAAAATGATGGAACAAGCTAAAAATAGTAAAACATATAATCCTTTGATAGAAATATTGATCTTTTTTGCTATTTTTATCGTTTCAAATATTGTTCAGAATATTATTCTGGTGCCGGCTTTGTCAAGCTTTATGATGAACGATCAAAAGCTTATCGATCTTATGAATTCACAACTTGAATCGTTTGAACCGATTGTGCAAAGAATGCTTGAACTTATGACAATAATTCCGGAATGGATTTGGATTTTGCGCATATTCCTATATGGGATTTTAGGATTATGTGTGATTGTATACAGTAAATTTATAGGTAAAAGGTCTTGTGGAAGTATTGGTTTAAGAAAACATAATGCGGTAAAAGATTTTTTATTAGGCACTATTTTTGGTAGTGTTTTAATGATTGCTGTATTATTTGGTTGTATTATAACAGGATCACTTAAATATGAAAGCATTTGTTCGTTTTCTCCAATTTTACTTATGTTGTATTTTTTGGGTTCTGTTGTCTACGGGATTTCACAAGAACTATTTTACCGCGGATATTATATGACAACATTAACAAAAACCTTCTCTGTTAAATATTCGCTGGTTATGAGCGCCATAGTAGATGCTTTTTTTACATTATCTATTTCTGATGGTAATATTATAACATTGATTAACTCGTTTTTGATGTCATTAATGCTTGGATTGATTGTTATTAAAAGAGGAAATATTTGGTTTTCATCTGCGTTCCACTCCATTTGGTATTTTTCTCAGATAATCTTTTTCGGTGTAACAAGCGGAACAACAAAAATATTACAGTTGACAGTTAATGAGAAAATGGCAAATCTAAATGGCGGTGTTTTTGGTATTAGTGGTAGTTTAATATTTACTCTTGTTATATTTTTAGCATTAGGTGTTGTGTTACGTATGAAACAAAATTCTGATGAAATAGCGAAGGTAAGTGAAAGTGATACTGACACTGAAAAATAAAATATCATATTTTGTAGTTTTGATGTGTATTCTTATTTGCACATTATGTTCTTGCAAAATTGTTAAATATGAAATTGATTATGAAGCCCCCGTTCTTATTTCACATGCCGGCGGCGCTATATATGGTCTAAGATATACCAATTCAAAACAAGCACTTGATTTATCTTATAGAAATGGGCATAGATATATCGAAATGGATTTCTCTATGACAACTGACAATGAAATTGTAGCTATTCACGATTGGGATTCTATGGCGCTTAGAATGTTTGGTAAAGTTGGTAGACTTTCTAAATCAGAGTTTTTAACGCTAAACACTTTGTCGGATTTAACGGTTATGGACTTTGAAATGCTTTCAAATTGGCTTGATAAACATCCTGATGTTGTTATTGTTACGGATATTAAGGAAGATAACATTAATGTCTTGAAAAATATGTCCCTAAACTATAAAAACTGTTTTAAAAGAATCATTCCACAAGCTTACTCTATTGAAGAGTATAATGAAATAAAAAAGCTTGGATTTGAGCGTGTTATATTTACGTTGTATGCAACAAATGAAAACAACTTGAAAAATGTTATTAATTTCGCGATTGAAAATAAGCCGTGGGCTTTGACTATTCCGGTAGAAAAATTAAATGAGCAAGTGTTACACACACTTAGTGATAATTCAATCACAGTTTATGCTCATACTGTAAATGATTTATATGTTTTTGAGAAGTGGCAAAAACTTGGTCTTTACGGAATATACACAGATTATTTTACACCTATTGGTTTCCCATATTAAAAATGATGTTGCAAAAGCAACATCATTTTTGTATTAGTCTAAGTCTAAATTGTTAAATATTTCTACTATTTTATTATTATCTTTGGACTTATCATTACCGTAAGAGTCGACTGAGCCGGAGAAAAACAGTACATAATTACCGTTTGTAGTAGCTATAAATTCACGCAATACTTCGCCATTTTCATTATTAATGCAATATTTACCGGTTGTTTTAATTTCTCGAAGTTTGCTTGAATTATCACTGTAATGAAAAATTTCTATATTAACACCATAGCAATCTATTATATAACTTTCAAGTATCTCAATGTCATCTGATTGAGTTTTCGTCGCGGTTTTTACTTTGTAACCACTTTCATTGATTGCTGCGATAATTGATAGTGCGCTATTTTGCTTGAGTTTGCTTGATGATGGAACTGTAAACTCGCCTACATAGTCTTGATTTTGTTCTAAAATATTAACACCCTTTTTTTCGCACCCTGTAAATGCTAAAATTGTTAATATTATTAATATTAATAATATTAGTTTGGATTTCATAATTCTTACCAACCTTTCTTTAAAAATAATAGCATAATAAAATCAACTATTCAATGACAATTTTAAGCAATCGGTTGAATCAGTTTAATAAATATGATAAAATAATCAAAAATGGAGTGATAATATGAAAAAATTTTTAGCTTTTATTATTTGTATAACAACTGTTTTTTTTCTTTGTTCTTGTGATAATTTGAAAATCACTAATGAAATGCAAATTGCTATTGATTTGTATAAATCTGCTGTAGAAAAGTCAAAGCAAAAATCAGAAGGCAATATATCTGTTACATCTGTTGCTGTTGATTCGGCAATAGAATTTAAGACGACTAAATCTGAAATTGATTTTATATATACCGTGGATGATAATGCGGTATCTTTTGAACGTTCTGATAGACTTAATGGAAAAGAAATTGCTAAATATAAATGCAACGGAACAGAGGTTTTTTCATACAATTACGAAACTAGTAACTGGGATGAAAAAACAGAGCAGAACAAGGAGTTTATGTCAGCTTCTGAAAACCCGTTTATAACTTTATCATTATTTAGAGTTGATACCAACGGTAAAATGCGAATGGATTATATGGAAAATATCAGAAACTATAAAGAAGGGGAGTATACGGTAGTAGAGTTTACACTGGACGACAGCACGGTGTCCAATGTATTACAGTATTATAAGGCGGATGGTATTGTTAGAAAATCTGCTGGACATACCAGGACATATTATATTGATAGTGATGGATATATCGCGAAAATAGTTGTAGCTACTGTTCAACTTATGTATACAAATGGAGAAGAGGGAAGTTACTCTACTGAAATGACAGTTATTTGTAAATAAAAAACCGGAGAAAATTTTCTCCGGTTTTTTTATGATATTCTTTCAATTTCTTTTTTTAATCTATGTATTATCTTTTTTTCAAGTCTTGAAATATATGATTGCGATATACCTAGCATATCAGCAACTTCTTTTTGAGTCATTTCGTTTTTATTACCTAGGCCAAAACGCATTTCCATAATTTGCTTTTCTCTGTCGCTTAATTTTTTCATAGCTTTAAAAAGTAGTTCTTTTTCAACATCTGATTCTAAATCTTTGTATACACTGTCATTATCTGTACCTAATATATCTGATAATAATAATTCGTTTCCGTCCCAATCAATGTTAAGTGGTTCATCTAATGAGATTTCATTTCGTTGAACATTGTTTTTTCTTAAAAACATTAAGATTTCATTTTCAATGCAACGTGATGCATAAGTTGCTAGCTTGATATTTTTATCAATCTTAAAAGTTTTTATGGCTTTTATTAAACCTATACTTCCAATAGAAATCAAGTCGTCTGGCATTATACCAGTGTTTTCAAATCTTTTTGCAATATAGACTACTAAACGTAAATTGTGCTCTATTAACACTTGCTCGGCATTCTTATCGCCTTTCTCAAGTTTTAATAAGTATTCGTTTTCTTTTTGCTGATTAAGAGGCGGAGGTAAGGCTATAAAACTTCCAATGTAATAGATTTTGCCAGTTAGGTTACTAAAAAGCTTGTTGTATATATTTGTTAGTTTTTTTATTAATTTCATTTTAATACCTACTATTTCTTTGTTGACGAATGTAACAATGCGTTGTATGTGCCATCATCGCTAAGTGTGGTGCTTGTGATTCCAATTAAATTAGTTGGTAACTCTTTATTGCTGCTTTTTAATACAATTTTTCTAGGCTTTATTGCAAAAATAACTTTTTTGTTTCCTGTTATGTCTTTAAAAGGTATAAATCTAATTTTTAAGTCAGGATATACTTTATGTAAAAACGGTAGAGATGAAGCATTTCCGTTAGAGCACTCGTTTAAAAAACTATTGCTGAGTTTTCCGTAAAATACATTACTTTGAACTATCATCACAGGAAGTAGTGAAATTGGATCGTAAAGTGTGTTTCCAGTATCAATAAGAGCTTTAACATTAACGTTAACCTCACCTAAATCAATTGTTACTTCTTCTATTGTTTTTATATTTGCTCTGGTATCTGAAATTCTTGTAAATAGTTTTATTACAAAATAAAAAATAAATGTTAGTGTTATAATTAACCATAATGGCAAATCAATATAATAAACTCCGTTTGAAAAATTCATTTTTGTGCCTGCAGAGGTAAAATGATGAAAAGCATACATACCTCCGCCATAAACCATATTAATTATGTAGTATACCAATAATGATTTTAAAACAGATAGGAAAGAAGAATATTTATAAGAAATAATTACTATGATTATGCTTATTAATACTTTGAAAATAATAATATTAAATAATTTGAGTTGCGGAAAAAATACTATTACACTATAAGTTGCTCCTACTATCGAAGCGCATAAGACACGCCACGTAATTATTTTATATCCCAGTATTATTCCGGTTGAACTAATAATTAGATAATCTATTATTAAATTAATTAAAAATAATATGTCAATGTAAATTATTGAATTCAATCACATCACTCCGTAAATAGTTTATCACCGCTAATTTGTTGAATATGTCGTTTTTTGATATTGAAAAAATTAATAATTACATGTAGGTATTTACAATTTAATGTAATTGTGATAAACTTAACTGAGAAAAAATAGGATTTTAAGGACATAATATGAAGAAAAAAGGAAACTTTTTTGTATATATGGTACTTGTTGCGGCGGTTTTGCTCACCAAGGTTTTAGGGCTTGTTCGCAATATGATGTTATCTGCATGCTATGGTACCAGTGTTGAAGCATCGGCTTTTATAGCTGTATCAAATTTGCCGCTCATAATATTTGATGTTACATTTGGCACAGCTATTTCTGCGGCATTTGTTCCGGTTTTTAATGAAAAGTTGACTTCTGAAGGCGAAAAAAATGCGAATAAATTTGCGAGTAACTTTATTACAATAGTACTCGCTTTTTCTGCTGTTATAGTTATTTTGGGGATTATTTTTCCCGAAGTCGCGCTTTCACTTGTTGCCAGTGGTTTTGAAAACAGTGAAACTGTTGTAAATTTGGCTACTTCTTTAATACGTATTATTATGCCAATTATATGTTTTGCTTGTTGCACTTTTATTTTTATTGGAATATTGCAATCTTATGGTGAATTTATTGCACCTGCTTTGGTTTCTTTGTTTTCAAATTTATCAATGATTTTTTATCTTTTATTTTTCAATTCGTCGTTTGGAATAGAAGGTCTTGCAGTTGCTTTTTGCTTTGGTTGGTTTTTACAATTTGCTTTTTTACTACCGTTTTTGAAAAAGAAAAGGTTTAAATATACTTTTAGATTTGACATTAAATCTCCTGATATTAAAAAAGTTGCTATATTAACATTGCCTTTATTCGTATCTTCACTGGCACAACCTATCAATCAGTTGATTTCTTCGAATTTTAGTTCTACTGTGTCTCACAATGCTATTGCTACAGTTAACTACGCTTATAATGCATATTTTATTGTGGCCGGTGTTTTTTCCTACGCGCTTACAAATATGTTTTTTCCTGAAATGTCCCGTAAATTTGCATCAAAAGACATTGAAGGCGCCACTTACATATGTAAAGATATGCTTTCTACTATAACTGCTATTATAATACCTATTATGGCTGTAATTTGCTCGTGCTCTAAACCGATAATAAAAGTTTTATATGAACGAGGCGAATTTACAACTAGTGATACTAATAATGTTGCTGTCTTGCTCTCTATATATACTCTTGGTATGCTATTTTTGTCTTGGCAAGATATATTAAACAAATATTTTTATTCAATGCAAAAATCATTTATTCCAATGATTGCGGCTGCTGCAGGAATTGCAGTAAATTTCATACTTTCGTTAATTTTGATATCTATATTAGGTATAAACGGTCTTGCAATTTCAACAGTAGTATCAGGATTCCTAATGACTGCAATTCTTTCATTATTTACTTTTAATTATACAAAATCAATTTTCAAAAAAGATTTTGTTATGGAATTGATTAAAATACTTGTGAGTGGCGTTTCGGTTTATTTTTTATGTCTGCTTCTTTTAAAGTTAATTAATGTTTATTCTTTTGGTACATTAGTTCAGACATTATTAATGGCGGCGATTTTTATTGTGAGCGTTTTATTCTACTTTTTGGCTTTGCTTATTTTAAAATCAAATAATTTATCAAAAATTCTAAAATTATTTAAAAAGGAGGGGAAACCGAATAATGTATAGTATGTTTTGGAGTCGAGTTGTTGACATACTGCAGAATTCTTTTTTTGGACGGTTGTATTTAGCAATTGTTAGATGGTTTGGCGCAGCTTTTCATGAAAGTTATATTTATAAATTTTTTGTTGCGAAGGATATGTCTAAATATGGTGAATCATCTAAAATTGCAACTCTTTTACGAAAAGCTTTGTTTCATAGCAAGTTTACCGAATTGGTTTCTCAGAGTGTTTTGGTAAGAGGTGTGTGTCTATTACCTCAAATGGTTTTGTCATCGCCTACGTATATTTTGTCGCTGTTTCTTCTACCAAGCGGAATTATATTGTTTATCCGCTATTTTGGAAATATAAGTTATATGATAATATCAGCGCTAATCATTCTTTGCGGCATTATATTACTTAATTTTAAGATAGCAATTTGTGAAATGATTAAAAAATCATTTTTAATTGGTGCTTTTTGTTCTTTTTTTAACATAAGAACGGATTATCACGAAAATGATTGCAAAATTACTGTTTCAGCAATAGCATTTATTGTTGGTTGCATTGCAGGTGCTGCCTCATATTTCCTAAATGAGATATTAACTATTGTTGTTTTTTTTGCTCTGATGTTATTTCCAATTGTTATTTCTTCTCCGCTTTTGCTGTTAGTTATCACGCTCTTTTCAGGAATAGCTTTATCTACAACTCCTGCGTTGATTTTAGCAGTTGTTACTTTGGTTGTAATAATTTGCAGATTGTTTTGTGGCTATGAAAAACTACCAAAATTGCGTGCAGTATATATTTTAGTTATGCTTTATACGTTGGTAACTTTGTATTATACATTTAATGGTTTTGGTGGCAGTGATGGTATTTTGGCCGGTGCAATTCAGTTCATATTCCTTACTGTTTTCTTTTCAATTTGCGTTGTTATTAACAATGAGGACAAGTTTAGGAAATTTATATTAGCTTTTTCTGCATCAACCCTCTATACTGGTTTTATAGGTCTGTATCAGGTAATCTCTGGACAGGGTGGTACAGGCTGGGCAAAAGATGATGCTTATATAGGCGGTTTGAGAAGAATTAGTTCAACATTTTTAAACCCAAATGTTTATGGTGAATTTTTGATTTTTGCAATATGTATCATTACTGTCGCGCTTTTAATGTCAAAAACAATGCGTCAGAGAATGTTCTTATTAATATGCTTATGTATTCAAATTATTAATTTGGCTTTAACATATTCGCGTGGTTGTTATTTGGCTGTTATTTTATCGGCGTTGATTATTGTTTGGTTTTGTGATAAACGTCTGCTTGGTTTTGGATTTTTGGCATTGCCGGCTTTGCCGTATGTTCTTCCGCAAAATGTTATGACACGTATAATGAGCGTGGCATCTTCGTTAAAAGATAGTTCGGTCACATACAGATTTAGCATATGGAGGGCGTCTCTTAGGGTTATTGAAAATCATTGGTATATAGGGTCTGGTATAGGTACAGTAGCTTTTACATCCTTTTATCAAAATTATATGTTAAGCGGTGTAACAGCTCAGCATTCACACAATACATTTATGCAGATTACAATAGAATTGAGCGCTGTTGCAACAGTTCTTATTATTTTCATAATGCTTTTTATGTGCAGAGATGTAGGGTTCGTACTAAAAAACAAAAATGATTTGAAGTCTAAATTGATGGTTATACCATTACTTGCATCATTTGCAGGCGTAATGCTTGAAGGACTTGTTGATTACATTTTCTATAATAATATTATTTATATGGTATTTTGGCTGGTTCTTGGCTTATTGGTATCGGCTTTAAATATTATTAGCGGGGAACTTGAAGATAATAAAGGAGTGTTAATAAATGAGAAAGTATAAATTATTTGGCAAATTGCCAGTGTTTGATTTGATTGTAATTGTTGTTTTATTAGTTGCTTTTATTTTGTGTTTTAAAGTCTTTAATACTAGTAATACTGCAAGTGTTCTAACAGAAACTCAAACTAAGACCATTAGATATACAGTTGATTTCACTAATTTATCTGAACTAATAAAAAATCTTCCTGAACAAGGAGAAAAAGTATACGATAACACAACCAACTCCGAATTAGGTAAGGTGGTTTCTTCTGAATCGTTACCATTTGTTTTAAATAGTTATAATGACATAACCGGTGAACCAGTTTCAACAGTATGTAAGGATAGACATACTATTCGTGTTGTTGCAGAGACAACTGCGAATGTTTCTGACAGAGGAATTGAAATTAATGGAGTTAAAATCGGTATTGGCAGAAATTTGACATTGAATATGCCAAGTTTATGTGCAACCGGTATAATTAAGAATATAGAGGAAGTGGTGAAATAATTATGAAATTGATTGATAAAAACGGAAAATTATTTGGTAAAATAAGTGTTCTGGATATATTAATTGTTGTTTCTGTTGTATTTATAGCTACGGTTTTTATTTTAAATAGTTCTAAACAAATCAAACTTCCTATAAGCACTAAGGCCAATACTGAATATATTGTTGAATTTAAAGCATATAATATTGAAAAAGGCACACAAGCTCCATTCGCGGTAGGGGATAACTTATATGCTAATACCGGTGAATTGATAGGAGAAATTGTAGAAGTTGAGTCAAAACCAATGATAACTAAAGAGAAACTTCAAAACGGAACTTATTTCGATTTTGAAAGTGAAAAAAGTCTTGACTATTTTATAACTGTAAAGGGCCTTGGTACTGTTACAGAAAAAGGATTGTTTGCTCAGGGTACATTTGCCTTATATCCTAGTAATTCTGTTCAGGTGAGCAGTAGAAGTTTTTATGGAAATGTTATTGTCTTAAGTGTTGAAAAATAATATTATTTTAACCATTGTTTATGTCAAACTGACCAAAAGTTGATTTATTCTATTGACTTGAAATAAACAATACGATAATATTTAGATACTTAAGTTAACTATTATTTTGATTGGGAGGATTACTTATGTACTCCAAAGAGGTTAAGGTTATAAATAGTGTTGGTCTTCATGCAAGACCTGCAACATTTTTTATTCAGAAATCCAATGAATTTAAAAGTTCTATTTGGGTGGAAAAAGGCGATAGAAGAATTAATGCAAAAAGTTTACTTGGCATTTTGTCGCTTGGTATTATCAAGGGAACCGACATTAAGATAATTGCAGATGGTGTCGATGAAGAAGCTGCAGTTTCTTCTCTTGTAAACCTTATAGAAAATGAATTGACCGATTAATGTCTCTTTCGGACGGTCCGTGTGACCGTCCGTTTTTATTGTTAAATTTTAGAGGTTGTTATGAACTATTTGTCACCATCAATTTTAGCAGCAGACTTTTCAAATCTTTGGCATGATATTAAACTTGCAACTGATAATGGTGCGGAATATATACATATTGATATTATGGATGGAGTTTTTGTCCCTAATATTTCTTTTGGTTTTCCGGTCATTGATTGTCTTCGTCCTTTATGTGATAAGGTTTTTGATGTTCACTTGATGATTGATAAACCAGAGCGCTATGTTGAAAAGTTTGTTAACTCAGGCGCTGATATAATTACTTTTCATATTGAAAGCACTAATAAGCCGTTTGAAATTATAAAAAAAGTTCACAGTTTTGGTAAGAGAGTGGGCTTATCTATAAAACCTAATACAACGGTTGAATCAATTGCTGAATTTTTGCCGTATATTGATATGGTTTTGGTTATGACAGTTGAACCGGGATTTGGCGGTCAGAAGTTTATGCCCGAAATGTTAAATAAAGTAGAAAAACTGAAAGCAATTAAGCAACAAAATTCATATCACTTTGATATTGAAGCAGATGGTGGAATTACTCTTGAAAATATTGATTTATTAAAAAAAGCCGGTGTTAATGTTTTTGTTGCTGGTTCCAGTGTTTTTGCCAAAGAAAAAATTGCAGAAAATACAAGAAAATTTATAGATAAGATTATATAATTAAGAGGTAGAAATGGAATATACTGATTTTTCCAGAATTTTAATGCATTTAAGAAAGGATAAAGGAATATCCCAAAAAAAAGCAGCTGATGATTTAGGTGTATCACAATCACTACTTTCTCATTACGAAAAAGGTATTAGAGAGTGTGGCCTTATGTTTTTAATTAGAGCTGCTGATTATTATAATGTTACGGTAGATTACCTTTTGGGTAGAAGTTATGATAAAAACGGCACTACTATTTCATTAGATGAGTTGCCTGATGAAAATGCAGTTAAAGGAAATACTGGGGTTCGCAGTATGCTGCCAACGCTTAATAAAAAACTCATTTCTAATTCGATATCCATAATTATGGACACTTTATCCAAAATAGACAATAAAAACTTAACTACAGAAGTTTCATCGTATTTAAGCGTGGCTGTTTATAAAATGTTTCGTATGTTATATAACAGTAATAATGCTAATCCCAAAAGTTTGTTTGGCGCTGATGAATCCAGCTATACATATATGTCAGATGCTTCTATGAATCAGTCTCAAGCAAAAATACAAAGAATTCTTAATGAAATGTCTTCCGACGAAAAAGACGAATACATTAAACTTGACGAACAGAGTTTAATTACAAATTATCCTTCCTATGTTTCTTCTCTGCACAATTTGTTACAAAACACCGAAAATAAAATAGGTGCAAGGAAAAAGTAAAAGTTTTAACTTATCTTTTGCTTTTTCTGTTTACTATAAAAATTATAAGCTGTGATCTTTTTTGATTGCAGCTTAATTTTTTTAATAAATAAACCTTGAAAAAGTAATTTATATGTATTATAATTAATGCATATTATATAAAAATAATCTAAAATAATGGTTATTTTTGTGTAAAAAACAATTCAGGGGTGACCTATATGGAATATTTAGCAAAAAGCATTAGAAATGTGTGCCTCATGGGACACAAAGGTTATGGAAAAACAACACTTACTGAGGCTATGTTGTTTTTTTCTAAGTCAACTGACCGATTAGGAAAAGTTGAACAAGGAAATACAGTAAGCGATTTTGATTCTGAAGAAATCAAACGAAAATTATCTTTGTCATTATCTGTAAACCCGTTTACATATAAAAACACGAAAATTAATCTTATTGATACTCCGGGATTTTATGATTTTGAAGGTGAACAGAACTCGGCATTAAGTGCGGCTGATACTGCTGTTATTGTTGTTACCAGTAAAACTACAGTTTCTGTCGGTACCGAAAAAGCAATGCTTAAATGTGAAAGAGCTGGCTCGCCGGTTGTGTTTTTTAACTTAGGTCTTGATGACGATAACGGAAATTTCTATACGACACTTGGACAACTTTACGAAAAATTTGGTGATAATAAAATAGTTCCTATGCAACTTCCACTTGTCGAAAATGACAAAGTTGTTGGTGGTGTTGATGTAATTGACGGTAAGGCTTACAAATTTAAAGATGATGGCACCTCTGTTCCATGCGATACTCCTGCAGATATGTCTGATAGAATTGAAGAGTATCGACATAAGGTTTTCGAACATATCGCAGAAACTAATGAAGAACTCATGGAAAAGTATTTTGAGGAAACTCCATTTACTCAAGAAGAAATTAACACTGGCATCAAAAACGCTATAAAAGCAAGAATAATGTTTCCGGTATTTATAGGAATACCAACCCAAATGTTTGGTATTGAAAAATTTATACAAACAATTGTTGATTATTTCCCGTCTCCAGCAGGAATTGGTGCTGTTAAAGCAGGTGATGAAAATATTGTCTGTGATGATAATAATCCTACAGTTATTCGAGTCTTCAAAACTATTGCAGATCCGTTTGTAGGAAAACTTTCGTTTTTTAGAATTTATTCTGGTAAAGTAGTTAAGGATGAAACTTATTTAAATACAGTTACCGGAGAAAAAGAGAAGATCGCCCACGTTTATACTCCTTTTGGTAAAAAACAAAATGAGGTTACTTCTTTATCTGCAGGAGATATTGGTGTTTTCACTAAGCTCGGAAATACAAATACTTCTGATACTTTGTGCGGTAAAGGGATTGATGTAAAATTGGATAAAATCAAATTCCCTAAGCCCAATTTTTCTAAAGCAGTTTTGCCAAAGGCAAAAGGTGATGAGGAAAAAATTTCTCAAGGTATAAAGAAAATGATGGAAGAAGATCCAACGGTTAAACTTATAAATAATGTTGAAACAAAACAACAAGTGCTATATGGCATGGGTGATATGCAACTTGATGTAATAGTATCTAAACTTCACTCTAAATTCCAGGTTGAAGTTGTACTAGAGGATGAAAAAATTGCATATAGAGAAGCTATTAAAAAGAAAGTTAAAGTGCAAGGTAAACATAAAAAGCAATCAGGCGGTCACGGTCAATACGGTGATGTTTGGATAGAGTTTGAGCCTTGCTATGATGCTGAATTTACTTTTGCGGAGAGTGTATTCGGCGGTTCGGTTCCAAAGAATTTCTTCCCTGCAGTTGAAAAAGGTTTGCGTGAAAGTATACAAAAAGGCGTGTTAGCAGGCTATCCTGTTACAAATATTAAAGCTACTTTGGTAGATGGGTCTTATCATCCTGTAGATTCCTCTGAAATGGCTTTTAAAATGGCTGCTTCAATAGCATTTAAAGAAGGTATGAAGCAAGCATCTCCTGTTTTACTTGAACCTATCGGTACTTTGATTGTAAATGTTTCTGATAGGCTTATGGGTGATATTATAGGTGACATTAATAAGCGCAGAGGTCAGGTTCTTGCTATGGATAATGCACCTGACGAAAGAGGACGCAAAATTGTAACTGCTAATGTACCTATTAGTGAAATGTCTTCATACGCTATGGATCTTCGCAGTATGACGCACGGTCGCGCTTCGTTCTCACTTGATTTCTTAGAGTATAGAGAAGCACCGTCTAACATTGTTGCAAAAGTAGTTGCTTTGGCGGGAAATAAGGAATAATTATGTAATATTGATTTGACTAAACGAATAATATATACAAAGAAATATGAAAGTAGTGCTTTGTTATGTATATAGTTTCAGTTAAATTAAATAAGAAGAAAGTATGTTCTGTGGCTGCAGCTTTCTGCTTGGCTATAGCAATAATTTTTGTTTCTTTTCCCAATTCTGCCAGTGATGTTTTAAATACTAATGTAAACACCTCGGCTAAATCAACCGACGAGCATATTGATTTTTTAAATGCTTTTGGATATAATGTATCTGAAAAACCCGTTCAGATACAGGAAATAGTTATACCTGAACAGTTTAGTTCGGAGTATGAAAAATACAATGAATTTCAAAAACTGTCCGGTTTTGATTTGTCTAAATTTAAAACATATCGTGTTAAAAAATACACATATAAAATTTTGAATTATGATTCTGACGACGAGGTTGTTGCAAATTTAATTGTTTATAATAACAAGGTAATTGGCGGTGACATTTCTTCTACTTCTTTAGGGGGATTTGTTCACGGTTTTGTAAAAGAGTAAAACAAGGCCGCGTTAGCGGCCTTGTTTATTTGTAGTTTAAACTATTAGGGGATTCATGAGAATAGATAAATTTATTTGTGATACCATAAATATTACAAGAACACAGGCTAAAAACAAAATATCTAAAGGTTCGGTTTTTAAAAACGGAAAAAGAGTTCGCTCAGGTTCTGAGCAGGTTGATTTTTCTGATGAAATTATTCTGGATGGCAATAAAATATCATATAGAAAATATGTTTATATTATGATGAATAAACCTGCTGGTGTTCTAAGTGCCAGCCGTGATTTACACTCAATTACTGCTTTGGATTTGTTGTCGAAAGAGGACAAGCGCCATGACTTGTTTGTTGCAGGGCGCCTTGACAAAGATACTACCGGATTTTTGCTAATAACAAATGATGGTTCATTTGCGCATGATATTTTATCTCCTAAAAAACATATCTTTAAAACTTATGTCGTTACACTAAAAAATTCTGTTCGAAATAATTACACTCGGATGTTTGCTGACGGAATTGTTTTGGAGGATGGCTATGTTTGTAAACCTGCCAAATTTAAGAAACTTGACAATTTTAAATGTCAACTTGAAATTAGTGAGGGGAAATTTCATCAAATCAAACGTATGTTTAAATCATTAGATAATGAAGTTGTGTCCTTGAAACGTGTTGCTCTGGGCAGCCTATTACTTGATGATAGACTGAATGAGGGAAGTTATAGATATCTAAATGACCAAGAAATCGACGAAATTTTAGGCATAATATCCAAAAAAACTCCTCAAACAATATATCGAGCGTCAAAATAGTGTATTTTGTACAAAAAGACTGAAGTAATTTTGTAGAAAAAAACATTTGATTTTTTTAAATAATGTGATATAGTTATATTAAATGATTAATATTATTCGGGAGGAATATTTTAATGGCAAGCTTATCATTAAAAGGTATTTATAAAAGATATCCTGGCGGCGTAGTTGCTGTTTCGGATTTTAATCTTGAAATTGAAGACAAAGAGTTCCTTGTACTAGTTGGTCCTTCGGGTTGTGGTAAATCTACAACTCTTAGAATGATTGCAGGTCTTGAGGAAATTACAGAGGGTGAACTTTATATCGGTGATAAAATCGTAAATGATATCGCCCCCAAGGATAGAGATATTGCTATGGTTTTCCAAAACTATGCTCTTTATCCTCATATGACAGTTTATGATAATATGGCTTTTGGTCTTAAACTTAGAAAGACTCCTAAGGATGAAATCAAACGTCGTGTTGAAGAAGCTGCTAAAATCCTTGACATCAGCCATCTTCTTGATAGAAAACCTAAGGCTCTTTCTGGTGGTCAGCGTCAGCGTGTTGCTCTTGGTCGTGCTATAGTTCGTGAGCCTAAGGTATTCCTTCTTGACGAACCGCTTTCAAACCTTGATGCTAAACTCCGTGCTCAAATGAGAACAGAGCTTTCTAAAATCCATCATAATCTTGCTACAACATTTATATATGTTACTCATGACCAGACTGAAGCTATGACAATGGCAAGTCGTATAGTTGTTATGAAAGATGGTTTTATTCAGCAGGTAGACACACCTCAGAATCTTTATAAATATCCTTGCAACATGTTTGTTGCTGGCTTTATCGGTTCACCTCAGATGAACTTTGTCGAGACTGATATTGTTGAAAAAGAGGATGGTCTTTATGTAGATTTTAAAGGCAACTCATTAAAACTCCCTGAAAATAAAGTTAACGACGATGTTAAACAGTATATAGGAAAAACAGTTGTTATGGGTATTCGTCCTGAGCATGTTCATGATGAAGAAAGATATATAGAAGCAATGCCTCAGTATCTTATTGATGCAGACGTTGAAGTAGCTGAACTTATGGGTGCTGAAACATTCCTTTATCTAGATGTTGATGGTGCTAAGTTTACAGCTAAGGTTGCTCCTACAACAACAGCTAAAGCTGATGATAAGATAAAAGTTGTTCTTGATCTTGAATTTATACATCTCTTTGATAAGGATACTCAAAGAACAATTATTAACTAATCGATTTTTTGTCCTACTTATTTTGGTGAAAGCCAATATAAGTAGGGCATTTTTTATTTTATAGCACATTTTTTGGCAAAAAAATATATAAAAAACTAAATTTATACAGTGCTTGTGCAATTTTAACAAATAATTTATAAAAAAACTGTTGAAATCGTGAGTGATTTATTATAAAATAGTTTTATCATTAGTTATTTTGTATAGGGGGAATGCCAAATGTCAAATAGATTTTTTCAAAGCGTTGTATATCAATTAAAGGATAGTATAGATAAAACTGTAGGAGTTTTAGATGAATATGGTACAGTTATAGCTTGTAGTGATTTAATTAAGATTGGTGAAAAAAGAGATCATATTATTCCATCTATCACAGCTACTATGGATATTGTTAAGGATGATAATTCTACATATAAACCGATAAATCAATCTCAGGGTTTAGAATATATTGCATTTGTTGAGGATACTGATGAACTTGCCGAGAAATATATTTCCCTTGTAGTTATAGCAATGGTTAACATAAAGCAATATTATGACGAAAAATTTGATAAAAATAACTTCATTAAAAATGTTATTTTGGATAATATTTTGCCAGGTGATATTTATATAAAAGCTAGAGAATTACATTTTGAAACTGAGGCTTATAGAGTAGCAATTTTAATTAGACTTTCAGATAAGAGTGATGTATCTGCGTATGATATTTTACAAAGCCTATTTCCTGACAGACAAAAAGATTTTATTATTAATGTAAATGAAACTGATCTTGTGCTTGTGAAAGAGGTTAAGGATACAAACGATAATAAGGATTTAGAAAAACTTGCTAAGAGTATTATTGATATCATTAATTCTGAACTTTATATTAAGGCTTATGTTGGCATTGGTACAATTGTAGATAGTATTCGTGATTTGCCTCGTTCATTTAATGAAGCGCAGATTGCACTTGAAGTTGGCAAGGTTTTTGATACTGAGAAGTATATTATGACTTATGACAATCTGGGAATTGGTAGATTGATTTACCAACTACCAACTTCACTTTGTGAGATGTTTCTTGCCGAGATATTCAAAAAAGGCTCAATCGATTCTCTTGACTATGAAACTCTGTTTACAATACAAAAGTTTTTTGAAAATAATTTAAATGTTTCCGAAACTTCAAGAAAACTATTTGTACACCGTAATACTTTAGTATATAGACTTGAAAAAATTAGAAAACTTACCGGACTTGATTTGCGTAGGTTTGATCATGCGATAGTTTTCAAGGTTGCTCTTATGGTTAAGAGGTATCTGGTTTCAAACCCAACTAAATTTTAATTCGGAAGGCTTATATGATTTTATTTGATGATGTTTTTAAAAATTATCCTAATGGCACAAATGCTTTAAACGGTGTGAGTTTTAAAATTGACGATGGTGAGTTTGTTTTTATAATTGGTCATAGTGGCGCAGGTAAGAGTACATTAATTAAATTATTGCTACGTGAAGAAAAACATACAAGCGGTAAAATTAATGTAAACGGTTTTAATATAAACAAACTTAAACAGAATAAAATTCCTGCACTTCGTCGTAGTATGGGTGTCGTTTTTCAAGACTTTAGATTAATTGAAACAATGACTGTTTACGAAAATGTTGCTTTTGCAATGAGAGTTATTGGCTGTTCTAATAAGACTATTAGACGCAGAGTACCTTATGTACTTGGAATAGTCGGTCTTGGTCATAAATCAAAAAATTACCCTAAGGAGTTGTCAGGTGGTGAACAACAAAGAGTCGCGTTAGCTAGGGCTTTGGTAAATAACCCCAAAACAATTATAGCGGATGAGCCGACAGGCAATGTGGATCCCGCTTTAGCGCGTGAAATAATGGAATTGCTAATCGAAATTAATAAAATGGGTACAACAGTTATTGTTATAACGCACGACAAAAATTTGGTTAATGATTTCAATAAACGTGTTATAGCTTTAAAGAATGGTCAAATAATTAGTGATACGACAGGCGGTTATGATGAACACAGGTAGTATTTTATATTTTTTTAAATCAGCTTTTAAAAGCATGTATAAAAATGCATTGATGACATTAGCTTCTGTTTTTGTCTTAATTGCGTGTATGCTTATAATTGGATGCGTATTTCTCGCATCGGAAAATGTTATGAGTTTTATGGACAAACTCGAAGAACAAAATGAAATTGTTGCATTTATTAGTGACGATTATGATGACGATAGTTTGTCAAGAGACAAATTGTGTCAAAAGATTGAATCGTTAAATGGTGTTGGGTCGGTTGAATATATTACAAAAGAACAAGCCCTTGCTGAATACCGTGACAGTCTTGGCGAAAATAAGGAATATCTTGACGGTTATGATGGTGAAGACAACCCGTTAAGGAATGAACTTAGAATAAAAATAAGTGATATCACGCTTTTTGAGAGTGTATCGAATAATGTGTTGAATATGGAAGAAATAGCAAATGTTCGTGACTCTCAAGAAATTGTAGATATGCTTATATCTGTAAGGCAAGTAATGGGAGTTTTGGGCTTTTGGATTTTGGCTGTTTTGGCTATAGTTTCGCTGTTTATTATATCCAATACAATTAAACTCGCAATGTATAACAGAAGAAACGAAATTAACATAATGAAATATGTAGGCGCAACAAATGGATTTATCAGATTTCCATTTGTTTTAGAGGGTGTATTAATTGGTTTGATTGCAGCTGTAGTGTCACTTGGCATTCAATGGTGTTTATATGTTTATGCTATTGTGCCTTTATTATCCGAACTTAGTTTTCTGTCAAGCAGCATCGTACCATTTAATGAAATGTTTAATAATTTGGTTATATGTTTTGGTTCTATTGGCTTATTGGTGGGTACATTTGGCAGCGCCTTGTCAATACGAAAATATTTAAAGGTTTAATGTGTGTTATGAAGAGATTTTATTCAATTGTTGCTCTGATTATAGTGATTTTAATGGTAATTTCACTTTTTTCGGGCATTGTTATAACTACTTTTAATGCTAATGCAAGTTCGGTTTCTTCTATGCAAAAAGAACTTGATGATCTTGCCAAAGAAAAGGAAAAACTCGAGAAAGAATTAAATGTTATTTCAGAAAAAAAAGAAGAAGAATTAGAAAAAAAGAGTCTTATTGATCAACAAATCAATGCTACACAATCAGAAATTTCTATATTAAATAATATTGTATCAACTTTGGAAACTGAACTTGAAAGTGCAGAAAGTGATTTGGCTGAAGCCGAGGCAAAACTTGATGAATATTTTGAATTGAGCAAAAATCGAATTCGTAGCGCTTACGAGCAAGGAAATGCATCATTTTTGGAAATTATAGCAAAATCTAAAAGTTTGTATGATTTTATCTCCAGAGTAGAAATAGTAAGACAAATTTCTCAAAAAGATCAAGAGGTCATTAACGAAGTAAGACAAAATAAAGAAATAGTTGAAGCAAAAAAAGAAGAAATTAAAAATAATAAAGAACAAAATGAAAAGGCAGTAAATCAACTTTCTGTAAAGGAAAAGAATTTATCTAAAAAGCAAGCCGCTAGCGATGAACTAATAGATGAAATGAATAGCGATATGGAGTCTACAAAGCGTGCAATTTTGGCTGCTGAAAAGGCAGAGGCTCAACTTCAATCTGAAATTAGGGCTGCATTGTCACAAGATAGCGGTTCTAATGTTGTAGATTCGGGAGACTTTAGATGGCCTTTAGATAAAAAGTTTAATAATATAACCAGCAAGTTTGGTTATAGAACACATCCGGTAACTGGCGTTTATAAATTGCATACAGGTGTCGATATTGCAAGCTCGGGTATTAAGGGTTCTTCTATATATGCTGCAAAAGGCGGTACGGTAATTAAGGCAGGTTATAACAGAGGATATGGCAATTATGTAGTAATCAATCACGGTGATGGTTATGCTACTTTGTATGGCCACGCAAGTTCTCTTTGCGTTAGTTCTGGACAAGTCGTTGAAAAAGGCGATGTTTTGGGTTATGTTGGTAGCACAGGCTATTCTACAGGACCTCATTTACATTTTGAAATTATGATAAACGGAGAATATACTAATCCTCTCGGATATTATAGTGATGTTATGTCATTTACCTATTCATAATTGAAAGGAATGCTTATGAAAAAGAAGATTGAACTTGGTACGGTTATTTTTATTGTTATTGTTGCCATTGTTTTAGCCTCGCTTGCAACATATATGTATTTAACCAGTCTTTTGCCAAGCCTTGTTGCAAAAGAAAGTTTTTATGAGAGAATCAGCGAACTTTACAAAACTGTTGAACAACGCTATATCGGTGATGTTGATGATGATAAGGCTATGGATTCACTTTTAAGTGGTTATGTTGCAGGTATTGATAAATACAGCACTTATCTTGACAAAAATAACTATGCTACTTATGCAGCGCAGAGCGAGGGAAAATACTCTGGCATTGGTGTAACTGTTAAATATATTACTAATTCTGGGTTATTAAAAGTTGTTACTGTAAAAAATGGTTCTCCTGCAGATGAAAAAGGGATTGAACCAGGCGATTTTATATATAAAATTTCCGGTAAAAACGTTGTTGATATGACATATAATGATGCTGTTACTATGCTTACGGCAGAGAATGGAACAACACTTGAAATTGTCATTTTGCGTGATGAAAAAGAAATATCTAAATCTATTACAATTGGAGAGTATGTTACTTCTTCGATTGAATATAGAATTATCTCTGACGATGTTGGATATGTATCTATAAGTGAATTTGATAATACAACTTTTGATGACTTTAAATCCGCTATTGAAAAACTTTCCGAGGATGGTGCAAAACAGTTTATTTTTGATGTTAGAAACAATACCGGCGGTGCACTATCATCTGTTGTAAGTGTGTTGGATTATTTATTACCTGAAGGTAATCTTGTTACCTTAAAGGATAAAAATGGAGAGGAAAAACAATATTCTTCTGATGCATCATCGTTTGATAAAAAATTTGTTGTTATAATTAATTCATCAACTTTAAGTGCAGGTGAATTATTTGCAGCGTGTGTTCGTGATTTTAATGCTGGAAAACTAGTGGGTGAGACAACTTATGGTAAGGGTTATGCACAAGAAATAATTCCTCTCAGTGAAGGTGCATTATATCTTTCTACTAAACTTTATTATCCACCTAATGGAGAAAATTTTGAAGGTGTTGGAGTTTCCCCTGACGTTGAGGTGAAATTATCTCCTGAACTTGAAGATAGATTTTATGAACTTGCAGATAAAGAGGATCTGCAGTTGGTTTGTGCACTTGAACAGCTTGGGAAATAGCGACCTTGAATAAAAATTACCGCCATATCATTGGCGGTAATTTTTATTTAATTATAATGTTAGTTATTTCTCCTATATACATTCTGTGCATTCCGCCACTAGCGTAAGTTTTTTCGTATGACGCCTTGTCAATAAAGTTTTCGGCGGATATATCTTGAGAATATATTTTTTTACACAGTATTGTAATTTTTGCTTGTTCAAAATAAGGAGTGTTGTCTTCAGAATACAATAATTTTAAACCTGAAATTTTTATTTTATCTTCGTTTTTTCCTGAAACTCTTCCGCAATATTTAAGCTTTTCTTTAAAATTATCGTTAAAAAAGGATAATGAAAATGTGCTTTCCTGCTCTAGAAAATTAAAAGTGTATCTTTCTGGACGAACATATATGTGCGCAACATTTTTAAAAAATAATACTCCAAAGCCACCAAAACTTGCCGTCATTGTGTTGACTTTGTCATTGTTGCCTGCTGTTATAAGCATCCAATCGTCTGCAATTAGTTTGAAAATATTATCATTTAGTTCTTTTGGTGAAATGTTCATTATCGTTACCTCCAATAGATTATATTATCATCTTACTTTAATAATTTCAAGTTTATGGCGTTTTTAGGTATATATGAATATTATAAATTGAATTATAATTCAGGTGATAAAAATGAAATTAAAGTGTAAAAATATGACTCAAGCTATGAAAGCAAATCGATTGCTTTATCAAAATGGTATTCAATCGCGTGTTGAAAAAATTAGCGATGATCCGGAAATTAAAGGTTGTGTATATAGTATTTGTTTTAGTGATAAATATCTAAATCATGCATTAGAAATTTTAAACAACGGGGGAGTTATACTTCATAAAAAAGAAAAGTACGGATATGGAGTTGATAATGGATGATTTACTTTGATAATGCAGCATCTTCTTTTCCTAAACCGCCGTTAGTGTCTAAATCGGTAGGCAAATGGCTTGATATAAACGGTGCTAATCCAGGTAGGAGCGGACATAAACCCTCTATTGAAGCTTCAAAAATAGTATATAATACTAGAGAGTCTCTCGCGAATATGTTCAATATAATAATGCCTGAAAATGTTGCGTTTGTTCCTAATGCAACTTATGGTTTGAATGTCCTTATTCAAGGAATTATGCAAAAGGGAGATCATGCTGTAACAACTAATTTGGAACATAACAGTGTTTTGCGTGTTTTGAATTTGATTTCTTCGAGAGGTGTATCGTATGATGTTGCGGATGTTGATTTATATGATGATTGTAAAACCATTGATAATATTTTGAAGTTGATAAATAAGAAGACAAAAGCAGTGATATGCACGCAATGTTCAAATGTATGCGGCAAAATAATGCCGTTAAAAAGTCTATCGGATGCCTTGCCCGAAAATGTTGTGCTGATTGTCGATGGTTCTCAGGGTGCTGGAATAATACCTACAGATCTTGAAGAACTTGATATTGATTACTATTGTGCACCTTCACATAAAGGTTTATTAGGACCACAAGGATGCGGATTTATAGCTATAAGAGGTGCTATGCCAAAAGCTGTAATAGTAGGGGGAACGGGGAGTGAAAGTTTTAGCTTTGCGCAACCGGAATATCTACCCGATTTTATTGAAAGCGGAACTTTGCCTACACCAATAATCAGAGGCATGTATGAGGGTATTAAATTTATTCAAAATATTGGTATCGAAAAAATATATAAGAAGAAAAAGATGCTTACTGATTATGCCACAGAGCAACTTATGAAAGTGAATGGTGTAATCACGTATACAGATCCTGCTCGCTCAGAATTTATTGGATGCACATGTTTTAATGTTGAGAACACTCATTCTGATAAAGTATCGGACTATTTGGCTAAAAACGATATATGTGTCAGAAGTGGTTTTCACTGTGCGCCACTTTTTCACAAAAAAATGAAAACCGAAAATATCGGTATGATTAGAATAAGCTTTGGGTACTATAATGATAAAAATGAGATTGATTTTTTAATAAAAAAATTAAATAATTATTTGAAAAATTAAAAGTTTGTATTTATTTTAAAATATTTATATGGTATAATGTCTATATATATGACATTATACCGCTTTTTTTAGGAAGGATAAATGCTAATGCAAGCTTTATTGGATTTTTTTAAGAATTTAATAGGCATTTTTACAACTATGGAATTTCCTAATGATTTCATAGATATTATTCTTGTTGCAGTTTTGGTTTATTATTGTATTAAATTTGCTCGTGATACCAGAATCGGTCATTTAATTAAGGGTATTCTCTTGATACTGGTTTTAAATCAACTGGCTCTTATTTTAGAATTAAGTGCTTTGAATTACATACTTAAGAATACTATTCAACTTAGTTTTATTGCCATAATAATTATTTTTCAGCCCGAACTTCGTTCTGCTCTTGAAAAACTTGGTCGGGTAAAATTCAGCACGTTAAAATCTTTTCAATCATTAAGCAGAACAGACTATAATACTATGAGTGAATCGATGATAAGTTCTGTTTGCGAAAGTGCAAAAATACTCTCTGAAAAAAAGATTGGTGCATTAATTGTTTTTGAAATGTCCGGAAAACTTGGTGATATTCTTAATACTGGTATTAATCTTGACTGTGTAATTTCGCCACAGACAATAATTACTATATTCTTTCACAACACACCACTTCATGATGGTGCTGTAATAATCAGAGATAATAAAATCGCTTCAGCTGGTTGTTTACTACCTTTGAGCAAGAATCTTGAAATTAGCAAAGAACTTGGTACAAGACATCGGGCTGCAGTTGGTATTACTGAAGTTACCGATGCATTATCTGTTATTGTTTCTGAAGAAACAGGTAAGATTTCTTATGCTTACGATGGTAAGATTCATATTAATATTTCGGTTGACCAACTGTCAGAAGTTTTACGCGAGAAACTTATTATTCCTGAAACACAAACAGGAATGTTTAAATTTTTGAAGAGAGGTGGCAGATAATGAAATTCAATTTTAAATCTGTTCTTAATGTTCTTCAAAATAATTGGGCTACAAAAATTCTATCATTATTAATAGCAATCATTATATGGTTATTAATTGTTCAATATGTCAATCCTGACGACACACGAAGATTAGATGATATTAAAATCCAATTACAATTAACCGATTCAGTGCCTGCGGCAGAAGGTTTAGTGTTAGTTACCGATTTTGATGAAACTTTATCTATCGTGTATAAAGCTAGTAGAGATGTTATTGCTGTTTTAAATACCGATAAAATTATAGCCTATGTTGATTTGTCCAGCGCTACAAACTCTGGTGCACACAGTTATCCGATTAAAATTGACACCGGCGGACAAAATATTACTATAGTTGAGCAATCTATGACAGAGGCTGTTTTAGAATTTGAAAAAAGTGCAACAGCACAAATAAAGGTGAATGTTTTATCCGAGGGTGAAGTACCAGAAGGATATGTTAAAAATGATCCGGTTTGTGTTCCTTCTGTTATTAACATTGAAGGTCCTGAATCACAAGTTAATTCAATTGTATCTGCTGAAGTTAAAATAAGTGAAAAAGAGTTTTCTAAATCATCGGTGTATAATTGTGATTATGAATTTGTAGATCAAAATGGTGAAAAGATTGATAAAAAGTATATAACCACCGACTGTGAAAAAGTAGATGTAACTGTAACAGTTTTGAAAACAAAGGTCTTGCCTGTAACAGCTACTATTATTAATAGTTCCGGCGGTCATGATAATATGTTTTCCGAAGTTACTATTTCGCCGGCTAATATTACTATCGCGGGTGGTGAAGAGACACTAGAAACTCTTAATAGTTATGATTTGGGGACAATTGACGTTGCAGATAAAACGGATGATTTTTCAAGCGAATATGTAATAAGTTTGCAAAATGGCATAAAAAATGTTGATGGTGTTTCAACTGTGGACGTATCTGTAAAATTTGGAGATGTTGTCACTAAAACGATTAAGTTTGATAAATTCTACATTCAAAATTTACCTGAAAATCAAAAGGCTGTTGTTACTGATAAGTCTATATCAATTACATTTAGAGGTATAACCGCAGATATTGAGAAGCTTAATCCTACAAATGTTAAAATTGCTATCGATTTTAACAACAAAGCGCAATCTAAAGGTATTAATAGTGTTCCGGTTTATGCTGTCTTGCCTGATAATTTTAAAGTTGGTGTTTCTGGTAAGTATTATGCTACGGTCAATATCACAAAATAAACAGTAAAGCTATGCTTTACTGTTTATTTTAAGAGAGGTATTATGAAAGAAAAAGGAAAAGTTATTTTAATCGGAGAAGACGAAGTAACTCTAAGTGTTATACGCAAGAGTTCTTGCGGTGAAAACTGTGCTCATTGTAACGCCTGCACTATTAGTAATATAACTGTAAAAGCTATAAGTGAAATTGATGTGTGTATCGGTGATGTAGTTGAATTCGAATCTAAAACCATCTATATTCTTATTGGATTGTTTACGTTATTTATTTTACCAATTCTATTACCTCTGGTTTTTTACTTGATATTATTAGATATAAATAAAGTAATTGCTGTGTTTACTTGCGGATTTATGTTTATTATATCGCTTATATTAATTTATAAACTTTCTAGATCGAAAAGATATATTAAATTAACAACACCTACAATAAAATCAATTATTTGCAAAAAGTGAATTTGCTATTGTTTTTTTAATTCATATATAGTATAATATTCAGAGATTTTTGCTTAAATATGCAATTTTTGTAATTATAAACTTCATTTGGAGGTATTATATGAAATACACAACGGTCTGTAACATATATTCACAACCCGAAAAATTTTTTGACAAAGAAATAACAGTATGCGGATGGGTTAGAACTATACGCGATTCGAAAAATTTTGCTTTTATTGAACTTAATGATGGCAGTCATTTTAAGAGTATTCAGATTGTATTAGATAGTTCATCTCTTTTTAATTATGATTCTATAGTTAGGCAAAATGTTGGTGCTTCGTTGGTTGTCAAAGGCTTATTATGTGCAACACCAGAAGCAAAACAACCTTTTGAAGTGAAAGCAATAGAAATTGAAATCGAAGGTTCAAGTGCTCCGGATTATCCATTACAAAAGAAAAGACATACTTTGGACTATTTGCGTACAATGACGCATTTGCGTCCTCGTACCAATACAATGTCTGCTGTTTTTCGTGTTCGCTCAAAAGCGGCTTTTGCAATTCATTCTTTTTTCAATGAGAATGGTTTTACTTATGTTCATACTCCGATAATTACAACATCTGATTGCGAAGGTGCAGGGGAAATGTTCAGGGTTACTTCTCTTAATTTTGATAAAATTGAAGGAAAACCTGATTTTTCTAGAGATTTCTTTCAGAAAAATACATTTCTAACTGTTTCGGGCCAACTTAATGCTGAATGTTTTGCACAAGCTTATGATAAGATTTATACATTCGGACCCACGTTTCGTGCAGAGAACTCTAATACTCCTCGCCATGCAGCTGAATTTTGGATGATTGAACCAGAAATCGCTTTTGCAGACTTATCGGATGATATGGAACTCGCTGAGAAAATGATTAAATACGTAATTTCATATTTACTAGAAAATTGTAAATATGAACTAGAGTTCTTTAATAGTTTTATAGACAAGACGCTTCTTGATAGGTTGAATAATATTGTTTCAAATGATTTTGCTCGTGTTACTTATACAGAAGCAATTGAACTATTGGAAAAAGTGAAAGATAAATTTGAATATCCTGTTTCATGGGGTATTGATCTGCAAACAGAGCATGAGAGATATATTACTGAACAAGTATTTAAAAAACCGGTATTTGTAACAGACTATCCTGCAGAAATCAAGGCTTTTTATATGCGACTTAATGACGATAACAAAACAGTTGCTGCTATGGATCTTCTTGTACCAGGCGTTGGTGAAATTATTGGCGGAAGTCAGAGAGAAGAGCGTATTGATGTTCTTATTGAAAAGATGGAGAAATTTGGCCTTGATAAAGATAACTATAAATTCTATCTTGATTTACGCAAATATGGTGGTACAAAACATGCAGGTTTTGGATTGGGATTTGAAAGACTTATTATGTATGTTACCGGCATGTCAAACATAAGAGATGTACTTCCATTTCCGCGTACAGTTAAGAATGCCGATTTATAATTTTGGAGAGTATTTTATGACCTATGAATCTATGAGCAAAGCTCAACTTGAAGAAATTCATAATCAATTATTAAATGTCTATAATTCATATTTAACAGATGGTATTAAGCTAGATATGGCAAGAGGCAAACCATCTGCCGAACAACTTGATATTTCCAAGGAAATGCTTTCAATTATTGCTGAAAATGATGATTGCATTGATTGTGATGGTATTGATTGTAGAAACTATGGTGGTCTTGATGGAATATTATCTGCAAAAAAGTTATTTTCCAATTTGCTTGAAGTAGAAGTAGACAATGTCTTACTTGGTGGAAATTCAAGTCTTAATATGATGTATGACTCTATTGCTCGTGCTTTTACCTTTGGTTTTTGTGACAGCGAACGTCCTTGGTCAAAGGAAAATGAAATTAAATTTCTCTGCCCGTCACCAGGCTATGATAGACATTTTGCTATATGTGAATTGTTTGGAATTAAAATGATTCCAATACAAATGCGAAGTGACGGACCGGATATGGATTCTATACAGCACTATGTAGAAAATGATATATCTGTTAAAGGTGTTTGGTGTGTGCCTAAATACTCAAATCCGACTGGTATTGTATATTCTGATAGTGTTGTGCGTAAATTTGCAGCGCTAAAACCTAAAGCGAAAGATTTCAGAATTTTCTGGGATAATGCTTATGCTGTGCATGATTTATATGAAGATATAAAACTATTGAACATTTTTGAGGAATGTAAAAAATATGGCAATGATAATATGCCACTCATGTTTTCATCTACTTCTAAAATAACATATCCTGGCAGTGGTGTGGCTATCATGGTTGCTAGTAAAGAAAACCTTGATTTTATTAAAAAACAACTTACCGTTCAAACAATAGGTCCTGATAAAATCAATCAATTAAGGCATGTTAAGTTTTTTAAAGATAAATATGGTATTTTAAATCATATGAAACTTCATGCGAAAATTTTAGAGCCAAAGTTTTCAACTGTAATTGAAGCTTTTAATAAAGAACTGAGCGGTCTTGGCATTGCTAGTTGGACTTCTCCCAAGGGTGGATATTTTATTAGCTTTGATAGTCTTCCTGGTTGTGCCTCAAAAATTTATGATTTGTGTCTTAAAGCGGGTCTTACGCTTACTAATTGTGGAGCAACTTATCCTTATGGAAAAGATCCTCAAGATACAAATATTAGAATTGCACCGTCTTTTCCAACAGTTCAGCAATTGAAAGCTGCTGTCGAACGGTTTATTGTTTGTGTTAAACTTGTAAGTATTGAAAAGATATTATCTGAAAAATAAAAAATGAAGCATTTTACTGCTTCATTTTTTATTTTTTTTGCTATCGATATCAACAATAAATGCTGCTGCTATTGAAATAACATACGATAAGCATATTGCTTTAGCAAATTCTAATAATATATAATAGGTAAAATGATTACTTACTTGTATACCATAATGCATAAACAATGATATAATTAATATAGTCAACGACCAAATTATTGTTGATAGATATATTATTCTTTTTGATACTTTTGCAATTGTTTTCATTTTATTCACCAACCTTAGTTTAATTGTAGGTGAATTTTCCTTTAAATTCAATGCATAGTGTTTGGCTTTAACGTTAATTTATTCCATTTTAAAAGCACAAGACAATAAGTCTTGTGCTTTTCTTACAGCAAATCTGAAACTGTGTTGATGTTGCCCGCTCCCATTAAAATGTATAACTCACCATCATGAGCGTTAGTCTTAATATAGTTAGCTATATCTTCGAATTTACTTATATATTCAGAGTTTTCTATCAAATTTTTAAGATCGATTATATTGGCACCAATTGTATTTATTTCGCGAGCACTATAAATATCAGTCAGAACTACCTTGTCAGCGAGAGATAATTCTTTTGCAAATTCGTTGATTAAAAGTTTTGTTCTTGTATATGTGTGCGACTGGAATATAACAGTTATTTTTTTAAATCCTGCAGATTTGGCGCTTGAAATTGTGGCATGTATTTCGGTTGGGTGATGAGCGTAGTCGTCAACAATTGTTGCGCCGTTGATAATTTTCTTAACTTCAAATCTTCTGTTTGCTCCTGTAAAATTAATTAGACCTTCTTTAATTGATTTGTCATCAATTTCATAATATTTTGCGGCGCAAATTGCTGATAAAGCATTTAGAATGTTATGTTCTCCAAAAACAGATAATGAAATGTTTTCAATTATATCTTTTTTATACACAACATCAAAAGTTGGACGACCATTAATAAAATGTATGTTTTTAGCATAACAGTCATTTGTGACATCAAATCCAAAAGTAATAATATCCCTTTCACAATTATCTATAATATAACTACAGTTAAGGTCATCTCCGTTGATAATAACCAATCCATCGTTATCAATGTTTTTAGTAAAACTAAGAAATGATCTTTTTATATTGTCTAAATTCTTGAAATAATCAAGATGATCTTCGTCTATATTTAAAATCACAGCTAAATGTGGATAAAAATGTAAAAACGAATTTACATATTCGCAAGCTTCGTATATTGAGTATTCTGATTGCCCGGTTTTATAATTTCCACCAATTTGATTAAAGTGCGCTCCAACTAATATTGTAGGGTCACACTCAGCAGTCAGAAAAATAGAGGAAATCATTGATGTTGTTGTTGTTTTTCCGTGTGTGCCTGCTATTGCTATAGATTTTTTGTATTCAGACATTAATTTTCCCAACAAAACAGCGCGTTCGATCATTGGTATATTGTTTGTTTTTGCATAAACTAATTCGGGATTATTATCTGAAATAGCTGCAGTGTATACCACCAGTTCTGCGTTTGTTACGTTATTTGCATTGTGTCCAATAAAGGTTTTAATTCCTGCTTTGTCCAGCATTTTGGTATTTTTTGATTCTGTTGAATCAGAACCGCTTATTTGTTTTCCTTTTTGTTTTAAAATCATAGCTAAAGATGACATTGAAACGCCACCTATTCCTACAAAGTGAATATTATTTAAATCATTTATGTTAGGAAATTTTTCCATAAAAATTCTCCTTGAATTTATTCTACAAATATTATAATCCAAAACAAATGTAAAATAAATAGTTTTTTTATAATTGTTTTATATTATATTTCTTGAAAAATTTATCATTCTATATTATAATATCAAAATAATAAATATTTGGAGTGCTTTATGAGTAAAATTTTGGATTTTTTTGCTGAAAAAAGAATGATTATTATGGTTGCAATAGGAATTCTGTTATTTACTTTTTCGTTTGGCACGCAATCTGTTATTATTAGTTATGGAGAAAATAACGATTATGCTTTGAGATTAGAATATACTTTATATGGTACGTGCGCAAATGCCAGGGCTACTTTAAAACAAACGGAGCCTGCTATTCAAAATGAAATGTATATTTTTGATTCAATTGATGAATCGACTTTAAAAGCTGTAAAACAAATGGAACTGTTAGCCGAAGAAAAACAAGTCGTTAAAATAATGGCAATGGGTTTTCCGAAGAATAATGCAAAACTTGAATTATCAATAAAGAGTATGCTTGAAGGTCATGGATATACCGTTGAAATTTTAACAACCTAAATAAAGAGCCGAAGACAATAAGTCTTCGGCTTAAAAAATGCACAAAAATCGGCACCAAAAAAGAATAAAAAAGTAAAAAAAGGTGTTGACAAGAGTGAAATGATTTGGTATTATATTAAGGCACTTATGAGAAGTGCAAGTGAACTTTGAAAATTAAACAGCATCATCAAGGACCCGTTAATTGTTAGAAAAAGGACAATTAACATAATAGCAAAGCTAGTAAATGTTATGAGTTCGGGAAAAAGGATAAAAAAATAGAGATAAATATTTTTTAGAGAGTTTGATCCTGGCTCAGGACGAACGCTGGCGGCGTGCTTAACACATGCAAGTCGAACGGAGCCAATCGAAAGAAGATTTCGGTCTGAAATCGAGAAAGCTTAGTGGCGGAC
>JAZQJA010000026.1:0-5214 GCA_045541455.1 Eubacteriales bacterium
TAGGCAAGGCTATAGCGAGTTGTTAAATTCAGCTCCACTTTATATGGGTGATAGATTAGGCGAAATACCTAATGTGGATTATTTGTTGCTTTACTTTACGGTAGAAACGGTTGACGAAGTAAACAAGATAATTGATATGTATAATGGCTGTGATAAGCCTATTGGTGATTATACACGAAATTTGTATTATCGCGATTTAATTTAAAATTACTGCAAAGGTGAAAAATGCCTTTGCAGTAATTTTTTTACATTTTTTGAAAAAAGTGCTTGACAAGTGCTTGACAACGATATATAATGTGTAATTACTGATAGTGGGGTATTTTCGCCTTTTGTAACGGATTGGATGAAGTTTTTAAGGCAAAAACACCATAATTATTGGCAGATATTTCTATACAGAAACATCGCAATTTTAAGGTAGGAGTGATATAAAACCTATGGAGCCTAACAAAATGGTAAAACCTGTCCAGATGGGAAAAAACACTCGTATGACCTTCTCTAAAATCAATGAAGTTATTGATATGCCAAACCTCATTGAAATTCAGAAGGATTCATACAATTGGTTTGTCACCGAAGGCTTGATGGAAGTATTCAAGGATATGCCTGCAATTACCGATCACAGCGGCAATCTAGAGCTTACTTTTATCGACTATCGTATTGACGAACAACCAAAGTACAGCGTTACCGAATGCAAGTCACGTGATACAACATACGCGGCACCTCTTCGTGTAACCGCAAGACTTACAAATCATGAAACCGGTGAAATCAAAGAAAGTGAAGTTTTCATGGGCGATTTTCCGCTTATGACAGATTCAGGTACCTTTGTTATCAACGGTGCTGAACGTGCTATTGTTTCACAGCTAGTTCGTTCTCCCGGCGTTTATTTTGCTAAAAAGATAGAGGAAAAAACCGGTAAAAAGTTATTTTCATCTACCATTATTCCAAATCGCGGCGCTTGGATTGAGTATGAAACAAGCATAAACGATGTTCTTTACGTTCGTATAGACAAAAACAGAAAGCTTCCTGTTACAACGTTTATTCGTGCGCTTGGTCTTGGTACTAATGAACAAATTCGTGAACTTCTTGGTGATGGTGAGCGCCTTGGCAAGACACTTGAAGCAGATGAAACCAAGAGCGTAGAAGATGCATTGGTAGAGGTTTACAAAAAGATCCGCCCAAGCGAGCCTGTAACCATTGAGGCTGCAAAATCATATTTAGATCAGTTGTTCTTTAACGCTCGTCATTATGATCTTTCTCGCGTTGGTCGTTACAAGTACAACAAAAAGCTTGCTATTGCTGCGCGTATTCGCGGCAAGGTAGCTGCTCGTCCAATTGTTGATCCTGAAACGGGCGAGATTCTTGTTGACGTAGATACCGTTATTACCCGTGAAGTAGCAGATAGCATTGAACGTAAGGGTATAATGGAGGCTTATATCAAGATTCAGGATGCAGAGGGCAATGTAAACGAGGTTAAGGTGCTTTCAAACGGCATGGTAAATCTTGGCGACTTTGTTGACTTTACAGCCGAGGAGCTTGCTGAACTTGATAAAGAGGGCATTAACGAAAAGGTTTCTTATTCAGTTCTTAAAGAATTGATGGAAGAATTCAGCGATAAGGAAGAGTTAAAGGCTGCAATTATTGACAATGCAACCGTACTTGTTCCTAATCACATTACTCTTGACGATATTTTCGCAAGCGTAAACTACTTCCTTGGCCTTCCTTACGAAGTAGGTACAATCGACGATATTGACCATCTTGGCAACCGTCGTATTCGTTCAGTAGGTGAGCTTTTACAAAACCAGTTCCGTATTGGCTTTACACGTATGGAACGTGTTGTTCGTGAAAAGATGAGCCTTCAAGCACAGGATGCTGAAAGCATTACACCACAGTCACTTATAAACATTCGTACTGTTGTTGCTGCTATTAAAGAGTTCTTTGGTTCATCACCACTTTCACAGTTTATGGATCAGACAAACCCACTTTCCGAGCTTACTCACAAGCGTCGTTTGTCAGCACTTGGTCCTGGCGGTCTTTCTCGTGATCGTGCATCATTTGAAGTGCGTGACGTTCACTATACACACTATGGCCGTATGTGTCCTATCGAGACACCTGAAGGTCCTAACATCGGTCTTATTTCTTATCTTGCTACCTATGCAAAGATTAACAAGTACGGCTTTATAGAGGCTCCTTTCCGTCGTGTTGACAAATCCACCGGTCAGGTTTTGGACGAGGTTGTTTATATGACCGCTGATGAAGAGGACGATTACGTTGTAGCACAGGCTAACGAACCTCTTGACGAAAACGGCTTCTTTGTTAATAAAAAGATTAACGCTCGTATTCGTGATAATTATAGCGAGGTTGAAGCTTCACGTGCTGACTTTATGGATGTATCACCAAAGATGGTTGTATCTGTAGCAACAGCTATGATCCCATTCCTTGAAAACGATGATACCAACCGTGCGCTCATGGGCTCTAACATGCAGAAGCAGGCTGTGCCTCTATTAAAACCAGAGAACCCAATCGTTGCTACCGGTATGGAATATAAAGCAGCTGTTGACTCAGGCGTTGTTGTATTGGCAAAACGTCCGGGTGTTGTAACCTATGTTAGTGCTGATATTATTAAAATTCGTGCAAAGAACGGTGAAATTGATGAATATAACCTCATTAAGTTCTTGCGTTCTAACCATGGTACCTGTATTAACCAAAAGCCAATCGTATCAGTAGGTGACACTGTAGAAGAAAAGCAGGTTATTGCAGACGGTCCTGCTACAAGCAATGGTGAAATTTCTCTTGGTCGTAACGCTCTTATCGGCTTTATGACTTGGGAAGGTTATAACTACGAGGACGCTGTTTTACTTAATGAGCGTCTTGTTCGTGAAGATATTTACACTTCGATCCATATTGAAGAATATCAAATCGAATGTCGTGACACCAAGCTTGGACCTGAAGAAATTACACGTGACATTCCAAACGTTGGTGATGACGCACTTAAAGACCTTGACGAACGCGGTATTATTCGTATCGGTGCCGAGGTTAAGGCAGGCGATATACTTGTAGGTAAGGTAACACCTAAGGGTGAAACCGAGCTTACCGCTGAGGAGCGACTTCTTCGTGCAATCTTTGGTGAAAAGGCACGTGAGGTTCGTGATACTTCACTTCGTGTACCTCACGGTGAATATGGTACAATCGTTGACGTAAAGGTGTTTGACCGTTCAAATTCTTCAGAGCTCAGCCCCGGCGTTAACCTGGTTGTACGTTGCTATATTGCACAAAAACGTAAGATTTCTGTCGGCGATAAGATGGCTGGTCGTCACGGTAATAAGGGTGTTGTTTCCCGCATATTACCTAGCGAAGATATGCCATTCTTGCCAGATGGTACTCCGCTTGATATAGTTCTTAACCCACTTGGCGTTCCTTCTCGTATGAATATCGGTCAGGTTCTCGAAGTTCATCTAGGTTACGCAGCTAAGGCTTTGGGTTGGAACATTGCAACACCTGTATTTGACGGTGCACACGAGTCTGATATTCGTAAGTGCTTCGAGATGGCTGGTATGTCAGAGGACGGTAAGGTACAGCTTTATGATGGTCGTACCGGTGAACCGTTTGATAACAAGGTAACCGTTGGTTATATGTACTATCTCAAGCTTCATCACTTGGTTGACGATAAGATTCACGCTCGTTCAACCGGTCCATACTCACTCGTTACTCAGCAGCCTCTCGGTGGTAAAGCACAGTTTGGTGGTCAGCGTTTCGGTGAAATGGAAGTTTGGGCACTTGAAGCTTACGGTGCAGCTTACACCTTGCAGGAAATTCTTACCGTTAAGTCTGACGACGTTGTTGGTCGTGTTAAGACTTACGAAGCAATCGTTAAGGGTCAAAACGTTCCTAAGGCAGGCGTTCCTGAGTCCTTTAAGGTTCTTACTAAAGAACTCCAGTCACTCGGTCTTGCTATCGGCGTTCTTGATAAAGACGGCGTTGAGGTTGACCTTAAGCAAACGTTTGACGATGATGACGATATCGGCCTTTCAAAGCCAATAGTTGCTGATGACGAGGCATTTAACGAAACATTGGTAAACGATGGTAACTTTGAAGGCTTTGGTTTCCAAGACGAAAACGGCGAGGAAATCGCAGACATCAATGAATACTCTGACTTTGATAGTTCAGAAGAATAATTACGGAGGGTGAGAGATTATGTCAGAAGAAAAGAATTTATCATTTGAATCTATAAGAATCGGTCTCGCTTCTCCCGAACAAATCAGAAGCTGGTCTTATGGTGAGGTTACCAAGCCTGAGACCATTAACTACCGTACATTAAAGCCAGAAACCGGCGGTCTATTTTGCGAACGCATCTTTGGACCTACTAAGGACTGGGAATGTCATTGCGGTAAGTATAAAAGAATTCGTTACAAGGGCAAGGTTTGTGAACGTTGCGGTGTTGAAGTAACACGTGCAAAGGTTCGCCGCGAAAGAATGGGTACCATTGAACTCGCTGCTCCTGTATCACACATTTGGTATTTCAAGACAATTCCTTCACGTATGGCAACCGTTCTTGAAGTATCACCAAAAGCTCTTGAGCACGTACTTTATTTCTCACAGTACATTGTTACCGACCCGGGTGATACACCACTTGAAAAGAAACAAATTCTTAACGAGAAGCAGTATCACGAAATGCGTGAAAAATATGAAGACGCATTTAAGGCCGGTATGGGTGCCGAAACAATTAAGGAATTACTTGTAGAAATCGGCAACGATATTGATAACATTTGCGAAAATCTTCGTAAAGAGCTTGAAGACGATGGTACCAGCGGTCAAAAACGCGTTAGAATTCTTAAGCGTCTTGAAGTGCTTGAAGCATTCCGTCAATCAGGTCAAAAGCCTGAATGGATGGTTCTTGACGTTATTCCGGTAATTCCACCCGATCTTCGTCCTATGGTACAGCTTGACGGTGGTCGTTTCGCTACAAGCGATCTTAATGACCTTTATCGTCGTGTTATTAACCGTAACAACCGTCTAAAAAGACTTATGGAACTTGGCGCTCCTGAAATTATCGTTCGTAACGAAAAGCGTATGCTTCAGGAAGCTGTTGACGCCCTTATTGATAACGGACGTCGCGGAAAGGCTGTTACAGGCGCCAATAACCGTGCTCTTAAATCTCTTTCCGATATGCTTAAGGGTAAACAGGGTCGTTTCCGTCAGAACCTTCTCGGTAAGCGTGTT
>JAZQJA010000027.1:0-6480 GCA_045541455.1 Eubacteriales bacterium
TAATAAGTTTACATAATACTTTTGAAGGTTACAATTTTGTAATTGACATAACGCATTATTTGTTGTATAACTATATTGCACCCTGAAAAGCGGTGTGTTTTTTACACCCATAAACGCAAAATAAGTTTACATAATATAGCATCAAACACTATATATTGATACTCAAAAAACTTCAAAACAAAATATAGTGTCGCATACCTTGTCCTTTCAAAGCATATACTTACTCAAAGGAGTGTTGTATATGAAAAAGGGAATTATTGTAAATTTAAGGCCGTTAAAATTACTTAATTATGTAAAGTTAAATAAGACTTTTATGGCTCTTGGTTTGCTTTTTATCGTGGGTGTCATAGTAGGCTCGGTGTGGCTTACACAAAATAGCTGGTTAGCAGATATTACAAAATCATTTTTAGAAAGCTTTATATCGTTACATAAAAACGCAAGCTTTTTTAGCAAATTATATTCAAGTTCTATAAAATACGTTGTTATATTGATTTTGTATTTTGTAACAGGAACGTCGATGTTTGGCGTTGCGGTAACTCCTTTTATACTAACGTGGCAGGGAATAATAACAGGGAATATAGTATCACTTTTATATTCACAATACAGCCTTCACGGTATAGCGTTTAACGCTATTATTTTAATACCGCCATGTTCAATTTTTACGGTATGTTGTTTTTTTGCAGCAAGATATGCGATAGAATTTTCACTTAATATTGCTAAAACAACAATGCCAAATAGCAGGCCGATAACACTGCATAATTATTTTAAGGAATATTGCATCAAATATTTAATTATTCTTTCAATTACGATAGTTTGTGCATTGATAGAAATTATTTTAAATATTTTATTTTTAAACTTTTTTAACTTTTAGGTGGAAACGAGGTGAACAATATGGGGAACGGTTGCTTAGATTTGTTTAAAACATATCTAAATAACACTAAGAAATGCTCTAAAAACACTTTAGACGCTTATTTACGCGACGTTAACAAATTTATACTGTATTGTTCACAAAACGGCGCTAAAAGCATAGAAAAGGTGAATGAGGACTATATCATAAAATACATTGAGTACTTGACGTTTTTGGGCAAGTCTGATGCTACAAAAACAAGAATTGTAGCATCATTACATTCATATTTTAATTTTCTTTTAGCGCAGGGTGTAATTGATAACGACCCAACAAAAGATATAAAAGGGCCAAAGACCACACGCAAAATACCCGACGTGCTCGATTCAAAGGAAATTATGCAGCTTTTGTCACAACCTGTTGGCAATGATTATAAGAGCATGCGTGATAAGGCAATGCTTGAGTTGCTGTATGCTACCGGCATAAAAGTATCAGAGCTTATCGATCTTACAATCAGTGACGTAAACCTACAAATAGGTATTATACATATGCACAACAGCAAGCACGAGCGAATTGTACCACTTTATCCGGCAGCTAATAAGCATCTTACCGAATATTGTACGATAGCTCGTCCAGCACTGGTTCAAAACGGCAACGAAGAGCATTTGTTTACAAATATGAACGGACAAGCAATGTCACGCCAAGGCTTTTGGAAGATTATAAAGTTCTATGCCGATAAAGCAGGAATTAAAAAAGATATTACTCCACATACCTTGCGTCATTCATTTGCAGCTCATTTATTAGAGAATGGGGCACAGCTAAAAGACATAAAAGATATGTTAGGTCACGCAGACATTTCATCTACACAAATTTATGCACAGCTTATTAAAAGTAAATACGTTCAGTCTTATGCAAAATTCCATCCGCTTGCAAAATAAAAAGCACAATTCATTTAATTTGATTTGTGCTTTTTATATTTATAACGATATAATTAAACAAAAGTGATTATTTGCGCAAAAGAGAAGAACCCCAAAAAACTAATTGCCAATTATACAAAATGAATATTTTGTATAATTGAGGGTAGTGTTTAGGGTGCTATATAGCTTGTTTAGCCTTGCTTTACCGTATTATATGTTCATCTGGCGTTTTAGACACTTTTTATATAACAATTAATCAATCTATTATTTTGTACATTAACAAACTCAAGTATCATTATTTGTTTTATTCGTTTATATTAAAAATCCCCATCGAATAACTTTTTTCCAAACGATACATTGTATGTCAAAAAAATTTCTATTCGATGAGAAACAATTGTTTTGAAGGCATTTTTATTAAATACTGCTCTTGTAGTAACAAAAACTATTATATTTATATGATGTAGTCAGCATTTCGTTTAGTAACAATACCGTATTAAAAATAATTGACAAATAGCTTATATATAATTTAAATTGCATAAAAACATTAGAATTATCTTATTGTTTATTATATTGCCTATTGATTAAAAAATTTAAACCTATAGCTATCTCTTTACTATAGTACATCCGTAAAACCACCTATTGTTAATTTTTTAACAATAGTAATCACCCCAGCATCACATCTAATAACATCATTGTTGCAAAGCCCGATATAATACCCATAGTTGCTATATATGGTTGTTCTGATTTATTTTGTTGACACTCCGGAATTAGCTCGTGTACAGCCACCAAAATCATTGCTCCTGCTGCAAATGATAACGCAAACGGTAAAATAGTTTCAATTGTAGAAACAAGTACCGCGCCAACAACGCCGGCAATCGGCTCAACTATGGCGGATAGTTGCCCATAAAAAAAGCTCTTTTTTCTTGAATACCCTTCCCTTCTAAGAGGTAAAGACACAGCAGCTCCTTCAGGAAAGTTTTGTAATCCAATTCCTAAAGCAATGGAAATTGCACCCATAAGCGCACTGCTGCTAAAATTTTCTTTAAGTAAACCAAACGCAACACCAACCGCTAAACCCTCGGGTATATTATGCAAAGTTATTGATAAAACAAGCATCACAACACGTTTTATACCCGTATCAGTACTAATGTTGTTTGTATTTGCCTTTGAAATTGCATATAATACCATTTTATCGGTTGCCCATATAAACACAGCGCCAAACAAAAAACCTATAGTAACAATAATATATGAAGGTACTTTTAACGATTCATCTGCACGCTCTATTGCCGGCTGCAACAATGACCAAAAAGATGCTGCAATCATAACGCCTGCAGAAAAACCCAACATAATATTTAAAATACTTTGTTTTGGTGCTTTAAAAAATAAAACAACGCCTGCACCTAATGCAGTAAGCGCCCAAGTGCATATAGTAGCCAAAAGAGCGTAAAAAATTACAATATTCATTTTACACCTCCTAAAACAGTATATTAACAATTGTTTTAGGAGGTTAAAACCTCTCTTATAAGGCCAAAAAGAACAAAAAGGAAAAATTTTAAAAATTTGCAAAATTTTATGATTTTTTTCTTGACATAGCGACATAATATTGTTATAATATTTAGGCTGTCAAAAAGCAGTATGATTCATTAGCTCAGCTGGCAGAGCACATGACTTTTAATCATGGTGTCCGGGGTTCGATTCCCCGATGGATCACCAAAAAAGGATGGTTGAAAAACCATCCTTTTTTATTATTTACATTCTTTAATATTAAGTATTTTTATAATTTGTTCAACCGCATCATCATAATTTTCAAAATCAACAATATAATCACAAATTTCCATATTCTTTTGCTCATATTCAATCGCGGTTAAACGGTTAACCTTATCCTCAATTGACGAATTCTTGCGCAAAATATTAGCCATAAGGGCTTTTTTGTCACGCTTCATATAGATTGTTACCACGTTTTTAAAATACGTCTTAAGCGACATTGCGCCACAAATATCCATAGTAGTAAGCACACGTTTGCCGCGAGATAAAATTTCTTTTACATCTCCCCTTTTAGAGCCATAACCGTGACCTGCGTACATGGTTGACTGAAACATTTGTCGGTTGTCACACATTTCTCTAAAGGTTTCAAGCGGCACATAGTTATACCATGCATTTTCTTCAAGTGCTGTCGGGTCTTTTGTTGTGTAGCTTGTAAGCTTTTCAAAGCATTTTGCTTTTTCTAAAAACTTTGTAGCAATCTTAGATTTACCACTGCCCGATGGACCTACAAGAACTACGATTTTAGGATCTTGTGCAATAACATCCTCTTTAACAGAATAGCTTTCGGCAATAACCTCAACAAGCTTTAAAAACTCGTCATAGTTATTTACGGCAAGCATTCCTGTAGCTTCTTGATTCCAAGGTCTACGCATTAGAATTGGATATTTTGCCTTTGAATTCAAAATATTATGCATAGCATCGTCAAACAATATATCTGTAGCGATATTGTCTTTTCTAAATCCCATATAAATATGGTCTTGTGGTATTTCGGGAAACTCCTCTAAAATACGTTGTGCACGTATACCCATAAATTCGGGCGGTACAGCGGTACAAATATATACGTCGGTCATTTTTGTAAGCTTGCGCACAAACTCTTTAGCGCCCCTGTACACAGGCTGCGTGCGATAAAAATCCGCGTCATTAAAATATTGATATATTGCGTCTGCACGTGTACCGTTCTTTCCCCAACTGTTTTTTTCGTAAATTGTCATTGGTGGATCAAACTTATATTTTTCGTTTGCTAATTTAATAGCATAGGACGTACATTCCATCAACAAGTCATCTATATCAAGAGCTGTTGATAATCTGTATTTTCTACTCATTAATAAACCTCACTTTCATAAATCAAGTTTTAAAAAAACAGCTTACCGCATTTGATACAGAAACACGGAAAGCTGTTTATTGTCTTAAAATATTATACTAAATTTTTACAAAAAAATCAATAGTTTTATGACTTAAGAAAAAAAGCAAGGCAAATTGCCTTGCTTTTTTGTTAAAAAATTAATAACCAAAGTGATTTCCGTTGTTAAAAGCTTCGGTTTCTGGTGTAATAATATCACGTTTGCCGTCTTGCTGATAAACTCTTACATAGTCAATATCCAAAGTGGTTTTGTCATTGTTATCATAAGTCAACAAGTCAGTAAAGTTTTGGTCTCCGTTATACTGATTTGCGGCATAGTACATATTATCAATTATAAAGTGCATATATTGGTTTGACACTTCGCAGTCAGGTATAAGCTGATTTAGATAATATAAATCGATGTAATATTCCTGTCCCCTGATCGTAACCGAATCTTTTGCTTCATTATAAGTAATAGTGCTTGTTGTTTTATCACAGGTAAAGGTATGTTTTGTATAATCATTTGTGCCTGATTCACCATCACCATCGGGATCCCAAACATAGAGTGTGTATGTAGCAGACGTACCTACACCATTAGCGTCACTTACAACCTCCCACTCAAAGCCATAACGGCGCATAGCCGTAAGTTTTTGTTGTGAGGTGGCATTATAGGAATAATCTGATTGTACACCAAAATCATGGTTTTTAACATTTGACGATAGAATTCCATCCTTAAGATTATCGCTACCATCAACTGTTAATGAATCAACAGTTTTATAATTTGATGATGAATATTTACTACCCTCTAAAAGCGTAAACGTTTTCTTCTGTGGCTCTCCGGTTGACCAGTCAAGTACAGAATATTTATAACCGTTAGAACTATTTGCACCGGTATCAACATACTTATGCATATTAAGCTCCATATTATAGTCATAGATACCCGTCATATGATTTTTACGAGTCGTGTCACTATTAAATCTAGTTATATCCTGCAAAAGCTCAATCATATCAATTTCAAAATAAGAATTTGGTAATTGGTATTTATAAGTACTTTTAGCATTTTGACTGTCCATCTGATTTGTGCCATTGAAGTGTGGATTTAACTTATATACCTTGCTATAAAGCGATTCGGTATATGCATTGTTATTACCACCTGTAGGTGCACCCATCATCCACCAAGACATAAATGCGTGACCATCTGAAGGTAGCGCTGCCTTAAACTCGAAATAACCCTGTTTTACCAGCATTGATTTTTCGGTCTTTATGCTTCCTGCAAGTACGTATTTATCATTTTTATCAACCTTATTTTGAAGCTCGTTATATACATACTCAGCATCACCAAAATCTGGCAAATCAAGTCTTGGAATACCTAACTTTGAATCAGATGCATCATAGGCGCCGCGTTTGATTACAAGTTTACCATCTTCTAAAACATAAAGTTTATTTAAATCTTTATTAAATGCAGTCTCAGAGTTAGCATACTTACCTTCAACATTGCCTTTTTCATAAGCGGTTTCGCTACCCATCTGATCATGAAGCCATGTATCTTCCATTAGTTCTTCACTACAAAACTCATCGCCCCAAGCGTAATAATACGTAGTTCCATCAATGGTAACAGGACGTTTTTCAGGCTCAAGAACAGCAGAATCAACGGTAAAAACAGTTGATGTCTTAGCGTTTGATTTACTTATGAAATCAAGCACAGCCTGTTCAACAGCGGTGAAGTTTTCACCTTGTATCCATAAAACGCCTTTTTCTTTATTGTAGGTAATAGCGTAGCTGTTATCTGCAGTTGCCTTGGTATTGGTAGAATACTCATTGTAGTTTGCTATATT
>JAZQJA010000028.1:0-37687 GCA_045541455.1 Eubacteriales bacterium
CATGACGCTGAAAAGTGGTGTATTGAAATGGTGTTTTGTGTCACCTTTTTTTCGCCCGTTGCACAGTCAATAGGACTAAAATATTCCGACGGATACAGGTTAACGTCCGCAACCCGCTGAAAGCGGTCGGTTCCGTCAAACCCATACTTTTTAAATATATCGCTGACGTGTGTTACAATTGTAACCTGATTGTACGAACCGTCGGTATTTAAAAAATTCAAACCGTTGTAATAGTCAAGCAACTCACAAAAAATCGGCATTTTGGCACTTGCACCAAAACCCAGCCCCAAATTTATGCCCACAACAGTATCATCTTTTGTTCCGCGCTTCATATTTTGTTTTTGAAGCCCCATAAATGCGCCCGCGTTTATAATATCGTCAATCGGAGAAACCAGTTCGACATCCGTATCAAAATAAATACCGCCGTTGTCGTGAATAATTTTAATGCGGGCATAGTCGCTTACAAAAGCCCACTTTTTAGCGTCATACGCCTGCTTTGCATACTGACAGCAATCAAAATCAAAATTACTCTCATCCCAACGCTTTATTTCATAGTCGGGCAAAAACTTTTTCCACGACTCGATATATTCTTCATACTCCTTGGGTAACGGATTGTTACCAAACCAACAGTAGTGAATTATTTTAGGTATCATTTTTATCCCCTCAACTTTGAGTAAAAATTCCAAACCGCAAAAAACGCGCCGACACCGAAAGTTAAGGACAATATTGCAAGTTTGTCACGCTTTGGCGCTTTTTTGTCCTTTAATACAGTTTTCGCACTTTTGCGAATATTCTTAACAAGTTCATCTCTAACGTCTAAAAAGCATTTGTCACAGCCGTCCATATACCGCAAAACACTGCAATATGCGTGACACATTCTGCGTGTGCATGCGTCATTTAATGTGCCGTCACACAAAAGTGCCATATCACACAGTCTGGAAACCGAATCTATAAACTGCAACCGCTGTTTTGAAAAACCGCCGTTTACTATTGAGTTTTGGCGCTGAATATAAAAGTATTGCGGTTTTGAGCCTAAAACAATATTTTGGGTAAGGTTTAGCACATCACCGAAAATATAAGTGTCCTCGTAAAGTTTGCCTTTGGGAAAACGCAACGTTTCAAACACCTCACGGCGATACAGTTTTGCCCACGCCGACACATCAAGCCTGTCGTGGTACAACACCGCCTCAAACGCCTCGCGCTGTGAAAACACACATTCACCTGCAAAGTCATACGCATTTTTTTGTGAGTTATTACGCACCACCGTGTGATTACAGGCTGTAACAAGGCAGTTTTGCGACTTGTCAAACAGTGACAAAAGATATTCAAGGTAGGTCGGTGCAACATAGTCGTCAGAATCAACAAAAGTTAAAAACTCGCCCTGCGCTACATCAATACCAAAATTGCGTGCATCAGACAAACCGCCGTTTTGCTTGTGTAAAACAGTTATCCGGCTGTCTGTTTTGGCAAGATTATCACACACATCACCGCTTGAGTCGGTCGAGCCGTCGTCAACCAAAATTATTTCAAAATCCAAAAATGTCTGATTGCAAAGCGAATGCACACACTTTTCAAGATACTGCTCAACATTATAAACAGGAACTACTATACTTATTTTAGGCATAAGAGCACCCCTAATTACAAATATATATATTATTTTAACACAATACACAAAAAATTCAAGGTACAGTTGTACCTTGAATTTTTTACTATATATTAAGTAACTGTCGAAACGCTGTGATGTATTTCTGTGCCGCCTCTTTAGTGCTTGACTCTGCAAAAATTCTAAGTAACGGCTCTGTTCCTGAAAAACGGCAGATGACAAAACTATCATCTTCAAAGTAAACTTTACAACCGTCATCATAACTTACACGGGTAACTTTAACATCAAAATCGGGCAGTTTTTTCTGATTAAACACAATATCGTTAACAACTGCTTTGTACTCGGGTGCAAAGCGAAGGTTGTCTTCAACCATAACAAACTTACCAAATTGTGCTTCCAGTTCGTCCATCATTTCCGACGGGCTTTTACCGATAACGCTTACCATCTCGGCAAAGAGTGAAGCAGCATAAACCGAGTCTTTGCCGTGAATGTGTCCCCTAACTGTAAGACCGCCTGACGACTCACCGCCCAAAACTGCATCAGCCTCATCAATCATTGACGATATGTATTTAAAGCCAACAGGAACCTCGTGGCACTTTTCACCAAACGACTGGGCAATTTTGTCAAGCATGTGTGTTGTTGCAAGGTTTCTTACAACAGGACCTGTCCAGCCCTTATATTTTACGAGATAGTAGTAAAGCATACACAAAATCTCGTTTGCATTGATATATCTGCCGTTTTTGTCAATAATGCCAAGACGGTCGCCGTCGCCGTCCATCGCAATACCAAGGTCGTAACCGCCTTTAACAACAGAATCTGCAAGCATGCTAAGACTTTTTTCACTGGGGGCAGGCATTACACCACCAAAATATGCGTCTTTATTTGAGTTAATTGTATCAATTGTGCAGCGTGCGGTATAGAAAATAACCAACAACGGATATGCGCCCGAACCGTGCATCGAATCAAACAGCACACGCAAACCGCGCTCACGCAGTGCTTCCATATCCAAAAGACCGATAATGTCGTCTAAAAACTTGTTAAATGGGTTTTTAAGGTATGTGATTTTACCCTCTTTTACAGCAGTGTCAAAGTCGGTAAACTCAACGTCTTTAACCTGTTCTATCAACTGTTCTAAAAGTGCAGTTGTTTCAAGCGGTGCATCACGTCCCTCGTCAACGATAAGTTTAATACCGTTGTAGTTTGAGGGGTTGTGGCTTGCGGTAATTTCAATACCGTAGTGCAACTCTTTATCTTTAACTGTGTGCATAACAAGCGGAGTGGGTGCCGAACGGTTCATAAACCAAACATCAACGCCGCCTTTTGCAAGCACCTCTGCCACCCATCTGGCAGCATTTTCCGATAAAAATCTACGGTCGTAGCCTACAATTACGGGCTTGTCAGTCTTGCCCTCTTTTTTCATAAGTTCCAAAACGCCTGCTGCCACCAAACGTATGTTTGAGCAAACAAAATCTTCACCGATTACGGCCCTCCAGCCGCCAGTACCGAATTTAATCATTTATGTATACCTCTCTTATATCTCTTTGTCGCTTGCGTAAACGACAACAACATTATTATGTAACTGTAAAATCGAAGCCGGAACTTTAGGTGTAACAGGGCCTGTAAATGCTTCTTTAATGATATCGTATTTTTCAGGGCCTGCAATAAGTACAATTTTCTTTGCAGACATAATTGATTTCATACCCATTGTGAGAGCGTGAGTAGGCATATCACCGTTTGGGAAAAAGCGTGAATTTGCTTTAAGTGTAGATTCGGTAAGTTCAACCTTGTGTGTTTCAAGTGAAAAATGGTCATCAGGCTCGTTAAACCCTATATGACCGTTGTGGCCAATACCAAGCAACTGCAAATCAACACCGCCGAGTTTTTGAACAAGCGCATCATAATCTGTGCACTCTTTATCTGTGTCTGTTGCAAGACCGTTTGGCACAAAAGTGTTGCCTTTATTAATATTTATATGGTTAAAAAAGTTTGTGTTCATAAAGTAGCGGTAACTCTGGTCATGTTCGGCGCTAAGCCCACAGTACTCATCAAGATTTACGCTTTTTACATCTTTAAAATCCAGGTCACCCTTGTTATACCATTCGATAAGCTGTTTGTAAATTCCAAGCGGTGACGAACCGGTTGCAAGGCCAAGCACGCAATCAGGTTTTGATATAACCTGTGCAGAAATGATGTTGGCTGCACGTCTGCTCATCTTTTCATAGTTATCTTCTCTGTAAAAGTACATATAAACACACCTTCCTTTTTCATTTTCGGTATACTATAATTGTATTGTAACATACTTTTCGCTATTTTTCTTACATTTATAGACGATTGTTTTACACTTTTGGTTCACTTTTTGTTGCAAAATGAAATGATAGGGTTTATAATTAAAAAGGTGATGTTATGGAGTACACAAAAACAAAGTTATCAACCGCTTTAAGTGTTGACGGAATTTACACTGTGCACTATTTTGAGTACACAAAAGATTTTGCATATTCGGGCGAAATTCACAACTTTTGGGAACTTGTTTATGCCGACAAAAAACGGTTGCTTATAACAGCAGGTTCAAAGGAGATTGAACTTGAAGCAGGGCAGATGTATCTGCACAAACCAAACGAGTTTCACAACATTCGCTGTGATGGTGAGCGCGCGGCAAATTCGGTTATCATTTCGTTTGATTGCGACTGTCCCGAACTTATGTCTATTGCCGGAATTATTATCACCTGCGGAACGAATGAAATGCGCCTTGTCGGCAATATTATAAAAGAGGCGGGGTCGGCATTTTCGACTCCTCTCGGCGTGCCATACATAAGCGTTATGGAAAAAAATGATATGTCAGAGTTTGGGTGTGAGCAGCTTATTCGACTGTACCTTGAACAACTGCTTATACTTTTGGTGCGCGGCAACCGTCGTGTTTACACTGCTGCTAAAAACGAAAATGACTGCCTGCTGGTTGAAATTTGCGACTATCTTGAAAAAAATGTTGAAAAGCGCCTGCATTTTGCAGATATTTTAAAAAAGTTTAACATTTCTGCTTCAGTATTAAAGCGCATTTTTCGTGAGCAGATGGACTGTGGTGTTATGGAATATTTTTCACGGCTTAAAATTGACGCTGCAAAACAACTCATTCGCGAGCAAAACTATAACTTTACCGAAATTGCAGAACACCTTAGTTTTAATACATCACAATATTTTACAACCGTATTCCGTCGTGTATCGGGTATGACACCGTCTGAATACGCAAATTCAATTAAACAGTTTTAAAGGAGTTGTATATGAACTACAACGCAGACTTTTTTGACAGGGTTACTTTACGCCTCTGTTCAATAATAAAAAAAGACATTTCTCTTATCCCCGACCTTTTAGAACACGGAAAAGGTTTTATAATGAGTTGGCTTAAGGATGTATCGCTTAGAAAGCAGTTTGAAAACGACGCTGTTATGTATTATTACAATGTCGCGTGGATTGCGTTTGCAGGCGGCGTTGCCTACGCTGACGCATGGCAAAAGGATATTACTCAAATAAAACTCGGCACCGTCGACACCCTGCTCACATCTCAAAACGACCTTGCAGGGCTTGCTATGGACATTTTGGGGTTGGACGGCGACAAGCAAGTTGAATACCGACAGAATTTCGACAGTATGTTCAGTGAGTTTTTACAGTTAATGGCGCCATACTGGAACAAAGAAGACCCCCGCCCGTTTTTGTTTCAAGGGCTGCTCGCTTTTTTTACAGCAGGCGTTTCACTAAAAATTGATTGATTATTAAATTATAAAAGCCTTGCACACCGTTAAAAACGGTCGCAAGGCTTTTTTATATTATATAATAATGTAGATTAAAAGCCCGAGAGTATTCTCTCGGGCTTTTTTGTTTTATTTGCTGAGTTCTTCGCTTATTGTATTAACTCTGTCAAGGATTGTTGTAATTTCAGCACGGGTTATGTTTGACTTAGGATTAAGGTAGCCATCAGCACCCTCAATAATGCCTGCTTTAACAACAGCCTTTGTTGCAGCAACAGCCCAAGACGGAACGGTTGCACCATCTTTAAACTTGCCAAGATCAACGTCGGCTGCGCCGTGCATGTCAAGGTTCATAACATTAGCAATTGCCTGGAAGAACTCCTGACGTGTCATCTTGTCTGTAGGTTTAAATTCAATTTTGCCCTCTGCATTTGCGCTTCCCACCATAATGTTAAGGAAATAAACTGCTTTTACGTAGTTGTAAGACCAGTCAGGAACGCTGTTTGCGTCGGCAAATATACCGGTAAGTGATTCGTTTTTAAATGCAATTGACGAGATGCCCATTACACGACAGAACATAGCAGCAACTTCTTGACGGGTTGCGTTGTTATTGGGCCTAAAGGTATATGTGTTTGTAAGTGCATCAAGATAACCTGTTACAACACCTAAACCTGAAACTCTTGCAATATAGTCTTTAGCCCAGTGCTCTGCAGTATCGGTAAACGGAACTGCTGCTTTATCGTTTTTAATAATAACCTGATAACTGTTAAGTTCGCCGGTTTCTGACACAACATCTACATAGAAATAAGAAATTCTGCCGTCTACACCAAGTTGGAATGTGCGAACTTCAGCCTCACGGTTGTTTACTGTAGAATAAGTAATTGCCGCAGGAACTTCAAATGTCTTTTCTTTATCAGCATAAACTGTAACTTTAGCAAAGGGGTTAACCTCAAAGTGTGCGTTTATGGCTGTAAGTGTTGACGAAGCTGTAATGCGAATTACATTATCCTTAATTTCAATACCGCTTGTCATACCTGTAATGCCGGTAATGACATTATCTGTTGATTTAACATCGTTGTATGCTGTGATTTTATAAACCTGATGATAACCGTTATTGTTATTAACATTTACATAGTAGTAGTTAATGGCATCACCAATCGGTACAGCGGTGGGGTTAGCCTTTGAAGAAACAAGGCCCGAAAGTTTGCCGGTTGTTTCGTCATAGTTTGTATAGATTTCGTAGAATGAATCTTTTGAAACAGTAAAGTCAAATACAGCTGATTCTGTAAGACCTGCAGGACGATAAGAAATTGTACGTCTGTCGTTGTTAAGCATAATGTTAGCTTCGGGTGTTACAATTTCCATAATTCTTGCATCATATTCGTTTGAACCGGGACGTGTAATACCAATTTTGTAAACATTTGAATTGCTGCCGTCTGCAGATGTTACTTTTGCATAGAATATGTTAATGTCGTCAGGTTTGATATAGTATGTATCGTCGGCATAAACATTTTTACAATCTTTATCTGTATAAAGTGTATATGTGGCACCGGGAGATACAATAAGTTCAAACGGCATAAATACCTTGCTGGTATCAACCGTTGCAACTGCTATTTTGCTTGTTGTGTCAGCGGTTGCAATTTTTTGGTTTTCTTCTACATCAAATATATTTTTAACTTCAGCTTTTGTCTTGTCAATTTTGGTTTTAATGGAAACGTCATAACGTGACGAGTTGCCTTCTTCATCGCTTACAATAAGATAAGCAAGGGTTTTTTCGCCTGTAATATCAACGTCTTTGTCGTCAATTACATTTTCCATCATAAAATCTGAATAGTAAGTAAAGGTAAGTTTTGCGCCTGTAGCACTTCTGAGAATATCATAATTTACATTATCATATAAATAGTCAAAACTTACAATATCTGCACCGTCTTTAGCAACAGCTTTAACAGCAAAGTTTTCATTGTCAACAGTAAAGTTTTCAGGCTCGCTTACGCTGTTTTTCTTAAAGCCGCATGCTTCAAGCATATTTGCATTATACACTTCAAGAGCAACGCCACCGGAAAGTTCTGTCATTTCCTTATTATTATAGTAAGGAGATGTAATTAAGGTTGTAGCGTATGTATCATAAAGATTATCTGTGGGATGGCTTACATAAGTGTCACCATTTAAATATCCGTAGAAATTGTGCGAAGCATCAACTGTGAAAATTTGTTGCTTTTCGCTAGCAGTACCGTCATTGTTTGTAGTTTTAGCGGCACGGTTTGCCGTTGAATTGCTGGGATAAAGCAGTTTGTTGTTTATAAATGAAATGTTGTAACTGCCCTCACCCGGAACATGTGTGTAAAGACCCTTTGAGTCCATAGCCATAGCATATTTGCCGCTGCCTGACAGATAGAATGTGTTATCTGAAATAAGAGTTTTACTCGAAAGAGTAAGACGTTTTACAAGGCTGGTACCGTTAATTCTTTCGTACCAGTAGCTTGCGTTAATTATAGAAGTACCGGTACAACCGTAGAAGATATTACCTACAATACGTTTGTAGTCATACCATATTGTACCACCTGTTGAGTTATAAATAAAGTTTATAGGTGTTGCACAGTTATAAACTCTGTTATATGAGAATGAAAGCAACGCTTCGCCTGTATAACCTGCACACATAGTGCTGGCAAATAGTGTTGCAGTGCAGTTTTCAAAATAGTTTTTGTCCATTACAATGTCAGATTTCGAACCGCCGAAATACAAAATGTATGTATTAACACAGTTTAAAAAGCGGTTGTTTTCGATATGCACACCTACAGATGTACCTGCATTGGCACTGAACACATAGCCGCTGCTTGCAGTACCGTCAAAGATATTGTTGGTAAATTGCTGATAATAGTGGGTACCAGCCGACACAACAATTGCAAGAAAGTGTGTTGAGTCCATTTCAGTAACTTTAAAGCCGTCAAAAACTGTGCTGTAGATTTTTGTTGGCCAGTCAATGTGACAGTTTTTAAGAACTGTTTCCAAAGCAGGTTTACGAACAGGGTTGAGCGGAACAACATAATTATCGCTTGCGATGTCTACGTTAGGATCAACACCTGCATAGTTACCGTAAATTGAAAGACCGCTGTATGCGAACGTAAAGTTTTCAGTATATGTACCGGGGCCGACTTTAATAGTTGTGTTTTCGCCTGCAGCCGCAATAGCGTCGCCAATGGTTGCAAATGCGTTTTGACCTTTTATAAATCTGTACGCTTCGTCTTGACCGTCTTTATCGGTATCATAATAAGCTATAACTTTGCTTCCGTCTTTTGCAGAACTCCAAGCGCCGCAAACAATAAACAGTCCGGAAATTCTAACATCCTGACCGTAGCCTGAAACAGAAGCTTTGGTGATTGGGTTGAAAATGAATTTTGCTGCACTATCGTTTTCAGCTGATGTCACACAAACGCCGGTAAATGCCGACATAAGTATAACAAACGCGATAAGCATTGACAAAATTCTAGTTGACTTTGTCATGTGTAATACCTCCCATGAAATAAAAGCTGTAGTTTTGTCTATTATAATTATAAATATTATAATACAAAGATATTATATTTTATCAGCGTGTAAAAGTCAATGAGAATATAGCAATTTTCACAATAAATATTTTTTAAAATCAAACTTTTGTTTAATATGTATAAATTTATCGTGCAAGGTTTGGCCATACTAAACATACATTGTTTTGTAACTGAATAAATTTAGAATTGGTTATAGCATCTATTAATACAATTCTGTTTAAAAATTTCTTGCAACTGTCGGTTGCAGATTATTTCAAAGCAAAGTTGGTAGATTGTAATATTTTACCTTGTTATAATTACAAAACAAAAATGAAAGTGAGTTAAAATATGATTAAAGGATATATTTTTCAAAATACATCAAGCGAAATAGAAAAAAAGGTTGCAGACTCGGTATTTTTTAATGATTTTGTAACGCAAATACTTATTGAATGTGGTGCGCAACCGTGCGGCGAATGGCAGGGCGAGCGCCTTTGCGGCGGCGACGGGTATCTTTTGCTGGCAAACGATATTCACGCAATATCGGTGCCGCTGTTTACAAATCCGCCCGCCTGTAACATCCGCCTTTGCGACCGCGATGGCAACCTTGTAGGCGCATTTATTCCGCAGCCTGTTTTTGATGACGATATTGAAAAAATACCGCATGCGATAACAGTTCCGGCAATAAAAATCACCTCAAAAAATTTTGCCGATATAACAGAACGGCGTTTTTTTGAAGTGGCAAGAAAACTTTGTGAAAAGGGCGTGTTTGTTCAAAACGGCGCCGAAATTTCGCCGCTTGCAAAAATCGAAAAAAACACCTTTATTTCAAAAGATTGCAAAATAGGAAATATCGAGTGCGGAAGCGGTTGTATAATACAAAGTTCGGTAATACTTCAAAGCACACTGGGAAACAATGTAACAGTCGGCCCGTTTGCCTATATCCGACCTGACTGCCAAATAGGTGACGATGTACGGATAGGCGATTTTGTAGAACTTAAAAATTCAACCGTTGCAAACAACACAAAAATATCGCACTTGACATACGTGGGTGACAGCACTGTTGGCAAGCGCGTAAATTTCGGCTGCGGAACGGTGACTGTAAATTACGACGGGCGCCAAAAACACCGTACCGTTATCGGCAACGATGTTTTTATCGGTTGTAACACCAACCTTGTAGCGCCAATAACCGTCGGCGACAACGCATTTATCGCCGCGGGCGGTACCGTTACAGACGACGTGCCCGAAAACGCGTTTGTAATAGCGCGCAGCAGACAGACAACAAAACAAGACTATATGATTAATAAGAGGTGACAATCATGTGCGGAATTATAGGATATGCAGGCTGCCGCGATGCCAAAGCGGTGCTTGAAGACGGATTAAAACGGCTGGAATACCGCGGTTACGACTCGGCAGGGATTGCGCTGTTTTGCAACGATAAAATAAAGGTTATAAAAAGTGCAGGCAAAGTTTTAGCTCTTTCAGAAAAACTAAAAAGTGTTGATACCGACCTTGCAGTATGCGGGATAGGTCACACACGCTGGGCAACTCACGGTGCACCGACAGATATAAACTCTCACCCACACAGCCACGGCAGAATTACCCTTGTGCATAACGGAATTATTGAAAACTACAAAGATATAAAAGGCGACACTAAAACAATCTCAGACACCGACACCGAGGCGGCGGCAATTTTAATAAACAGCCTTTACGACGGCGACCCGATTAAAGCGATTGCCGATGCGTCGATTAAAATGCACGGCTCGTTTGCACTTTGCATTATGTTTGAAGATATAAAGGACACCATTTTTGCGGTGCGCCGCGACAGCCCGCTCGCCATTGGAATAGGCGAAAATGAAACGGTTGTTGCATCGGATATACCTGCTATAATTCCCTATACAGACCGATATTGCCTTTTAAATGAAGGTGAAATTGCAAAAGTTGATAAAAACGGCGCGGTATTTTACGACATCAATAAAAATATAATCGAAAAGCCTCTCAAAACGGCGCACTACGACCTGCAAAACACTGACAAAAACGGCTTTGAACACTATATGCTAAAAGAAATTTTTGAACAACCAACCGCTATCAAAAACACAGTTGCAGAGTGTCAGTACGAACTTGAAAAATTAAATCTTGGCGAAATAGACAGAATTTATATTGTTGCGTGCGGCTCGGCCATGCACGCAGGACTGCTGGGTGCAAAAGCGCTTGAAAAACTGTGCGATATACCCACAAGGGTGTATATTGCAAGCGAATTTCGCTATGACGGAATTAAACTGCGCCCTACCGACCTTGTAATTGCGGTGTCGCAATCGGGCGAAACGGCAGACACCCTGGCCGCACTAAGACTTGCAAAAAAACAAGGCGCAAAAACGCTGGGCATTGTAAACGTGTTTGGCTCGGCGCTTGATAATGAAGCAGACTTTGTTCTGCACACCCGTGCAGGCGTTGAAATATGCGTTGCAACAACCAAAGCCTATCTCTGCCAAAGCGCCGTTATGTATATGCTGGCACTAAAACTGTCGGGAAATGACCTGTCAGCAATGCAAAGCCTTGAACAAGCGGTTAAAAAGGCGCTGAATCTGTCTGATAAATGCAAATTTTGCTCGCATATTTTAAATAAAAAAGAACACGCATTTTTTATCGGCAGAGGTGTTGACTACAGTGTTTGCACCGAGGGCTCGCTTAAACTCAAAGAGGTGTCCTACCTGCACAGCGAAGCCTATCCTGCAGGTGAACTCAAGCACGGCACCATATCACTTATCGAAAACGGCACTCCGCTTATCGCCGTAATGACCGACAGAAAAGTAATTTCAAAAACTATTTCAAATATAAAAGAGGCAGTAGCACGCGGAGCCAAAGTAATCGCCGTTACCTACCCGGACATTGATGTCAGCGATTTTTGCGATAATAAAATTGAAATCGATGTGCAAAACGAGTGGCTGGCACCTATAGTAGCAGCAGTTCCTCTCCAACTTCTCGCTTACTATACCGCAAAATCACGCGGGTGTGACATTGACAAACCGCGCAACCTCGCAAAAAGTGTTACAGTAGAGTAATTTTTTATAGTGACAACATTAAAATGTTGTAGTATAATAAAATTATGAAAACAAAAATTCTTATTCAAAAACTAATACAAAAAGGCTTTCACATCTGCTGCGCCGAGTCGTGCACGGGCGGTATGCTGTCAGCAACGCTTGTTAGTGAATCGGGGGCATCGCAAGTTGTAAGTTTGGGGCTTGTCACCTATTCAAACGAAATGAAAGAAAAAATGCTTGGCGTAAAGCACTCCTCTCTTTCTCAGTTTGGCGCGGTAAGCGAATGTGTTGCAGGCGAAATGGCAAGCGGTGCAGCCCGCGTAAGCAATGCGCAAATCGGTGTCGGTGTTACCGGTATTGCAGGCCCTACAGGTGCAGTACCGGGAAAACCTGTCGGCACTGTCTGTTTTGGTTTTTATATCGACGGAAAACTTGTCACAAAAACAAAACACTTTGACGGTGACAGGCAATCTGTCCGCCAAAGTGCTGTTGATTTTGCTATAGATTATTTAACAAAAGAACTCTAAAAAAAGGCTCTGTGAGCCTTTTTTATTTTGCAAAGAGTGTGAAATATAACCATAAAACTGTGTAACGGTCTTTTAAGTCTTTTGCATACAAAACGCTGTCTTCAATGACCTCTTTTCCGTAAAACTTTTCAAATTCGCTATAATCCATACCCGCACTTTTTAAAAGAGCAATAAGTTCGTCAGACGACGGTGTTTCTTTTAAAACCGCAATAATATCGTCCCACTTTTCGCGGTATTTTTGGGCAAGATTACCGGTATAATATCCCATTTTGTCCTGAAGCGCAATAACACCGTTTGCTGCAATGCCGTAACTGTCTTTTATTTGTTTTTCCCAGTCGCAGCGGTCGAAATTATATGTATTTTCAGGCATCTTGCCAAGTTCGATAATTTTTTCACGGAGTTTTTGTGTTTCAACAGTCGAATACACAACGTCTGTTCCGTGAAGCAAATATCCCCTGCCCTTAACGATACCTGTAATTTCAAAATAGTGCGATAAATGATGCTCACTTCCTGATGCGGGGCGTGAATTGCCGACAAATGCCATGGCAATACCTACAATAACAAGCGCTTCCATAAGCGTTTTAATTGTTTCGGGGTCACGCTTTTCAACGCCGCTTGCAAGCGCACGGGTTTTAAGCAGAGTTTCGTATGTGAGATTATATACATAATCACAAATGTACTCGCCGTTTACAACATTTGCAAGTTTCCAGTCGTTTAGCGCAGAATATTTACCGATAATGTCGCCAAAACCCGACTTGATCATATCCATCGGCGCATCTTTAAGCACATCTACATCGCCAACAATAACCTGCGGTACACGTGCATTAAAAGTTGTTTTCATATTATCTGTTATCATAGCGGCACCAACCGATGCGTAACCGTCCATTGACGTTGCGGTGGCAACTATAAAATAGCGCAAGTTGTTATTAAAACTTACATATTTGCAAAGGTCGTTTATAACACCGCTTCCAACACCGACAATAAGGTCTGTTTTTTTGCTTATGCACGCATTTAATGCATCTATCGCCTGCTCGTTAGGTACCAAAAGTCCGTCGCAGACAAATACCTTTGAACACTCAACCTTTTTGCCCAGTAACTGTTCAACTGTTTTTCCGCAAACAGCATAGGTATTGTTGTCCGACACCAACACGATATTGTTATATTTTTCGCAAAGTCGAGGCAGTTCGTTTACAGCCCCGCTTTTAATAACAACCTCATCAATATCACAATCGTGAACGCGTCCGCAAGCACAGTCTGTAACGCCTTTTAAAAGTTTATTTATATCCATTATAAAAACTCCTTCATAATTTCGGGAAATTTAGTATAGTCGTCTATTGTAATAAAGTTAAAATCGGACTTATAAACCGACTCGTCATTACCGCCCTGCCCGTAATCGTCGCCGACAAATGCAACCTCACAATGCTCAAGAGCGCGTTGTTTACAATACTTGTCAAGTGCATAATATTTATTGTACGGAAACGGTGCCATATCAAACGAAGAGGTACCGCCCACAAAAACGGTATAGTCGGAAAATACATTTTTAACGTCGTCATGAATGGCACGTCGCTTGCTTCTGTCAGGGTCAAAGGCAAGTTTATTTTCAAGCGGTGCAGTTGTACCTAAAATGGGAAAAGTAATACAGCCCGATGCATGATATTCAACATTTTCACCGATATACTCTGTAAATCCGTACTTTTTTCTAAGCGACGTAACACGCGCTTCGACAGATTCTTTGTCACAATCAGTGTGATTATCTTCTTTAATTATAATGTCTTTTGTGTCAGCATCATACTCTGCATACTGCATTCCGTAGTTTCCGATTATATCAATAGGAAATCTTCCCATCTGCTCAAATATACGACGGCACATACCGGCACCTACCATAAGCAGTTTGTACTTTTTTGCAAGTGCCAAAAGCACATCGCGGTTTTGCTGTGACAATGGTGATTTGTGCTGTGTAAGCGTTCCGTCAAGGTCAAACGCGATAAGTTTAATTTTACTTATATCCATTTTCTTGCCCCCCTTTTTTCACTTATTATAAAATAATTAAATTTTTCCGTCAATAGATGTTCATAACATTGATAAAACGAACACAAACATTCAAAAAATGAATTTTTATGCAAAAACCTTGACAAAGTCAACCGACGGGTTTATTATATTAAATAATATTTTAGAAAGGATTTTTTTGGGATAGGTCAATGTTATACTGTCGATTTTATTATTATTCATATACGGACTGTCCCAAAGCCTGAGAAAACGTTTTAATATGGTAGACAGCCCGCAATCAACTATACTCATTTTTAAAAGTATATGATTGCGGGCTTTTATTTTGAAAGGATTACAAAATGGCAGACATTGAAAAGGCAAGACAACTGATAAACGAGGCTGACCGTGAAATTGCACGGTTGTTTGAAAAGCGAATGGATGCGGTGCGCAGCGTTGCTATGTATAAAAAAGAACGCGGTTTGCAAATTGAAGATTTAACGCGGGAAAACGAAGTTATTGCAAGAAACTCCGAACTTGTTCAAAACGACGACTACCGCTCGTACTATGTAAACTTTTTGCGCTATCAAATGGAACTTGCAAAAAAATATCAGCATAAACTGATTTTCGGTCACAAAGTGGCTTACAGCGGTGTTGAGGGCGCATTTGCCAACATTGCCGCGCTAAAAATATTTCCCGACTGTGAAGCGGTTGCAAAACCCGACTTTAAAACCGCGTACGACGCTGTTGTAAACGGCGAGTGTGACTGCTGTATTTTACCGCTGGAAAACAGTTTTAACGGCGATGTCGGTCAGGTAATGGACCTTGCATTTTTCGGACCTCTTTATATAAACGGTGTGTACGATGCACAGATTATTCAAAACCTGCTTGCCGTAAAGGGTGCAAAACTGTCAGATATAAAAACCGTTATCAGCCACCCGCAAGCGCTTGGCCAGTGCGCAAACTACCTGCGTCAACACAACTTTAAAACAGAAGAGGCTGTAAACACCGCCGTTGCTGCAAAAACGGTGGCTGAGTCGAAAAGACTTGATATTGCGGCAATCGGCTCGGACGAGGCGGCTAAACGCTACGGCCTTGAAAAACTCGACTCACATATAAACGAAAGCGGCACAAACACCACCCGCTTTGCTGTTTTTTCGCGTATACAAAAAACAGACACCCGCAACGACAATCATTTTATAATGATGTTTACTGTTAAAAACGAGCCGGGCTGTCTTGGTAAAGCAGTATCGGCAATAGGTGAAAACGGCTTTAACCTGCGTGCCCTTAAAAGCCGCCCGACAAAACAACTCAGTTGGAATTATTATTTTTATGCCGAGGGTGAAGGCCATATAAACTCGTTTGAAGGCAGGCGCATGCTCTCGCAACTCGAACCCAACTGCACAAGCCTTAAGGTCGTCGGCTCATACGAAAACGAACCTACTATATAGGAGAAGATAATGATTATACCTGTAAAAACCGCGCTTGGCGGTTACAATATAATATTACAGCGCGGTGCCATAAAAGATGCCGCAAAATATATAAACCTTAACAGGCGGGTGCTTATTGTCACCGACGACGGCGTTCCTTGTGAATATGCAAACACCGTTGCAAGCGCATGTAAAAACCCGTTTATTGTGACATTACCCGCAGGCGAAAAAACCAAATGCCTTAAAAGTTATGAGTATCTATTAAAGAAAATGGTGGAATACGGCTTTACCCGTACCGACTGTGTTGTGGCAGTGGGCGGCGGCGTTATGGGCGACCTTGCAGGGTTTGTTGCATCAAGTTATATGCGCGGTGTTGACTTTTACAATATCCCTACCACCGTGCTGTCACAGGTCGACTCGTCAATCGGCGGTAAAGTGGCAATAGATTTTGAAAACTTAAAAAACATTGTCGGCGCGTTTTACCAGCCATGTGCTGTTATTGTCGACCCCGACACCTTGAAAACTCTGCCTGAGCGACAAATTTCAAACGGCCTTGCAGAAAGTGTAAAAATGGCACTTACAAGTGACAGTGAACTGTTTGAAATTTTTGAAAAAGGCGAAGCCCTTTCAAACATAGACACTGTGATTTACCGTTCTTTGCTAATTAAAAAAAGTGTTGTAGAGCAAGACGAAAAAGAGGCAGGGCTTCGTAAAGTGCTCAATTTCGGTCACACTCTGGCACACGCAATTGAAAGTGAAAATTCACTGTCCCACCTTTTTCACGGCGAGTGCGTTGCAATAGGTATGGTGCCAATGTGCTCACAGCCGGTCCGTGAGCGGCTTATACCGGTTTTACAATCCCTTAACCTGCCGCACACCGTTTTGGGTGACAGCGATGCGCTTGTGAAGGCAATGCGCCACGACAAAAAAATGTCGGGCGACAGCATTACGGTTATTACGGTATCCAAAATAGGCAGTTATGAAATGAAAACTTTAAATTCAAGCGAACTTTACAAACTGGCAAGCGGAGGTGCAGTATGAAAAATACATTCGGAAACAGCCTTAGCGTAACATTGTTTGGCGAAAGCCACGGTGAATATATCGGCGTGGTGCTTGACGGTATGACACCGGGTGTTGCGGTAGACGAAAACTACATAAATTCGCGCCTTGCCCTGCGCCGTCCGTCAGGTGACATTTCCACCTCTCGCGCAGAGCCTGACAATTTTATTATCGCGTCGGGCGTGTTTGAGGGCAAAACGACAGGCACTCCCCTTTGCATTTTAATACCTAACACCGACACCCGCTCAAAAGACTACAGTGAAAACCGTGCCAAAGCGCGCCCGTCACATGCAGACTTTACCGCGTTTGCCAAATACCACGGTTTTGAAGACTACCGCGGCGGCGGGCACTTTAGCGGCAGGGTGACAGCGGCACTTGTTGCGGCAGGCGCCATTGCACAAACTGCGCTTTTATCAAAAGGGATTACCGTTGCAACACACATAAAACAAATAGGAAATGTGTACGACCGCGACTTTGAAAACTTTACAGACGATTTTGAAAAGTTAAACAGCACCTACTTTGCGGTGCTTGACCAAACCGCAAAAGAAAAGATGGTTGAGCAGATAGAAAAAGCAAAAGCCGACTGCGACAGCATTGGCGGTGTGCTTGAAACCGCCGTTTGCGGAATGATGGCAGGCGTGGGCGAGCCGTGGTTTGACAGTATTGAAAGCCTTTTGGCACACGCTGTATTTTCAGTCCCTGCCGTTAAGGGTGTGGAATTTGGCGCAGGCTTTAATGTTGCAAATATGCGTGCCAGCGTTGCAAACGACGAGTTTTTTATACAAAACGGTAAAGTTTGCACCCGCACAAACAACAGCGGCGGAATAAACGGCGGTATAACAAACGGTATGCCAATTATTATGCGAACCGCAATTAAACCGACCCCAACAATTTTAAAAGCACAAAACACAATTGATTTTATAAATATGCAAAACACCGAAATTACTGCAAAAGGCAGGCACGACCCCTGCATTGTCCACCGTGCCCGCGCCGTTATCGACGCGATGTGCGCTCTTACGCTGTGCGACCTTTTACTTTGCAGATTCGGTACTGACTTTTTCGGAGCGAAATAATGGAATACGGACTTATCGGGCAAAAACTGGGACACAGTTTTTCTAAACTTATCCATAACGAGATATGTGATTACGACTACGAACTGTGCGAACTTGAAAAAGAGGAAATTTGCTCTTTTTTCACTAACAAAAAATTTAAAGCCGTTAATGTCACAATCCCCTATAAACAGGAGGTTATGCAGTATATTGACTGTATCGACAAAAACGCTTTGCAAATAGGTGCTGTCAACACCGTTGTCAACAAAAACGGCGTGCTGTACGGCTATAACACCGACTTTTCAGGTATGTGCGCACTAATAAATAAAATGGGTGCCGACCTTAACGGTAAAAAGGTGCTTATACTCGGCTCGGGCGGTACATCAAAAACCGCTTTTGCAGTTGCTTTATCGCTTGGCGCAAAAACGGTAGAGCGTGTATCGCGCAGCGCAAACGACGGCGCTATAAGTTATGAAACGATGTATGCAAAGCATACCGATGCCGATTTTATAATAAACACTACACCCTTGGGAATGTACCCTAACAACGACGGGTGTGCAGTTGACTTAGACAAATTTACAAACCTTTCGGGTGTTGCAGACGCGGTGTATAACCCACTTTGCACAACACTTGTGTTAAACGCCAAAAACCGCGGTATCAACGCGATGGGCGGACTGTATATGCTGGTAGCACAGGCGGTGTTTGCCGCAACACTTTTTACCGGCAAAACCTTTGATGAAAACTGCATTGACACAGTTTATAAAAAACTTTTACTGTCACAGCAAAACATAGTGCTTATCGGTATGCCCGGCTGCGGTAAATCGACAATGGGCAAACTGCTCTCAAGCCGGCTTGGGCGTGAGTTTATTGACACCGACGAGGTTATTGAGCAGGTGGCAGGCACAAAAATCAGTGAAATTTTCGCATTGCAAGGCGAGAATGCTTTTCGCGACATTGAAAGTGACGTTATAAAATCTGTTTCAAAAACGGGCGGTAAAATAATTGCAACCGGCGGCGGCGCGGTACTCAGGCCGCAAAACGTTTTTGCGCTGCGCCAAAACGGTTTTATAATTTTTTTAAACCGTGACCTTGAAAACCTGCCTGCAACAGACAGCAGGCCGTTGTCAAACAACCGTGAAAAACTTGAAAAACTGTATAAAACCCGCCTGCCTATCTACCGCAGCGTATGTGACACAGAAATTAACACAGTTTACGGTAAACAGCAAAATCTAAATAAAATTATCGAGGTGTGTGGACTTGAAAGTAACAATTAAAAAGGGTATACCGTGCGGTACCGTTACAGCGCCCCCTTCAAAAAGTATGGCACACCGCTTGCTTATATGCGCAGCCCTTGCAAACGGCACAAGCACTATTTCAAATGTTGCAATGTCAGACGATATTAAGGCAACAATCGGTGCTTTAAAAAGTCTTGGTGCCGACATACAAATAAACGGCTCTGCCGTAACTGTTACAGGCCCGCTAAATAACCAAAACCCTGACACAATAAACTGTAATGAAAGCGGAAGCACGCTTAGATTTATGATACCGCTGTGCCTTTTAAAAGGCACTGACATTCGCCTTTGCGGTACAAAACGGCTGTTTTCCCGCTCGCTTGCAGTATTTGAAACGCTGTGTCGCGAGCGCGGGTTTGCCTTTGTGCAAGACAGTGCAGGTGTCACGGTAAACGGCAGGCTTGAAAGCGGAGTATACCGCGTGCGCGGTGACATTTCAAGCCAGTTTATAAGCGGACTTATGTTTGCCCTGCCAAACCTTAACGGCGACAGCGTTATTGAAATTGAAAATACGCTTGAAAGCGCACCGTATATCGACCTTACAACACAGGCTCTTTCTCAGTTTAATGTTAAAACATTGAGAGAAAACAACAAAATATACATATCTCACAGCACTTTTACACCCTGCAACGAATCGGTTGAAGGTGACTGTTCAAACGCCGCATTTTTTGACGCACTTAATTTAATGGGCGGCAGTGTAAAAGTTTTGGGGCTGGACCCCAATACTTTGCAAGGCGACTATATATATAAAGACTATTTTAATGAGATTAAAAACGGATGTCCGACACTTGACATTTCCGACTGTCCCGACCTTGCCCCAATTCTTATGGCAGCAGGCGCGGCATCAAACGGCGTTACACTTGTCGGCACGCGCAGACTTAAAATTAAAGAGAGTGACAGGGGCGCGGCTATGGCATCGGAACTTAAAAAAATGTCAGTCGATGTAAAAATATCAGAAAACACAATAACGGTCGGCCACGGAATACAACCGCCGGCAGATACAATTTACGGGCACAACGACCACCGTATAGTAATGGCAATGGCTTGTCTTATGACTAAAACGGGCGGTACCATTGACGGTTACGAGGCCGTATGCAAAAGTATGCCCGACTTTTTTGAAAAACTGCGTACACTCGGTGTGGAGGTAATAGATGAAACTTGATACCAATAAAAAAATATTAATCGTAGGTCTTGGACTTTTGGGCGGTAGTTACGCCATGGCGCTAAAGCGTCAGGGCTACAGCGTAAGCGCCATCACCCGCTCGCAAAGTTCAATCGACTATGCACTACAAAACAACCTTATCGATTGCGGCTCAACCGAAGTTTTACCCGAACTTGTAAGCAGCGCCGACCTTGTGGTGTTTGCGCTATACCCCAAAGTTTTTGTAAAATGGCTTAAAGAGTACCAGCAGTATTTTAAAAGCGGTGCCGTTATAACCGACGTTACGGGTGTTAAAAGTTGTATAATTTACGATATTCAAAATTTCTTGCGCGACGATGTTGAATTTATCGCAGCGCACCCAATGGCAGGCCGTGAGGTGTACGGTGTTGAAAACGCAACAGACGAAATGTTTAAAAACGCAAACTACATTGTCGTTCCCACCTCAAAAAACACGGCAGGCGCTATGGAACTTTGCCGTGACCTTGGCGTAAAACTAGGCTTTAAAGATGTAAGCGAACTGTCCCCCGAAATGCACGACGAAATGATTGCATATCTGTCACAGCTTACCCACTGTATTGCCGTTTCGCTTATGTGCTGTAACGATTTCCGCGGGCTTGAAAATTACACCGGCGACTCCTTTCGCGACCTTACACGAATTGCCAGCATTAACGACGATATGTGGAGCGAACTGTTTTTGCTAAACCGCGAACCGCTCCTTCGTGAAATGGACAAATTCCGCCGTTCGTTTGACGAGCTTTACGATAAATTAAAAGATAACGACCGCGAGGGAATGCGCGAAATGATGCGCGTATCCACTATGCGCCGTAAAAGATTTAATAAAAACGACTAAGGAGATAACTGTTATGAATATGAATTTTAAAAGAAAACTTCTTATACCTAAAGAGGTAAAAGAAATGTACCCCGTCACCGAAAAAATGGCAGCAGTTAAGGCTGCACGTGACAGCGAGATACAAAAGGTTTTTAAAGGTGAGTCTGATAAGTTTATACTTGTAATAGGACCTTGTTCTGCCGACAATAAAGACGCTGTGCTTGACTACATTTCAAGACTGCGCCGTGTTGAAGACAAAGTCGGCGATAAAATTATTATAATCCCGCGTATCTACACAAACAAACCGCGTACAACGGGTGACGGTTATAAGGGCATGCTTCACCAGCCCGACCCCAATGTCGAGCCCGATATGTTTAAAGGTATTGTTGCTATTCGTGACTTGCACCTCACCGCACTTAAAGACTACGATTTCACCTGTGCCGACGAGATGCTCTACCCCGAAAACCACCGTTACCTGTCCGACCTTTTGTCCTATGTTGCCATCGGTGCGCGTTCGGTTGAAAACCAACAGCACCGCCTTACAGCGTCGGGCCTTGCAATACCTGTCGGTATGAAAAACCCAACGGGCGGCGACCTTTCGATTATGATGAACGCAATTGCGGCAGGCCAGCATAAACACGTATTTATTTACAGGGGCTGGGAGGTTGCAACCGAGGGTAACCCCTATGCACATTCAATTCTTCGCGGTTATGCCGACTTTGCAGGCAAAAATATACCCAACTACCATTATGAAGACATTATGCGCGTTAAAGAACTGTACGAAAAAAGCAATCTTGTAAACCCTGCTGTCATTATTGATACAAACCACGCAAACTCGGGCAAAAAGTGGAACGAACAAACCCGAATTGCAAGCGATATTGTTCACAGCTGTAACCTTAACAAAGAAATCCGCTCGCTTGTCAAAGGTCTTATGATTGAGAGTTATATTGAAGACGGCGCCCAAAAAATCGGCGAAAACATTTACGGTAAATCTATTACCGACCCCTGTCTTGGCTGGGAAAAGACAGAAAAACTTATACTTGATATAGCCGACCAATTAAAATAAAAACCCGCAATTAAAATTGCGAAATGTCGTTAGCGAAGTTTTTTGTTTTAGCATAGAATAGTATATCGGGTTAGAACCAGCATCGCATTTGTATGTACAAATACAGCCCGGCAGTAGCCCAAACCCACTAAACAACAGAAAAGAGAAGATTCGTTTTAGGGCGAGTCTTCTCTTTCTTTTTGTCTGTTAAGTGATATGCTGACTAAAGTCAGCGTGATATTTTCTTTTGAAAATTCCTCGCCTATGGCGAGATATTTCAAAAGAAAGTGATATTAAACCCTACGGGTTTAGTGATATTCTATTCGCCATTAAACTTGCGAAGCAAATAACACTCGACTGAAAGTCGAATATCACTGCGCAGCAATATAACTCGCCGTACGGGGTCCCCACAAAACCGTGGCTTTTGTGGGGTGAAAAGGCGAATAGAACTGTAGAAATGTTCGCTAAGAACATTTCTACAATTGCGGGCGGGTACCTCTAAAACCTTGTTGTTTCACAATAAATAAAAGTTCGATAATTAGCGTGATACTCCGCTTGGAGTATCACGCTAATTTTATTTGCCTTTTAGCCGAGTGTTATTTTTTTAGGTTGCTGTGTTAAACTCATACAATCTTTGGAGCAGTTTTGCTTTAGTGACCTGATTGGTGATGTTCCACCGCTTTAAACAGCGTATACTTGTCACATCGCCTCTTGTTATGGTACTGCACCCGTAAACAGTTGTGAGAGTAAGTTTGACTCCTGCGTTTTCCCACTCCTCTACAGCTATCGGGCTGTTAAGGCCGTAAGGGAAAGCGAGCGCCAGCGGAGTGACTCCAAGTTTTTCATTAAGCAGATCCTTTGCTGCTTTAATGTCAGCTCTGAGCGCTTTTCTGTAGTCCTCTTCACTCTCTTCAGGCTTTTGTAAAACACCGTTTCTGCCGGATATTTTATGCTCTTTACGCTGATGCATATCATAGGTGTGAGTCGATACAGTGATAACTCCTTTGTCTATCCAAGGCTTTGCGGCTTCAAGCGGAAACCTCGGTATATCCATAGGCTCATTAGTGTGCGGTGATTTTTCTTTGCCCTCATAAATACCTATAGAAAATATTGTGGCCTTCATTCCGTACTTTTCCAGTATCGGTGCCGCTATCGTAAGATTTGATGTGTACCCGTCATCCATTGTAATCAAAATCGGGTTTTGGGGAAGTTCTCCCGTGCCGCTTGCAAAATCGCATAGTTCGTCCGGTGTTACCGCGACATATTCTGCATCTCTTAGTGCGTTCATTTGCTCTTCAAACATTTTGGCACTGACAATAGTGTCAATGGAAGAGTTGTCTTTTTCGGTAAAATGATGGTACATAAGCACCGGTATAGCAAGTACATCCTTGTCAGTTTTAGTGTTGTATCGAATCTGTATCTCGGTAAATGCTATCTCGTCATCTGGTGGCTTTTTTGAACACCCGCTAATTAAAATACAGAAAATAAGCAGGAAAGAAACTATTGTAATCACCTTTAATTTTTTCATAGCCCTACTCCTTTCTGTATATATTTGTTTTATAAAGGACAAAATGTTGCACTTTTTTAATTTTTTATTTACAAAAGAAATGACACTTTGCACAAAGATTGTCAAAGCGTCATAGTGGGTTACATACTTTTAAAAAATATTACTTGCCGAAAAACAAAAGGTGTTGTTCTCATCAGGCAAAGTGATATTGCAAACTAAAAGTTTGCAGTGATATTTTTGCCTTGCGCCAAAAGTGATATGAAAACCTTGCGGTTTTCGTGATATTATATTCACTAACTGAGGCGCACTTCGTAAGGAAGTGCGCCTCGTAGGACTGCTTTTTATTTATGAATTTGCTTTTTCAAAATCTTCAATAAATTTGATAAGTTTGTCAACGCCTTCTGCCGGCATTGCGTTGTAAATTGAAGCGCGCATACCGCCTACCGAGCGGTGACCTTTAAGGTTTTCAAGGCCTGCAGCCTTGCTTTCCTTAACAAACTTTGCATTAAGTTCGTCGTCTTCGGCGCGGAATGTAACGTTCATCATCGAACGGCATTTGGGGTCGTTGGGGTTTTTAAACATTTTGCTGTTTTCAAGGCAAGCGTAAAGTTTGTTAGCTTTTGCCTCGTTAAGCTCTTTCATTTTTTCCAAACCGCCAAGGTCCTTAATCCACTCTAAAACAAGTTTACAGATATAGATGGGGTAGCAGGGCGGAGTGTTATACATCGAGCCGTTTTCTGCCATTGTCTTGTAACTGCAAACGGTAGGAACTGTTGCATCAAGATCGTCGCGCAAAAGATCTTCTCTTACAATTACGATTGTAAGACCTGCGGGAGCAACGTTTTTCTGTGCACCTGCATAGATAAGGCCGAACTTTGAAACGTCAACCGGCTCTGAAAGTATGCAAGAACTCATATCTGCAACAAGCGGAACACCGTTTGTTTGAGGTATGTAATCCCATTTTGTACCGAAAATTGTGTTGTTAAAGCAGATATGCACAAAGTCAGCATCTGGGCGAAGGTCAAGTTCTTCCTGACGCGGAATGCGTGCAAAAGTTTCCTCTTTTGTGGTTGCAGCAAGGTGTGCGTCACCGTATTTTTTACCCTCGGTATAAGCTTTGCCTGAAAACTGACCTGTTACAACATAGTCAGCCTTGCCGGTTTTCATAAGATTCATTGCAACGCTTGCAAACTGAAGCGAAGCACCGCCCTGTAAAAAGAGCACCTTATAATTATCCGGAATATTCATTACTTCTCTAAGCAATTTTTCAGCATCAACTATTATATCGTCAAAAAACTTTGAACGGTGGCTCATCTCCATAACGGACATACCCGAACCCTCGTAGTTGAGCATCTGGTCGCGTGCTTTTTCCAGTACCGAAACGGGAAGCATTGACGGACCTGCAGAGAAATTGTAAATTCTGTCGTACATTTTAATGCATCTCCTAATTTAAAATATTATTAAAAACAAGTATATACCATTAATTTTTTTATTTCAACAGTTTTTTAAAATTAACATTTAAAATTTTATTGACAAATGAAAATGAGTATGTTAATATACTTGGGTATGGAGAGATACCGAAGTGGTCATAACGGAACGGTCTTGAAAACCGTCGACTCGCAAGGGTCCGTGGGTTCGAATCCCACTCTCTCCGCCAAAACGAAAATCCTGTCGATTATTGTCGGCAGGATTTTCGTTTTGTATTATTCACTATTCATTTTTCGTTATTCATCATTCATTCGACAGGATTTTCAATGAATATTGAATAATGAAGTCGCTTTGCTGATGAATAATGAATAATTGATTTATCTGCAAAAGTATGATACATAGCGGTCAACAGCCTTTGCTATTACTTCAATAGCCGCTTCTTTGCTGTTTACCTCGCCTGCAACCGTTTCTTTGTCTTCAAGGGATTTATAAACCTTGAAAAAATGCTTCATTTCATCAAATATGTGCATTGGCAGTTCTTCAATAGTCTTATAACTGTTATAAGTCGGGTCGGCATACGGAATGGCGATTATTTTTTCGTCGTTTCTTCCATCATCTAACATAGAAATATAGCCTATCGGGAAGCACCTGACAAGCGTGAGCGGTTCAAGCGCCTCAGAACAAAGCACTAAAACATCAAGCGGATCATTATCGTCACCATAGGTTCTGGGAATAAAACCGTAGTTTGCAGGATAATGTGTTGAAGTGTATAAAACACGGTCGAGCATAATAAGTCCTGTTTCTTTATCAAGTTCATACTTCTTTTTACTGCCCTTAGGTATTTCTATCACCGCAATAAAATCATCGGGTTTTATTCGCTTGGGATCTATATCATGCCAAATATTCATATATGCCTTCTCCTTTGCCATAAATAGTAATTATGATTTTATTATAATATCTATTTGACATAATGTCAAAAATTTATTTAACAAGCAAAATTGCGCCAAACCGCAGTGAGTATTAAAATTTTTAAAAACTATTGAATGATTTTAAAAGTTATTATATACTTGTATTAAATAAATTATAAAGGAGAATTTAAGTGGAAAAGTTTATCCCTGTTGTTGTTATTAAAGAACTTGGTGAAACAGATAAAATTTTATCGGCGCTTAAAGCAAACGGCATAAACTGTGCCGAAATAACATTCCGTACGGCTTGTGCTAAAGAGGCAATTGCGTACGCTTGCAAAAACTATCCTGATATGAGCATTGGTGCGGGCACTGTAATAAACGCCGCACAGTGTAACGACGCGCTTGAGGCAGGCGCTCAGTTTATCGTATCGCCCGGCCTTTCGGTAGATGTTGCAAACATCTGTAAAGAGAAAAATGTACCCTACTACCCCGGTTGCGTAACCCCGACCGAAATAATGCAGGCGCTTGAGTTGGGCATTACCACCGTTAAATTCTTCCCCGCCAATGTTTATGGCGGTCTGTCGGCTTTAAAAGCACTGTCCGCACCCTTCCCGCAGGTTAAATTTATCCCAACGGGCGGCGTTGACAGAAGCAATATCGACGAATTTTTGGCATTTGATAAAATTGCGGCTATCGGCGGCAGTTTCTTTGTAAAAGAAGCATTGGAGGCAAATAAATGAGAGTTGTAACATTCGGCGAGATTATGTTAAGGCTCGCACCCAACGGATATTATAGGTTTTTCCAAAACGACCAAATGCAAGCAACCTTTGGCGGCGGCGAAGCAAACGTTGCCGTTTCGCTTGCAAACTACGGCATTGACAGCGTGTACGTAACAAAACTGCCCACCCACGCAATTGGTCAGGCGGCTGTAAACTCACTTCGCTATTTCGGCGTTGACACTTCAAAAATTGTGCGCGGCGGTGAGCGTGTTGGTATCTATTACCTTGAAAAAGGCGCATCCCAGCGCGGTTCTGTCTGCATTTATGACAGGGCACACTCTGCAATACAAACAGCAGACAGGTCTGACTTTGACTGGGACAGCATTTTTGAAGGTGCTGACTGGTTTCACTTTACCGGCATCACACCCGCACTGGACCCTAACCTTGTTGAAATATGCCGTGACGCTTGTGTTGCCGCTAAAAAACGCGGCGTTAAAATCTCCTGCGACTTAAACTACCGCGGCAAATTGTGGACAAGGGAGCAGGCGCGTGCCGCTATGACTGACCTTTGCCAGTACGTAGACGTTTGCATTTCAAACGAAGAAGACGCAAAAGACGTTTTTGGCATTGAGGCTGAGGACACTGATATTTACGGCGGTAAACTTAACCACGACGGCTATAAATCAGTTGCAAAACAACTTATGGATAAGTTTGGTTTTGAAAAAGTTGCCATCACCCTTCGCACCTCAATCTCGGCAAGCGATAACGACTGGGCAGGTATGCTTTACGACGGCAAAGACTATTGCTTTTCAAAATCGTACAGCCTGCGCATAGTTGACCGTGTTGGCGGCGGTGACTCGTTTGGCGGCGGACTAATCTACGCATTGCTCAACGGCAAATCGACAAAAGACGCCATTGAATTTGCAGTTGCGGCAAGTGCCCTTAAACACTCGGTAGAGGGTGATTATAACCGTGTAAGCGTTTCGGAAATTGAAAAACTTGCAGGCGGTGACGGCTCGGGCCGTGTTCAGAGATAACATATAAAAAATTATCGGCATAACCGACTTTGGTTGTGCCGATTTTTTATTGACTTTGTATATATTAGATAATATAATATATCTGTATAACTATGTATAATAATATAGGAGATAAAACAATGGTAGATAAAAAAGAAGCCTTAAAAACCGCGCTTGCCCAAATTAAAAAGCAGTACGGTGACGGTGCTGTAATGAAACTGGGCGACAATATAGGTATGAAAGTAGATGCCATACCTACAGGCTCACTCGCTCTTGATGCCGCACTCGGTATCGGCGGTGTACCCAAAGGCAGAATTATAGAAATTTTCGGACCTGAATCATCGGGTAAAACAACACTTGCTTTGCACATTATTGCCGAAGCGCAAAAACGCGGCGGTGAGGTTGCGTTTATTGATGCGGAGCACGCGCTTGACCCTATCTATGCAGAAGCGCTTGGTGTAGACGTTGACAATGTGCTGGTTTCCCAGCCCGATAATGGTGAGCAGGCGCTTGAAATTACCGAAGCGCTTGTACGTTCGGGCGCAATTGATGTTGTAGTTGTTGACTCGGTTGCAGCACTTGTTCCCAAAACTGAAATTGAGGGTGATATGGGCGCTTCGCACGTTGGCTTGCAGGCACGCCTTATGTCGCAGGCACTCAGAAAACTTGCAGGTGTCATTTCAAAAAGCAACTGTGTTGCAATATTTATAAACCAGCTTCGTGAAAAGGTTGGTGTAATGTACGGCAACCCCGAAACAACAACAGGCGGTCGCGCGCTCAAGTTTTACGCATCGGTACGTATCGACATTCGTAAAACCGAACCCATTAAACAGGGCGCTGAAGTTGTTGGTAACGTTACCAAATGTAAAATTGTTAAAAACAAAGTTGCACCGCCCTTTAAGGTAGCACTTTTTGACATTATGTACGGTGAGGGTATTTCAAAATACGGCGAACTTGTTGACCTTGGTGCAGAGTTTGGTATTATCAAAAAAAGCGGTTCGTGGTTCTCGTACGGTGAAACACGCATAGGTCAGGGCAAGGACAATGCAAAACAATTCCTTATCGACAACCCCGACATCTCGCAAGAAGTTGAAAACCAAATCCGCGAAAAACTGGCAGCATCCGGCGAAAAGGACACAAAGCAGACAAATACCGTAAAAGAAACAAAAAAATCTCAACCGAAAGCAGAGGTTAAGCCGTCAGCATCAATTGATGTAACGGCAGACGACTTTGAGTAATATAACAAACCTTTTTGCAAACCCCGACAAAAAGGGGTTTACAGACATTTATTCCGACGGCGAATTTTTAATGACGCTGTCAGACGATGCTATTATCGAAGCAGGACTTAAACTCGGCGCTGAAATTGACAGCGACACACTTTTGGAAATTGAGCACGCAGTTTTACTTACAAAAGCAAAGCACAAGGCGTTTACATACCTCGGCTTTGGTGATATGAGTGACAAGAAACTCATTGATAAACTTGTGCACGCGGGGTTTGATGCAGATATTTCACGTGAGTGTGCCGATATTATGATAGGGCTTGGTTATATTGACAATTCGCGTTATGCATATAACCTTGCACACAATATGGCAACTGTAAAACTGTACGGTCCGCGCCGTATAGAAAACGAACTTTGCATTCGCGGTATATCTAAAACAGATGTTCAAAACGCGCTGGATAGCATTGACGTGGATTTTTGCCAAAATGCAAAAACCCTTATAAAAACTAAATTTTCTTCAAAACAGGGGCAAAAACTTGTAAGCGCGCTTATGCGCTACGGCTACGAATGGGATTGTATAAGCCCGCTGTTACACAATGACGAGGAACTGTATGAGTGATAAACTAACTGTTGCATTTATCGCACTGGGCTGTGCGAAAAACCAGATAAATACCGAAATTATGCTTGCCGACGTAAAACGCGCAGGTTTTAACATAACGGGCGAGGTGGAAAACTCCGACATCACTGTTATAAACACCTGCGGATTTATAGAAGATGCAAAAAGCGAGGCGCTTGAAACAATTTTCGAGGTTGCGGCTCTCAAAAAAGAGGGCAAAACCAAAAAAATCATCGTGTGTGGCTGCCTTGCCCAGCGGTACAAAGACCAAATTGCCGAAGAACTGTTTGAGGTTGACGGCTTTGTAGGTGTCGGAAGTTTTGGCAAAATTGTGCAAGCGATAGAAAGAGTTATAAATGGTGAGCGTGTATGCTTTTTTGACAGCACCGACAACCTTGTGCTTGAGGGTGAACGCGTACTTATAACTCCCTACTACTCGGCATACCTCAAAGTTGCCGACGGCTGTTCAAACCGCTGTGCCTACTGCGCAATACCACTTATACGCGGTGATTTCCGTTCGCGCACCATTGAAAGCATTGTAAGCGAGGCTGATGCACTTTGTAAAAACGGTGCAAAAGAACTTATAGTAATTGCACAGGACACATCAAACTACGGCTTTGATATTTACGGCAAACGAATGTTGCCGACACTGTTGAAAGAACTTTGTAAAACAAGTGCGATGTGGATTAGGGTTATGTACCTGTACCCCGACAAAATAACCGACGAACTTATTGATGTTATCAAAACCGAACCCAAGATAGTAAAATATATAGAGATGCCGATACAGCACGCATCGAAAAATGTTTTGCGCAAAATGAACAGGCCGGGCGACAGCGAAAGCCTGCTGGCTCTCGTAAACAAACTGCGTGAGAATATCCCGAATGTAATTTTACGCACCACCGTTATGGTTGGTTTCCCCGGTGAAAGTGAAAGTGATTTTGAAACGCTGTGCACATTTTTAAAACATGCGCGTTTTGACAAACTGGGCGTTTTTCAGTTTTCACCTGAGGACGACACGCCCGCTCAAAATTTTGAAAACCAAATTGCTGACAGCGTTAAGGCTCAGCGCGCCGAGGCGGTTGAACTTTTGCAATCAGAAATTGTAGAACAAAAGCAACAAGACCTTATCGGCAAAACTTTTGATGTTATTTGTGAGGGCTTTGACCGCTATGCAGAGTGTTACTTTGGCAGAAGTTATATGGAAGCGCCCGATATTGACGGCAAAATATTTTTCACCGCACAAGATACTGTAATCTCAGGAGAGATTGTAAAAGTGAAAATAACCGAATGTATGGATTTTGAAATGATTGGAGAACTTGTAAAATGAACACACCCAATAAACTGACTGTGCTTAGAATTTGTATGACCCCTCTTTTTATGGCGTCAATGCTTATCGAATTTCCTCATCACTACCTTGTGGCTTTAATACTTTTTGCCTCAGCGTCAATAACAGACCTTATCGACGGTAAAATGGCAAGAAAATACAATCTCATTACCGATTTTGGTAAATTTTTAGACCCGCTTGCAGACAAAATGCTCACCACCGCCGCATTTTTGGCGTTTATCGACAAAGGCATAGGCGTTGGCATTACCTGGATTACATTTATAGTCCTCATCCGCGAATTTTTAATAACATCGCTAAGACTTATCTCATCGGGCAAAGGAAAAGTTATTGCCGCAAATATGTGGGGCAAGGCAAAAACCGTAAGCCAGATGAGTGCGATTATATATGTACTTGCTTCGCAGTACTTTTTAAGCATCTTCCCCGCAAACGACACCGTTTGTGCGGTAATTAATATCATTACAAACATCGTTTTATGGTTTAGCGCAATAATGACAATTATCAGTGGCGCAGTTTATGTAAAACAAAACAAGGATTTTATCGACCCCAGAAAGTAAGTTTTTATGTTTAACAAATACAAATACGAAATCAACTTAATTAAACAACGTGACCCTGCGGCAAGAAGTGATATTGAAATCTATTTGCTGTATAAGGGTTTTAAGGCCTTGCGTATGTATAGGCGGGCTCATAAACATCATCTCAAGGGTCACTTTTTCCGCGCCCGCTTTATAAGTGAGCGTGCAAAGTTTCTGACCGGTATTGAAATACATCCCGCAGCAAAAATCGGCAGGGGCTTTTTTATCGACCATGGCTCAGGCGTTGTAATCGGCGAAACGACTGAGATTGGTAATGACTGTGTAATTTATCAGGGCGTAACGCTGGGCGGTACCGGTAAAGACATCGGCAAACGCCACCCGACCCTTGGCGATAACGTTATGGTCGGTGCGGGTGCCAAAGTGCTGGGCCCTGTTAAAATAGGTAATAATGTAAAAATTGCGGCAGGTGCGGTGGTGCTGTCAGACATTCCTGACAACTGTACCGCTGTAGGTGTGCCCGCCCGTGTTGTAAAACGCGGCGGAAAACCGGTTGAGCAACTTGATCAGGTGCATATCCCCGACCCTGTTTCGCAAGAATTGTGCAGGCTTGAAGCACGGCTTTGCAAACTCGAAAATCAAATTAAGGAGAAAACCAATGAAACTGTATAACACGCTCTCCCGTACAAAAGAAGAGTTTAAAGAACAAAAAGACGGAACCGTTACAATGTATGCGTGCGGTCCCACCGTATACGACTTTTTTCATATAGGTAACGCGCGCCCGTTTATCACCTTTGATGTACTTCGCCGTTACTTTGAATACCGCGGTAAAAAGGTGCGCTTTGTTCAAAACTTTACCGATATTGACGACAAAATGATAAAGCGCGCCAACGAAGAGGGCATTACCGTAAAACAACTCGGCGACCGCTTTATTGACGAATATTATAACGACGCGGGCAAACTGGGTGTTGGCAAAGCAACGGTACACCCGCGCGCTACCGAATGTGTAAATGATATTATAAAACTGGTATCAACTCTTGTGGACAAGGGTATGGCTTACGAAGTTGACGGTGATGTGTTTTACAGAACCTCGCAGTTTAAAGACTACGGTAAACTGTCACACTACGACTTAGAACAACTCGAAAGCGGTGCACGCATTGAGGTAAACGATAAAAAAGAAAACCCGCTTGACTTTGTTGTGTGGAAAGCGGCAAAACCGGGCGAACCGTCGTGGCAATCACCCTGGGGCGAAGGCAGACCCGGCTGGCATATTGAATGTTCTGCCATGGCAAATAAATACCTTGGTAAAACAATAGACATTCATTGCGGCGGTGTTGACCTGATTTTCCCCCACCACGAAAATGAGATTGCGCAGTCAGAGGCGGCAAACGGCTGTACCTTTGCAAACTATTGGCTGCATAACGGACACATTAATGTAGACAGCCGTAAAATGAGCAAGTCGCTTGGCAACTTTTTCACCGTGCGAGAGGCGGCGGCAAAATACGGATATGAAACAATCCGTTTCTTTATGCTGTCATCACACTACAGAAGCCCCATCAACTACAGTGCAGACGTTCTTGAAAGCGCAAAGGCGGGGCTTGAACGTCTTTACACTGCAAAGGGCAACCTTGAATATTTAGAAAAAAGCGCAAAAACTTCTAAACTCTTGCCGGACGAAACACAAATCCTTGATAGTTATAACGAGTTTAAAGAGCGCTTTTGTGAAAAGATGGACGACGACCTTAACACCGCTGATGCCGTGTCTGTAATTTTTGATATGGCAAGAAAAATAAACTCTGAACCCGACACCCGCTCGGCAGAATTTTATAAACAACTAACAGCTAAGTTTTTAGAACTTTGCGGTGTTTTAAATATTTTGAAAAATGAAATAAAAACAGAAGTTCCAAGCGATGTTCAAGAGCTTATTGATGAGCGCGCTAAAGCAAGGGCAGACAAAAACTGGGCACGCGCCGACGAAATTCGTAACACCCTTGCTCAGATGGGCATTATTTTAGAGGACACAAAAGACGGCGTTAAAATTTTAAGGAGAAACTAATGGGCGGATTTTTTGGAGTTGCATCAAAGACAGACTGCGTATTTGACTTGTTTTTCGGCACCGACTACCATTCACACCTGGGCACAAAGCGCGGTGGTATGGCAGTTTACGGCGAAGGCGGATTTGAACGAGTAATTCATAATATACAAAACTCCCCTTTCAGAACAAAGTTTGAGGGTGACATTGACGATATGCACGGTAATTTAGGAATCGGCTGTATTTCCGATACCGAACCGCAACCGCTAACAGTTCGCTCACATTTAGGAAACTTTGCAATAACAACAGTGGGAAGAATTAACAATAGTGACGCGCTTGTAAAATCAATTTTTAACAGCGGCGGCACTCAGTTTTTGGAGATGAGCGGCGGAAATATTAATCCTACCGAACTTACAGCCGCGCTTATCAACACAAAGGACAGCATAACCGACGGTATTGATTATGCACAAAGCGTTATCGAAGGGTCGATGTCAATTTTACTGCTCACCAAAGACGGCTTGTATGCCGCTCGCGATAAAATGGGCAGAACGCCTGTTGCAATCGGTAAAAAAGACGGTGCGTTTTGCGCATCGTTTGAGTCGTTTGCTTACCTAAATATCGGCTACAAACATTATAAAGAACTGGGTCCGGGTGAAATTGACTTTATAACGCCTAACAGCGTTACAGTTATGAAAGAGCCTCAAAAGGAAATGAAAATATGCTCGTTTTTATGGGTGTATTTTGGCTACCCCACCTCAAGTTATGAGGGCACAAATGTTGAACAAATGCGTGTAAACTGCGGAAAAATGCTTGCCCAGCGCGACAATGTTGAAGTGGACAGCGTTGCAGGTGTGCCCGACTCTGGCACCGCACACGCCATTGGCTATGCAAACCGCTCGGGCATTCCGTTTTCTCGCCCGTTTATTAAATACACACCGACTTGGCCGCGCTCGTTTATGCCGCAAAAACAGTCAAGCCGAAACCTTATCGCACACATGAAACTAATTCCTGTAGATTCGATTATCCGCGATAAAAAACTGTTACTTATTGATGACTCAATAGTTCGCGGAACGCAACTGCGCGAAACTACCGAGTTTTTATATCAAAGCGGTGCAAAAGAGGTACATATCCGTACCGCCTGTCCTCCCATTATGTTTGGCTGTAAATACTTAAATTTTTCACGCTCGACAAGTGATATGGACCTTATGGCGCGTAAAACTATTGCCGAAATCGACCCCGACGGTGATAAAAAACTAGACAAGTATTGCAACCCTGACAGCGCGGAATATGCAAAAATGACCGACTGCATCTGCAAAAAAATGGGCTTTACTTCGTTGCAGTACCAGCGCCTTGACGATATGATAAAAGCAACAGGCATTTCTCCTTGTAAACTTTGTACTTACTGTTGGAACGGAAAAGAATAAATATGTATCACATTGACGATTATGACATAGCCGTAATCGGTGCAGGCCACGCAGGTATTGAAGCGGGTCTTGCAGCGGCACGGCTTGGCTGTAAAACCGCCGTATTTACCATAAATCTCGACGCGGTGGGTAATATGCCCTGCAACCCATCTATCGGCGGCACGGCAAAAGGTCACCTCGTGTGCGAAATTGACGCACTTGGCGGTGAAATGGGCAAAGCGGCAGACGCAACATTTTTACAAAGCCGTATGCTAAACCGCGGCAAAGGACCTGCCGTTCATTCGCTGCGCGTGCAATCGGACAGACGCGCTTACAGCCAATATATGAAACACGCACTTGAAAAACAACAAAACCTCTCGCTTATCCAAGCCGAGATTGTTGATATTACCACAAATGAAAACGGTGAAATCTGCGGTGTTGTAACACACCTTGGCGCACTTTACGGTGTAAAGTGCGTTATTATCGCGTCGGGCACTTTCCTCGGCGGACGCATTATTATAGGCGATAGTTCTATAGAAAGCGGTCCCGACGGTATGTTTGCCGCCACCAAACTCACAAACAGACTTGTTCAACTCGGTTTGCCGATACGCCGTTTTAAAACGGGTACTCCTGCCAGGGTCAACCGCCGTTCAATAAATTTTGACGGGCTGGAAGTGCAGCACGGTGACGATGAAATTATCCCGTTTTCGTTTGAAAACGAAAATATCGGTGAAAATCAGGTGGTTTGCCACCTTACCTATACAAACGAGCAGACGCATAAAGTCATTCGCGACAACATCGGCCTGTCCCCGCTTTACAGCGGTATGATAAAAGGTGTCGGTCCGCGCTATTGCCCCAGTATCGAAGACAAAGTTATGCGTTTTGCCGACAAAACCTCGCATCAACTGTTTATCGAACCGTGCGGCAAAGACACCGAGGAGATGTATCTGCAAGGGCTCTCCTCGTCGTTGCCCGAGTTTGTGCAAAGACAACTCATTTCTACAATAAAAGGTCTTGAAAACGCACAGGTTATGCGCGTTGCATATGCAATCGAGTACGACTGTGTCGACCCACTGGCACTGTATCCCACGCTGGAATTTAAAAATATCCCCAACCTTTACGGTGCCGGTCAGTTTAACGGCTCGTCGGGTTATGAAGAAGCGGCGGCACAAGGACTAATTGCAGGAATTAACGCGGCACGCAAACTTCAAAACAAGCCGCCGTTTGTGCTCGACCGTGCATCGAGTTATATCGGTACTCTAATAGACGACCTTACCACAAAGGGCACATCCGAACCGTACAGAATGATGACTTCGCGCTCGGAATACCGCCTTATTTTACGGCAAGATAATGCCGATTTACGACTTACCCCCAAAGGTTACGAGATTGGACTTATATCAAAGCAACGTTATCAAAAGTTTTTAGAGAAAAAAGATATGATTGACAGCGAAATTGAAAGGTTATCAACCGTTATCGCAACACCTAAAAACGAGCAACTTGAGGCGCTGCTTTGCGCACGTAACACACCCGCGCTTAAAAGCGGTGCAAAACTTTACGATTTGCTCTCCCGCCCGCAGATAAGTTATGACGACCTTGCCTGCGCCGACCCTGAGCGCCCCGTTTTGCCAACAGCGGTAACGCGGCAGGCTGAAATTTCAATAAAGTACAAAGGCTATATTGAAAAACAAATTGCCGCCGCAAAAGAAATGCGCCGGCTTGAAAGCAAAAAATTGCCAACCGATATTGATTATAACGACATTGTCGGGCTGCGAATTGAAGCACGACAAAAACTTACAACCATTCGCCCGCAAAACATCGGTCAGGCAAGCCGTATTTCAGGGGTAAGCCCTGCTGATGTCGGTGTTTTATTGATTTATCTTGAGCAAAAGGAGCGTGAGCGTAATGCAAAACGAAATTAACTCTCTGCGTAAACTTTTGCCCGACTTACAGTTGCCCTGCGATTTTGACAAAAACCTTTTGGCATTTTCCGATTTCTTTTTGCAAACCGCAAACACTTTAAATCTCACCGCCATTAAACAGCCGCACGAGGTTATGATAAAACACTATTACGACAGTATCTATCCGCTCACACTCGGCCTTATCAAAAACGGCGACTCGGTAATTGACATCGGATGTGGCGGCGGTTTTCCAAGTATGCCGTTAAAACTTGCACTGCCCCAAAATGAATTTTTACTGCTAGATTCACTAAAAAAGCGGCTCACTTTTCTTGATAACGCCATCTCGCTTTTGCAACTGCAAAATATTAAAACTCTGCACGCGAGGGCTGAGGTTGCAGCGCACAATGAAGACCTGCGCGACAATTTTGACATTGCGGTGTCACGCGCTGTTGCACCGCTTAACTTGCTTTGTGAACTGTGTTTGCCTTTTGTAAAGGTCGGCGGCGTTTTTTTGGCATATAAGGGAAAAGGCTCGCCCGACGAAATCTCGTCGGCACTACCCGCTATTGCAAAATTGTCTGCCAAGCTTGAGCGAGTATACGACTTTGACCTGCCCGAAGATATGGGCGCGCGTTCAATTGTCGTTATTAAAAAGGTAAAACCCACCCACCCCTCTTTGCCGCGCTCTACAAAAAATATGTCCAAAGGCGCACTGTAATTTAATCTGTTTTAACACATTCTTAAGACACCTTTATTATAAGGGTGTCTTTATTTTTTTGCGCTCTCC
>JAZQJA010000029.1:0-10363 GCA_045541455.1 Eubacteriales bacterium
CGATTCCTTTAAGGAATCGGGAAACTTTGTTACTTTTTATCAAACGCGGGGTTGATTACGTAAAAGTTTTTACTGTCAAGGTGGTCCTGAACCGTGCGAAGCGCTTTATCGAAATTACGGGTTCAAACAAACACCGTAAGATGCTTGATAATTTCATCAATCGAAAGATTTTTATCCGTTTCTTCTTACATAGAGGTATTCTTTAACACTGCGACTTGCGAAAAGCAGCGCAGATGCCGTCGTGCAGTAGACGATTAAAACAACGTCAAAAATAATAAGCCACCAGTCAAGGTCGGTGATAGTTACAAAAAACGAAAAGGTCAGCCATAATGCATTCCAGGCAAAAAGGGCGCCGAACAAAGTGCGCACCCAGTCAAAACCAAGCATTAACAAAATGGTAAAAACCACACCGAGTATGGACGTTATAATGTTGGTACCTTGAATGTCAACAATAAAATTAAACAGCGTAAACACAAGATTTGGTATGCAAATGGAAAGAACGATAATTTTGCCTATGCGCTCACGTTCTTTTTCCTTTTTTGCAAACTCGTCAAAAGCCTTTTCCATTATTATCACCTCAATAGAATCTTATCATATAGCTTTGTTTTTGTAAAGAAAAAGCCCTGCAAAAGCAGGGCTGATGTTATTTCTTATCAAATGCAGGGTTGATGGCGTAGAAGTTTTTAGAATCCAGATGGTCTTGAACATTTCTAAGCGCTTCACCTAAATTACCAATTCAAACAAAATCCCGCAAACCCGCTTAAACACTGGGGTTGCAGGTGTTTTTATAAATTGTTCGTTTTGTTCGTTTTCGGCTGTCATAATTATAGTTAGAAGACATCTTGAAAAAGATATAAAAAACTAATATAATTAGGAGGCACAAACGTGACAAACGTAAATTCAGTATTCAAATCATTTTTGGTTGAAGACGCAGATTATGATGGCTTTTTTGAACTACCAAAGTTAAAAACAACAGATGCTCTCCCACAAAAAGTAATTCCGTTTTCAAAAGCGATATGTCGTTCATTTATAGACTTTGATTGTTTCGTACATTTTTATGAAGATGACATAAGATTTGAACGAATTTGGAAAAACCCTAAACAGTATCTTAATAAGCTCCAAAAATTCAAAGGTATAATCTCACCTGATTTTAGTCTTTATCGTAATATGCCATTGTGTATGCAAATGTGGAATACATACAGAGGTAGGGCACTTGCAAATTGGCTATATGAAAACGGAGTAGAAATAATTCCCAATGTCCGTTTTGGTGACGAGCGTACATATCTGTTCTGTTTTGAGGGTATAGAAAAAAACAAAACCGTATCAGTTGGTACTCATGGGTGCATACAGCATAAAGAGGATAGAGAGTATTTCAAAAAAGGTCTTGCAGAGCTTGTAAAAAAACTGAAACCGCAAACTATTGTCGTATATGGACAAGCACCTGATGGTATTTTTAAAGAATATAAAGATATCGGCATAAATATCTTACAATTTGAAAGTGAGATTTTAAAATCCAGAAGGCAGGTGACTGTCTGATGGGTGGAGGAGCAGGCGGCGGTGGTTTTGGAAATACTTATGGAAGCGGAAAATCTATAAAGAATAAAATTGTTGAAAGCAAAAGAAGCGGTTCAGCATTAAAAAATGATTTGCATCATTCTTTTAATGATATTATAGATAATTATGCAGGAAAAGCACACGAGTTTAAAATTAAAGGCGGAGACAAGAAAACACGTACTTTATATCAGATAGAAGGAAGTCTAAATGGCAAAAAGGGAATATTCGAATGGATACATGATCCGGAAAAAGGTGTAACACATAGACGGTTTATCCCAAACGGCAAAATCACAGGCAAACCAAATTCACGATGAAAGGATGATTATATGTACGATATCGATATTACAAAGTATTTTAAATCTTTAAATTTTGAAACGATTTATTGGGGGATAAAAAATAATATTATAGATACCAATGCTGCCGTAGAATATGCTGATGTCTACGCAATTGCATACGCCGATGAGTGTAGCCAAGATGTTATTAATATTTTACTGTCAAAAGATATCACGAAAGAAGAAATGCTTATATTATTAAAAAAAGCAAGTAATTTAAAAGCATTAAAAAATGAAACGAAATGTATGTTCGTTTTGCGAATCATTATTTTATCTGAATTACAAAACGAAAGCGATAACGAACTTTTGGTGAAATTAGAAAATGTATACGCAGACTTTGATTACCCATCAGATATGAATGGTTTTATTTACTATATGCCTCCCGAAGATGGATACGACCCAAGTGTTCACTCTGATAAAGAAAACGAATACCGACTAATAAATAAATTTAACGAGTTTATGAGTATGTGGAAAGAAAAAATATGAATAGTTTTGAATGTATTTTTTGTGGCAAAAAAATAGATAGTGATAACGAAAAAGTATCATCTGTACTGGTTACAACAAATTGGGATACAGAAGATGAACAAAGTCAGCAATTCTTTTGTCATTTCGACTGCTTTAAAGAAAAATGTCAAAACAAAAACGCTGTTTATATTGATGAAGAATAAAATTGTATAGTAAAAGCAGATGGAAAATCCATCTGCTTTTTCTGTAGGGCAGGGTCTTGCTCCTGCCGTTTATTTTTTATCAAATGCAGGGTTGATTGCGTAGAAGTTTTTAGAATCCAGATGGTCCTGAACATTTCTAAGCGCTTCACCGAAGCGTTGGAAGTGAACAATTTCACGTTCACGCAAAAAGCGTATAGGGTCAATAACATCTGGGTTGTCAACAAGACGGAGAATGTTATCGTAGGTCGTGCGTGCTTTTTGTTCTGCTGCAAGGTCTTCGGTAAGGTCGGTTATCGGGTCGCCTTTTGATTGAAAAACTGTTGCAGAAAACGGTACACCGCCTGCTGACTGAGGCCACAGTCCAACAGTATGGTCGACAAAGTAAGGTGCAAGGCCTGCTTTTTCAATTTCGTCAGTTGTAAGGTCTTTTGTCAATTGGCGAACCATTGCGCTTATCATTTCCATGTGCGCAAGTTCTTCTGTACCTATATCGGTTAAAAGTGAACCAACATCTTTATACGGCATTGAATAGCGCTGTGAAAGATAGCGCTGTGAAGCGGCAAGTTCGCCGTCGGGTCCACCAAACTGAGAAATTATTATTTTAGCGGCTTTGCCGTCAGGTTTTTTAATTCTTACAGGATATTGTAATCTTTTCTCATAATTCCACATTACATTCTTCCTCCCATGGCATACAGCCCTCTACCCAGCTCCATTTATCAATATCGTGCACACGTTTGGCGCCGAGCGGACCAAAGTTTGTTTCGTACAGTGAAACCGCAGCATCATATTCTTTATGTGCGCGGTGGTAATAGTCAAGTGCTTCACGGTTATTTGGGTGGGTGTCAAGAAACAGTATTGCTTCGTCAAGCGCAAAGCCGTAAGTTTGTACGCGCATAAGTGCTTTTTGTCTGTCTGTCATTTGTTGCGTCCTCCCATAAACGGCAAATCAAGCTCTTCAAATATTGTTCCTCGCATGAGCCCTTTGTCCTGATTGTAAATATTGCGCCAAACCTGACGCGGTACATACGCCATACCAATAGGCATACGCTCTATATCATCGCCGTGTCCGTCATTATGTGTTTCAACCATAAGACCGGGCGGCGTTACAGAATATATTTTTCGCATATCTTGCATAATATATTTTTTCTCTCCTTTCATTCATATACTATGCCGCAAATAAAAAAAGGGACACAGTCCCTAAAAAGACTGTGTCACTATTCAACATCAAAATCAGTAAGTGTTTGGTTTGGTTTTACCGAAATGCCAACCTGATCTTCGGTTAGTTTTATATTGTAAAAATCAGCGTAAAAGTTAAGTGCAACCTGTGCAAGTTCGGTATTGGTAAAAAGGCCGGGGTATAGTTTATATGCAAACCAATATATACCCAAAATGAGCTCTGTAGATGGCACATCCCACCGTGATATACCGTTTGGTACTGTTATTGCATTGTCGGGTGCACCTTCATCAAGAGAAGCAATAATCTTTTGGGATGAACTGTCTATATTACAATTTATATTTGAAAGCATTGAACGGATAAAACTATTGTCATTGTAAACTGCAACCGTTGATGGATTGTGCGTAAGTGTCATAACTTTAAGGCGGGAGAGCGCTGATTCGTAATACGATTTGAGTTTTAAAGCCTTATCGTTTGAATTGACAAGTTTACCGACAAGTTCAATTGACGATTTTATACTTTCAATATCGTCAAGCGCCACAACTGCACAGACGATGTTGGCGTCTTCAAACTTTTTAATAAGTTCGATGTCGTTTTCAGAAAGCACTACAAGACCTGGCTTTTGCCCGATTATCTTATCTGTCAGCACACCGTTTTGGTCGGTTACCTTTTCAACGGTATCAATTTCGGGAAAGGCAAGTTTAAACAATTCATTTTCACAAGCCGTGTGCTCAACACCGGTAAGCCGTTTTTCAACATCAAGCGATATTAAAAGCGAGGTTGCCTCTTTACAAAGCGACACGATGTCGCCATTGTTCTTTGATGTTGTAACCTTGCGCCCTGCCGAGTCGGTAACAGTTACTTTTTTAGGTTTGGGCGTTACCTCAACAGGCAACCCGTATTCATTTAAATTTTCTTCGCTTTCTTCGTTGTTGTCGCTTTGTGCCGGAATGTCATCTCCTGCGGGAGTTTGTGTGCAACCCACTGCACTTAGCAAAAGTAACATTATAAGTAATATTGAAATAATTTTTTTCACAAAAAACACCTCTTATTTATTATATATAGGTTACATTATTCATCACCAAAAGTCAACAAGGTGGAATTTTTTGCATCAAAACTGTATACAATAAGTGTTAGAAAGGTAACAATTTTTAAAAAACACTTGATTTTTTTATAATCATCTGTTATTATGTGTTACGGTTTTGTAATCAAATTGTAATTTTTGAGCTTGATTCAAACTAAAAAAGGAGTTATTTATGGATATCAAACAGACCTGCATAAAAGCGGTAAGTACTGTAAACGGTGCTTTTAACGCAGTAAAAAGCAAAACCGGCTGTTTTGTAAAAGCGCAAAAGAAAGTTATTGCAATAGTTGCAGCTCTCACAGTAATGGTAATGCTTATGTCGGTAATGATGATTAAAAGAAATAATGTTAATGTTTATGTTGACGGTGTTTTAACCGACAGTTTTACAACGTTTGAAAGTGACAGTCAAAAATGGCTTGGACTTTCCAAGGTTGAACTAAACGAGGGTGATGCTGTTAACACAGTTGAAACCGATATATATGTTGACAGGGCGTTTTATGTTACAGTTGAGGCTGACGGCGTTAAAACTACAGTAAATACCGTAAAATGCACAGTAGAAAAGGCATTGGAACTTGCCGGCGTTGTTTTAAATGGCGGCGATATTATAAGTATTTCAAAAGACGTAATTTTAACAGGAGATACAAGTATTGTTGTAAATCGTGTTAAAAAGGATACGGTTTGTGAAACCGAAATAATCGAGTATACTACCAAAAAGATTAAAACTGACGAACTTTACGAGGGACAAAGCGAGGTTGTAACAGAGGGTGAAAACGGCAAAATAGTTTACACCTATGATGTTGTTTATACTGACGGTGTTGAAACCGAGCGTACTTTAGTTTCTAAAGAAACCGTAAAGGAAGCTGTACAAAAAGTTGTTAAGGTCGGAACTAAAATTAAATCTTCATTTATAAAAACATCTTCGACTCCTAAATCGTATAAGGCAGTTTATACTATGAAAGCATCTGCCTACACTTACGGTGAGGACGGCGGCAATTACACTGCAACCGGTGAAAAGTGCCGTAGGGGTCTTGTAGCGGTTGACCCAAGGGTTATTCCGCTTGGCACAAGGCTGTATATTGAATCTACAGACGGTAAGTATATCTACGGCGAGGCCGTGGCAGCAGATACCGGCGGTGCTATAAAAGGTTACAAAATTGACATTTTTGTTGAAAGCTCAAAAGAGTGTTACAGTTTTGGCAGAAGAAATGTAAACGTTTATATACTTGATTAAATTAAAGTCCGGAAACATTTTGTTTCCGGACTTTTTGACTTTTTTATAACAATGTGGTATTATGTTCTTTGAGGTGAGGGACATTAACTACATTGTTTTTGATATGGAGTGGAATCAGCCGTACTCCAAAGTCAAAAAGCAGTCACACGGTGTTGAACTTCGCGGTGAGATTATACAGCTCGGCGCCGTTAAGCTTAACGACCGTTTTGAGATAAGTGACAGCTTTAAAATTAATATAGCACCTAAATTCTATAAAAAGATAAACCGACATATAAAAAATATAACCGGCATTGAGGACAGTGCGCTTCGTGACTGTAAGGGGTTTGCCGACGCGTTTTGTGAATTTTGCGAGTTTTGCGGCAACGATTATAAATTGATGACATGGGGCTGTGATGATATACCCATGCTTCGCGACAATCTTACAGCGCACGGGCTTGACAGCGACAAACTTCCGGAAAACTTTAATTTACAGATGATTTTTAATGCACAAGTAAGTCATGACGGCAGACAGTGGTCGCTTGAAGATGCTATGCAACGGCTTGGTATTGAACAACAACTTCGCTCGCACGATGCTTTGTGTGATGCTGTTAATACAGCAAAAATCGCCAAAAAACTTAACATAAAAAAGACTATAAAACGCTATGCAGGTGTCAAATTTATGCGCCGCGGTGTTGACAGCGTAAGCAAATCGGGCTTTAACAATTTGCGCGAATTATTTTGCGATAAAAAACTGCTCTTACTTGAGTGCCCTGTATGCAACAGGCGGTTACGCCGTGCTATGTGGGTTGGTTCGCGCTACAAACGGTATGCTGTGGCACGCTGTTCCCGTCACGGCTCTTTTAAATTTTGTGTAAGTGCCGTACACGACCAAGCCGGCGGGTATACCGCTTGCCGAAAAGTTGGTTATGCCACGCCCGAGGCGGTTGAAAGTTACAATTTAAAAATTAAAGAATTAATAAGAACCTGACATGCTATACGCAATTAAATTGCGGGCGGGTGCCCAGCAACCTTGTTGTGTTAATAATAAAAGTCCCGTAAATCAATTTACGGGACTTTTATTATATTCTTCGCCTGAAACTATATCAATAAACTTCACCCTGCCATTGTGTAGTATAACGCAACTGTGCGGTGAATTTTCTTTAGGAATAGAAACCGAACCCGGATTTATAAGTGTATATCCGGCAGATGTATCGAATTTGGGCACATGGGTGTGTCCGTTTATAAGAATGTCTTTGTCTGCAAGTTTAGGCGGCGCCTTATGGCCGTGGCAGGCAAATATTTTTTTATCGTCGATATATAAAAATGCCGACTCAGCAATATCAAAATCAAGTAAAAGGCTGTCAACTTCGGCTTCGCAATTACCTTTTACGCATATTATTTTGTCATAAACGGCGTTTAAAAGCGATGCAACCTCTTTCGGAGCGTAACAAAGCGGTAAATTATTTCGCGGGCCGTGGTAAAGAATGTCGCCTGTCAGCAATAAAAGTTGTGCACCCGACTCGTTAAATCTGTCCAGCAAAAGCTTGCAATAGTGAGCCGAGCCGTGAATGTCGCCGGCAATCATAATTTTCATAACAGTCACCTCATTTGTAAAATTAATTATAACTAAAATGTGTTAGGTTGACAATAGGTTTTATTAAGAATATAATAAAAGATAATCTATGAAATGGAGAATTATTAATGAAAAAAAGAGTTTTTGTTTTAATAATTGCAGTTGTTTTGCTGTTATCAATGGCATCGTGCAGTTCAAAAGCAACCGAAGTTAATTTCGGTACTTTCCGCGGAACTTTCAGTCCATTCTTTTTGCGCGATATGCAGGATTTGTCGGTAGTCGGTGCGGTGTTTGATTCACTTCTTGTTGCCGACAGTGAGGGCAAATTTATTTATGATGCGTACACACAGGGCATTGGTATTGCAGATATTACGGTAAGTAACGACGGTGCAAATACCGTTTGTACTGTACAGGTGGGTAAGGATATATATTTTAGCGACGGTGTCCAGCTTACCGCAAAAGACGTTGCGTATTCGATGTATGTTTATGCCGACCTTGAATATGACGGTTGGTCATATTTTAGCACATCGCCCGTTGAGGGTTTGCTTAATTACCGTTATGGCACTACTTATGTCAGCGGTGTTGACGCGGGCATTGAAAGAATAGAAGAAGAACTTGCAAATCCGTCAGAACGCACTCAGGAACTGATACGCGAAAAGCTGTTCAAAACTGTTTTGCGCGCTGAATATGACTGGGTTGTATCGCTTTATAATGACCCTGCGTATATCGGAACGGCGGCGGAAAAACATATTAAAGATTATCCTGAGCCTAACGAACTGCTTGCTTTTTATTACTCTCTTGATCCTGAGTTTACAGGAAAGGGCGTTACCGATGTTGAGGAACTTATTGATATACTTGCAAGACAATACGGAACTGATTATATAAAACTCAGTGAGGCATACGGTTATGACCTGCAAGACCCTGCAGAGCAACTTGCCAAACGCGCTATTATTGAGCGTGGCCTCGAAGGCAAGCCTGCATCACCTGTAAATACAATCAGCGGTATAACAAAAGTTGATGAATTCACTCTTAAAGTTACAATCAACGGTGTAGGCGACGAGTTGATTTCAGATGTGCTTGGTATTTATGTTGTGCCGTTCCATTATTACGGAACTGAGGGTGCTGATAAAAACTGGAACGAAAATATACCCTGCAACTTTGATGTAGACCTTGAAAAAGTTGCAGAGAAAGACTCCGCTCCGCTTGGCTCGGGAAGATATGTATTTAAAGAGTACAAAAAAGGCGAATATGTAGATTTTACCAAAAACAAATATTACACACGCAAAGGCGAGCTTGAGTCAAAACTGCGCTTTAACGAAACAGGTGACAGTTCAAATCAAGATGCCGAGTATTTTGTGACTTACGAAAACAGATTATATGTTGAAAATTAACTCTTGACTTTTTCATTATTTGTTATATAATATGTGTTGCTATTAAGGTCGATAATAATGCTTTTTGCATTATCCTTGTCTGTGAAAATGCAGACCATTAGTCCATAAGGAGGTGTTAAGAATGGCTGAGATGCATAAGTACGAAACTATCTTCATCACAAAGCCTGATTTGACAGAGGAGGCACATAACGGACTTGTTGAAAAGTTCAAAGCGCTCATCGAGAAAAATGGTAAAGTCGAATCTGTTGAAGACTGGGGCATGAAGAAACTTGCGTATGAAATCAACTACATCAGAGAAGGTCATTATGTTCTCATAAACTTCGAATCAGGTGTAGATTTCCCTGCAGAGCTTACCCGTGTTTACAACATAACCGACGGTGTTATGCGCTCTATTATCGTCAATAAAGACGAAAAGTAATTTTTAAAAAACGAAAAGGAGAAAGGCAATGCTTAATAAGGTAATACTTACCGGCAGACTTACTGCTACACCCGAACTTAAAACTACAACAGGCGGTATAAGCGTTACAACTTTTTCCATTGCAGTTCAGCGCAACTATAAAAACGCTGACGGCAGTTATTCGACCGATTTTATAAACGTCACCGCTTGGAGAAATCAGGCTGAATTTATTTCACGCTATTTCGAAAAGGGCCAACTTGTTACCGTTGTCGGTTCACTTCAAAGCCGCAACTACGAGGACAAGATGGGTAATAAACGCACAGCTTTTGAGGTTGTTGCTGAGGAAACACTTTTTGCAGAGTCAAAACGCGATTCTTCAAGCAGAGCACCCCAAGAGTTTAATGCACCAGCTGAGGTTGGCGGTAACGATATGGGATTTGAAGAAGTCGGCGACGACGAACTGCCCTTCTAACTTAATCAAAAACGGAGGTAACCTTAAATGGAAAAAGAAAATAATTTCAGAGGCGCAAGAAGACCGCGCCGTAAAGTTTGTTCTTTTTGCGTAGATAAGGTTGAGGCCATAGATTACAAAGATGTTGCAAAGCTTTCAAAATACACTTCAGAGCGTGAGAAGATTCTTCCCCGCCGTGTAACCGGTACTTGTGCTAAACATCAAAGACAGCTCACAACCGCTATCAAGCGTGCAAGAGCTATTGCTCTTATGGCTTACACCAGCGACTAATATTTAAACGCAAAACTTTTTTCCGGAACGCATTTTTATGCGTTCCGGTTGTTTTTTATCAATATATTGTGTCTATAATCTATACATAATACTAATATAAAAAATAAGTTAAAAAAAGTTAAAAAAAGGTGTTGACAAGCGGCGAAGTATTTGGTATTATGATTGGGCGCGCAAAAAAGGGCGCAAGTGAACTTTGAAAATTAAACAGCATCATCAAGGACCCGTTAATTGTTAGAAA
>JAZQJA010000030.1:0-4416 GCA_045541455.1 Eubacteriales bacterium
GATTTTCGTAAAGACGGAAAAGCCGCCGAAATCATCCGGTATATTGAGCAAAATTTATCCTCCAAGTTGAATTATAAAATAATTGCTGAGCATTTTTGCACATCAGAAAAAAATATTTATAGAATTTTCAAAAAAGAGACCGGTTTTACCTTGGCAAAATATATCACGGCACGTCGGGTTATCAGAGCAAAATGTATTTTGAATCAAGGCGGTACGGCAGTTGAGGCTTCTGTTAAAACGGGGTATAAGGAATATTCTGTGTTTTATCGGAACTTTATAAAAGAAACCGGATTAATACCGACAGACTTTATTTCAAACAGCAAATAGATTATTTTCAATCACGGAACCGTCAATCGGGGGACGGTTCCTTGATTGACAAATAATAGCATCACAATTTGAAAATTCATGTAGGGGACGATGCCTACATCGTCCCGTCAAGGTTTGTGCAAAATCGAACGGGCGGATGTGGGCATCCGCCCCTACCAAATGTGAATAAGGAGAAATGTATATATGAAATCAACTGGAATAGTTCGTAGAATCGAGGAATATGGTATAATAGGACAAAAGTTGTCGAAATGCGCATAAATACCGGTCTTTTCGTAGTTTTTAATTGTATCCAATTTGCACAAAACCACTGCATTTTTTGATCTTATACATAGCAACAGCGGAGTGAAATTTCACTCCGCTGTTGTGTTGTGCGATTAAAACATATTTCTGTATTCGGTTGGAGATACTTCATTGTGCTTTTTAAAACTGTGGCTAAAGCTGTAAACATCCGAAAAACCACATTGAAGTGCAATATCAGAAATGCTCTTTTTGGTGTTTAAAAGTAAAATCTCAGCCTTGTTCATACGGAATTCCTGTAAAAATAAGTAAGGCGTCTTCTTATACACGTCTAAAAATATTCGCCTGAAATGCTTTTCACTCATATTCATTACAGTAGCCAAATCACTTATCTTAAAGTACGGATTGCAGTAATTCTTTTTTATGCAGTCTATGGCCTTTTCGATTCTTTTCATTTTTAAAAAATCAGCACCTTCGATTTTATGTTCATTATATAATTGGCCGATGATTTGCAACATAATACCGTTACATATTGCGATATTTCCTGGTGCCTTTGAAAGAAAACAGTTTAGAGCTTGCTTGAATTGTTTTTCGTAATTATAGGTAATACCTTCGGAGCATACTGTTTCAAACGGCAGTGTTTTTTTAGGAGTAGCATTTTTCCTGTCAAAACAAAAATTTACGGCTATATACGAAACTTCATCACAAGAAAAAGTACCGCTTTTATCAACAGAGCCTCTTGCTATGTATCCGACCTGCCCTTCACGGACAACCTCTGTTTTTCCGTTTTTCTCATACAGTAGTGTTCCTTTTGTGACAAAAAACAAACTTTCGTGATTGCGTGGTTTTTCAGAAACATAGGGGACGTCTTTTTTTATTGTGTCGGTAAAAACAACCGTGTCACAAAACAGTTGATAGTTAAAAACTTCATTTATCATTGATTTGTCCTCCAAAAAAGTCTATAAATATTATACTACCAATAAGCTGCAAAATCAACACTTATGTCCTTTTGAAACAAATAAACACCTTTGTAATCATTTCAAATTCTATAGGCAAATGATATAATTACTGTGAGGTGACTATTATGATAAAAGGAAATAAAGCAATCGTTACAGGCGCGAGTCGCGGAATTGGTTTTGCGATTGCCAAGGAACTTGTAAACGTTGGTTGTTCTGTAGTTATTACAGGACGAAACGAAAAAACTTTGAAGGTTGCGGCGGAAAAAATCGGCAAAACTGCAATTCCAATGGTATGGAACGCTTCCGATATTGATTTAGCTGCGGCTAAAATAAATGAGGCGGCTGAAATTTTGGGCGGCTTGGATATTGTGGTGAATAATGCCGGTATCTTTGCTCAACGTAATGAGTGGAGTAAAACCGATTTGCTTCAAACTACTGTGGACGAGTGGCAATCGGTTATGAAAACGAATACAAGCGCCATATTTTTCACCATGCAGGCGGCGGTAAACTATATGCTTGAAAACAATACAAAGGGTAATATTCTGAATATCACCTCTGTCGCGGGTTACGAGCCGGTATACGGCGCGTACGGCGCATCAAAAATTGCTGCAACAGGCTTAACCCGAGGATGGGGCAAAATGTTTGCAAATGACGGTATTACCATAAACGGTATCGCCCCCGGTCCTGTTGCTACAGAAATGAACAACTGGCATGAAGGCGATCCGATGAAGCATGATAGGATTCCTTTCGGAAGATTTGCTACTGTAGAAGAAATTGCTAAACTTGCTATGTACCTTTTAAGTGAAGAAGCAAAGATGGTTTGCGGCGAAACGGTTGTTTTAGACGGTGCATATTCAATTCGATGAGGTGAAGAGTATGAATGAAAGAATAAAAAAGTTAATTGAAAGAACCGTTAATGGTGAAATGTGGGTAAAAACCGTTAAAACTGAATATGACCGTACCGATTTGTTTTTATCGCCTGTAAAGATGTCTGCCAAAAGGGTTTGCGAATATATATTAAATCAAGAGCTGCTGATTTTGGAAGAATCTTGCTTTACGGGCCTTATGCGATTTGACGGTAGCGTGGAAGGTGATGTTTTTAATAGGTCCGGACACAAAAACTTTAACATAGCAACGCAAAATTTCTATAACAAACCCGTTGATAATCTTATGACATTCGAATGGCAACATTCTGTTGGCGATTTTGAAAAAATCATAAATCGCGGTCTTGCAGGCATAAAGGACGATATTGAAAAATCAAAGCAAGCTCACAAGAGCGACGCATCGGCGCTCGAATTTTTACAAACGCAGACCGATTTATGCGATGCCATTATTCAAAGGGCGCATATAGGTGCAAAAAAAGCACTTGAAAAGGCAACTGAAACCGAAAAGCAAGATTATAAAGAAAACTTAATCAGATTATCGAATGGACTGAAAAAAGTACCAGAGCAACCTGCGGAAAACTTCTATGAGGCAGTGCTTTCCCTTTATTTTTGTTATCCGTTTATTCCAGATAGCATCGGACTGATCGACCGTTATTTATATCCATTTTACATAAAGGATATAAATAACGGTGAATTGACCGAAGAAAAAGCGAAAGAATACTTGCAGGAACTTTTTCTGATGCTTCAGGCCAAAATCAATATAGCCTCCGACCGTTTTTACCGTGGTGGCGAATCGCATTTTTGTATTGGTGGCTACCTGGAAAACGGCGAAGACGGGTTTAACGAGCTTTCGAAGCTGATCGTGGAGTCCTTAATGGAACTTCCTACCTGGGTCCCGCAAATATCCCTGCGCTGGACTAAAAAAACGCCCCGCGAAGTGCTGAGGTTTATGCTCGACTGCGAGCGACACGACCCCAATAAAAGAATTGCGTTTGTAAATGACGAACCGCGGCTTAAGGGGCTGATGGAATATACCGGGCTATCTTATAAAGAAGCGGTAAACTATACAATGATGGGCTGCAACGAATTGGCGCTCCCCGGCGGGATGGTTTTTGGCTTTGATCCATTCAATATCGTGCGTTCTGTTGAAAACACTTTTTATAAAAGAACAGATGACCTCATAAATGCGCATAGTTTTGATGAGGTGTATAATATTTACGAGCAGGAACTCTTTGCGGATTTGTGGGCGGCAGAAAGAATTAGCAAAGGTTTTCAGGATATCCGAAGCAGAGACTGTAATATTGTAAGTAATATTTTTCTTGAGGGCCCTATAGAAAATGCGAAAAGCTGTACGCAAGGCGGTCTTACCAGATATATCGCAGTTGGATTGCCGATAGGTCTTTCTAATGTTATAGATTCACTTTCCATCACAAAGCAATTTGTTTTTGATGAAAAAATTATAACCATCAGCGAACTTATTGAAGCCTTGAAAAACAACTGGCAAGGGTACGAAGATCTTCACAGCTTGATCTTAAAAAAGGGCAATTTCTTCGGAAATGACGACGACTGTTCTAACGAAGTTGCAAAACGTCTTTTCGCCAGCATTGGAGAATGGAACAATACCGAAAACTATCTTGGTAAAAAGTGGGTTTTCGGCAATCTGATCGGCTATAATGAGCACCACAAATTCTTCGGCAGTGCCCTTAAGACCACACCGGACGGAAGATTTGCAGGTGATGCGACAAACTTTGGAATCGGTCAGTCACAAGAGAAAGATCGAAACGGTCTTACAGCCCTTTTAAATTCCGTTGCAAAGTGCGACCCCGAAGCAGTGCTCACAGGTCCGAGTGTCACCAACGTTTTGATCGACGAAAAGTTGATCAAAGATGACGACAATTTTGAAAAACTTGTAGATCTGTTTCAAGCCTATTTCCAAAACGGCGGTACACATTTCCAACTCACCTATGTTTCAAAGGAAGACTTGATAAACGCAAAGAAAACGCCGGAAG
>JAZQJA010000031.1:0-25671 GCA_045541455.1 Eubacteriales bacterium
CATGGCTACGATCCGACTTGGGTGATATTTTAAACGCCAAAATAACGCATCTTGAGCAGTTTGGAGCCTTTGCAGACATTGGATGCGGTATTATTTCAATGATAGCAATTGATAACATTTCCGTTTCCCGAATAGAACATCCTAAAAACCGTTTTTCTGTTGGCATGGATGTAAAAGCAATTGTAAAATCAATTGACTGTTTGCAAAAACGTGTTTATCTTTCTCATAAAGAATTACTTGGCAGTTGGGAACAAAATGCTAAACGTTTTAAACCCGGTGAAACTGTTTCAGGAATAGTGCGTAGCATAGAAAGTTACGGTATTTTTATTGAACTTATGCCTAACCTTGCAGGCCTTGCGGAACTAACACCCAATATTGCTGTCGGCAGTAAAGTCAGTGTATATATAAAAAGTATAATACCCGATAAAATGAAAGTAAAACTTGCCATCGTCGAAACTACAGACTTTTCAACAGATGCCGAACCTTTTGAGTATTTCTATGAAGGTGAGCATATCGATTTTTGGAGATATTCACCTACAAACTGCAGTAAAGTTATAGAGACAGTGTTTGATCACGCAATAAAATAAAATTAAAACCTGTATATGTGCCAAAAGCAATATATAGGTTTTTTTACTTGACTTAGTTATATTAAACTAATATAATTATCGTAACAAACCAAAGGGAGTGTAATTGTGAAAAAATCTAAATGGATTTGGGTTAATACTACGCCTACAAAAGATTCTTATGGTGAATTTTACGATTGTTTTAATTACCAGAAAGGTAAAGCATTCATTGAAATATCAGCCGATTCAAATTATGCACTTTATATCAATGGTGAATTTGTGCAATGCGGACAATATCCTGATTTTCCGCACTATAAAATATATGACGAAATTGATATAACCAAATATTGTAAAAAAGGCAAAAACAGTGTAGCTTTGGTTGTGTGGTATTACGGAGAATCCAATATGAGTTATTTTCCTGGTAATGCATCGCTTCGCTTTGAAATTTGCGTTGATGATGTTTTGGTTTGTTATTCATCAAAGAGTACTCTTTCAAGACTTAGCGTTGCATACAAAAACTCAAACCTTAAAAAAATCACAGGACAGATTGGGTATAGCTATTTTTATGATATAACCAAAGAAGATGATTGGAAAATAGGAAATCTTTGCTGTTTTAATGATAGTGTAGAATTAGACCAGGATTTACCGCTTTATCGGCGTCCCATAGAAAAGTGTGTTATTGGTACACGCTGTAATACAACTTTATTAGCATCTAATGATGGTACACATTTTTTATTTGATCTTGGCAAAGAGGAAGTCGGATTTCTTACTTTAAAACTTAATTCTTCCAAAAATCAAACTGTTGTTATATGTTATGGCGAGCATATTGTTGATGGCGGTGTACGCAGAAGAATAGGTACACACCGTGATTTTAGCGTAGAGGTGGTAGTAGGTGCGGGTGAAAACCAATATACAAATCCATTCCGCCGTCTTGGATTGCGTTATATTGAAGTGTTTTGTGAACATCCTATTGATGTTGAATACATTTCTGTTTTACCGGTGTACTATCCTGTAAAAAAAGTTCAAAAACAACCTAAAAATGCAGTTTACAAACGCATTTATAATACCGCAGTAAGAACGCTTGAATTGTGTATGCACGACCATTATGAAGACTGTCCGTGGCGTGAGCAGGCATTGTTTGTACTTGATGCCAGAAACCAAATGCTGTTTGGCTACTATGCTTTTGAGAATTTTAAATTTGCGCGCGCAAACCTTAAGCTTATCAGTAAAGATAATAGGCAGGATAACCATCTTTCAATATGTATTCCAAGCGGAATTGATCAAGTTATACCGTCTTTTTCATTATTTTATATAATTGCTGTATATGAGTATGTAACTCACACAAATGATATTGAACTTTTAAAAGAGGTATATCCCAAACTATGCTCTGTTTTAAAAGTATTTACTGACAATATGCATGCAAATCTTGTTTTAAACTTCACGCAACCGTGTCAATGGAATTTTTATGAGTGGTCCCCGGGTCTTAATGGTCATGATAAATATGACGGTAAACAGTTTGACACGGCACTTAACTGCATATTAGTTATGGCACTCAAATGTATGTCTGATTTGTCAAAAACGTTGTGTATTGATAACGATTATCTTGGTATTGCTGATAATATTATTATAGCTATGCGTGAAAAACTGTTTGATTCAAACCTTTTATTGTTTGTAAATAATAATCATGACGATAGAGTAAGTGAACTTGTAAACTCATTTGCTCTAATTTGCGGTGCTGTACCTGACGAATATAAAAATCATGTTGCTCAAAAGCTTGTATGCAGTGATGAGCTTACTCCTGCAACACTTAGTATGCTTGGTTTTAAATACGATGCTTTAATTTCGGTTGATAAAGATAAGTATAAACCTTATATACTAAAAGACATTGAAACAAGATTTACCCGTATGCTTGATAACGGTGCTACATCTTTTTGGGAAACTGAAAAAGGGGAAAGTGATTTTAAAGGTGCAGGCAGTTTGTGTCATGGTTGGAGTTCTATACCGGTTTATTACTTTAATATTTTATTAAACGAAGATGAGTGGCAATAAAAAAAGAGCTGAAAACAATTTGTTTTCATTTCTTTTTTTATTTTTTCAATTTACTATCGCAGTAAATACAACGGTAAACCTTGTTATCTTTGTCAGTTAGTTTAAATATTTGTGGCAATTCCTGTTCAGTAGATGTTATACATCTTGGGTTTTTACAAATACAAATATTTTCAATCGTTTTGGGTAGTTCTAAGTGTTTTTTCTCACAAAGTTTTCCGTCTTTGATAATATTTATAGTAATGTCAGGAGCAATGTAACCTAAAACATCAAGTGACAAATTAATGTCTGCATCAATCTTTATTATATCTTTTTTGCCCATTTTTTTACTGGGCGCATTTTGTATTACAGCAACTGGACAACTTGCTTTATCAAGTTCTAAAAGATTGTAAATATCAAGGCTTTTTCCTGCTTTAATATGGTCAATAACATAACCGTTTTTTATAGAATCAATATACATATCACTCTACCCCCAACAGTTTCATAATAAGTGCCATTCTTATATATTTGCCGTTGAGCACTTGCTTAAAATAGCATGCGCGCTTATCATCATCAATTGCAACTGAAATTTCATTGACACGTGGCAGGGGATGCATAATACATAAATCATCTTTTGCGGTTTTCAGTTTATCAGGTGTTAATACATAACTATCTTTTAGTCTTATATAATCTGCTTCATTAAAAAATCTTTCGCGCTGTACTCTTGTCATATATAAAATGTCAAGGTCGCCAATAATTTCCATAAGGTCTTCTGTTTCACTGTACGGCATATTGTTTTTATCAAGCACGTCTTTTTTAATGTAATCCGGCAATTTTAATTCGTCGGGTGAAACTAAAACGATATTAATATTTTCATATCTTGAAAGTGCAGAGATAAGAGAATGTACCGTGCGGCCAAACTTTAAATCGCCGCAAAAACCTATTGTAAAGTTTTTTATTTCACCGCGCTCACGTTTAATAGTTAAAAGGTCAGTCAATGTTTGCGTTGGGTGATTGTGGCCGCCGTCACCTGCATTAATTACAGGTATTGATGCGTTCATCGAAGCAACAAGTGGTGCGCCTTCTTTTGGGTGGCGCATAGCAATAATGTCAGCATAGCAACTAACAGTTTTTGCAGTGTCAGCAACACTTTCACCTTTTGCCGACGAGCAACTTGCTGCTTCAGAAAAACCAAGCACATTTCCGCCAAGTTCATACATAGCTGCTTCAAAACTGAGTCTTGTTCTTGTAGAGGGCTCAAAGAAAAGTGTTGCAAGTTTTTTTCCTTTGCATTTTTCACTGTATTTGGACTTGTTTTCTATAATATCTTCCGCAACAGCAATTAACTCATCAATTTCGCTTGTTTCCAGCTCGAGTATATCAATAAGACTTCTCATAATTATTTACCTATCCAACTCTCGTCTGAAGGATTATTTCTAAATTTAATAAGTCTTTCTACATCTTCTTTTTTGATGTATCCTGTTTCTGCTGCGGTTTCAGCAACGGCATCAAAGTCGGTAAGACTAATATTTTTAACGTTAGCAGCAGCAAGCCTGTCAAGACCTTTTTGCATACCGTAAGTGAATATACTGGCAATACCCAAAACTTCAGCACCTGCTTCACGAAGTGTATCAACAACATCAATAACACTTCCGCCGGTTGAAATTAAGTCTTCAATAACAACAACTTTCTGCCCTTTTTCAAGTTTACCTTCAATTTTGTTTTGTCTACCGTGGTCTTTATTACCTGAGCGGACATACCCCATTGGAAGATCGAGAATTTGAGCAGTTATGGCAGCGTGGGCAATTCCTGCTGTACTTGTGCCCATCAGCACTTCGGCATCAGGGTAGTATTCTTTAACTATTTTAGCAAGACCGTTTTCAACATCACTGCGAATTTTTGGGTAAGCCAAAGTAAGCCTGTTATCACAATAAACAGGGCTTTTAATACCGCTTGCCCATGTAAACGGCTCGTCAGGTCTGAAAAATACAGCTTTGATTGAAAGTAAGTCTTTTGCAATAAGAGTTTTCATAATTATATCCTCCAAATTAATCTACAAATTCGTTAACGCAACGTTCATAAGCAGCAACGGGATCAGCAGCTGCTGTTATCGGTCTGCCAACAACAATATAGTCAGAGCCGATTTCTTTTGCAAGTGCAGGAGTTGTAACGCGCTTTTGGTCGCCGATATCACCGTCTGCAAAGCGGATACCGGGAGTAATTGTAAGAAAATTGTTTCCGCAAATACTATGAACTTTTCCTGCTTCAAGCGGTGAACAAACAACACCGTCAAGACCTGCTTTTGCAGCGTTTGAGGCGTAATGCATAACAACTTTGTCAATAGGTTCTTTTATAAGTAAATCGTCTTCCATACTTTGCTGATCGGTAGATGTAAGCTGAGTTACAGCAATAAGTAACGGTCTTGTACCATCAGGTCTGGTAAGACCTTCAATAGCAGCTTGCATCATTCTTGTTGTACCGCTTGCATGCAGATTACACATATCTACATCAAGATTTGAAAGTACAGCCATCGCTTTTTTTACTGTATTTGGAATATCATGAAGTTTTAAATCAAGAAAAATCTTGTGTCCCATATTTTTAATTTCCTTGACAATAGAGGGACCTTCTGCATAAAAAAGTTCCATACCGATTTTAACATACGGTTTTTTACCCTTGAATTTTGAAAGAAAATCAAGAGTTGCTTTTTTGCTTGCAAAATCACAAGCTATAATTACATCTTTTCCCATTAGTTTACTCCTCCTATACAATCTTTAAGTGATTTAATATTGTATTTGTCCATAACTTCCGGAAGTTTTTCAATGATTGTTTTGCAGACATACGGGTCAACAAGATTTTGTGCACCTATTTCAACCGCGCTTGCACCTGCAAGCATCATTTCAACGACATTTTCAGCAGTTGCAATGCCGCCCACACCAATAATTGGGATGTTTACTGCTTTCGCAACTTGATACACCATTCTTACTGCAACAGGGAAAATGGCGGGACCTGAAAAACCGCCCATTGTATTTGCAATAACCGGCTTTTTGGTTTTAAGATCAATTCTCATACCCATTAAAGTGTTTATCAAACAAATACCGTCAGCACCTTCTGCCTCGCACGCTTTTGCAATTTCAACAATATCTGTGACATTGGGGGAAAGTTTAATGACAACCGGTTTTTTTACTGCTTTTTTAATGCGCCTTGTAATTTCACCGGCAGACTTTGCGCTTGTGCCAAAACTCATACCGCCGCAATGCACATTGGGACAAGAGATATTAACTTCAATTATGCCAATCTGTGATGCGTTGTCAAAGGCAACACAAACTTCTTCATATTCTTCGGGTGAAAATCCGCACGCATTGGCAACGGCAGGCTTGTGAAAAACCTTTTCAAGTTTTTTGAGTTCTGAATTAATAACTGCGTCAATACCGGGGTTTTGCAGTCCGACCGAGTTTATAAGACCAGATGTGCATTCTGCAATTCTGGGTGTAGGGTTTCCAAACCGTGCTTGTTTTGTTGTGCCTTTAAGCGCAATACTTCCAAGTATATTTATATCATAAATATCAGCAAATTCATATCCAAAACCAAAAGTACCGCTTGCAGGAATAATAGGATTATCAAGCTTTACACCGCAAAGATTTACCGATAAATCTACCATATAATCTCCTCCTTAACAAGCACCGGTCCGTCAGTGCAAATTCGCTTGTTGCCATATTTTGTTTTGCAACTGCAACCCATACACGCACCAAAACCACAGCCCATTCTCTCTTCAAAACTGAACTGACCTGATGTGTTTATAGTGTTGTAAACTGCCTTTAGCATCGGCTCGGGTCCGCAGGTATATACGTATGAATAGCCGTCTTTAATAGCATCAGTTACAAATCCTTTTATACCGTAAGAGCCATCAACGGTAGTAACAAAAACATCAGCACCAAGTTTTTCAAACTCGTTTTTATAGAATATTTCATCTTTATTGTTAAAACCAAGGATTACAGTAACATTGCAGCCTTTATTTTTAAGATCTTTACATAGTCTGTAAAGCGGCGGAACACCTACACCACCACCAATTAGCAGGGGAGAGTTGCCACTTAATGATAGGTCGTAACCGTTGCCAAGTCCTGTTAAAAGATCAAGCTTTTTACCCTTTTCTAGCTTACTCATTTTCTCAGTGCCCGCACCAACTACTTTGTATATTATAGTGAGTGTGCTCTCTGAATAATCACATACAGATATCGGTCTGCGAAGATAAAAGCCATCAAGCATGATATTAACGAAACCACCGGCTTTAATGCCTTCTGTATCGCCGATAAGAGTCATCTGATATGTGTTTTTTGCAACAGAAAAGTTTTCTGCAATAGTAAAAATACTTTGTTTCATTTTACCTCCGTTACATATCAATGGTTGAAATACCCATAGTAGTTTCTTCTAACACATCAAGCAAAACTTTAACAGTGTCAAGAGCAGTAAATATAGTAACATTGTTTTGAACAGCACATTGACGGATTTCGTGACCGTCTGACATAGCTCCTGTTGAGCCTGCATCACGGGTATTTATAACATAACTTACATGACCCTGACGAATGGAATCTAAAATTTCCTCACTGCCTTCGCTGAGCTTTTGTCTTATTCTTGTACGAATGCCGTGGTTTTTAAGAAAGATTGCAGTACCGTGTGTGGCTTCAATATTAAATCCCATATTGTAAAATCTTCTTATAAGCGGTAAAGCTTCTTCTTTATCACAGTCGGCAATTGTAACAAGAATTGTACCGTAGTTTGTAAGTTGCATACCGGATGCTTGCAAAGCTTTGTATAATGCACGGTTAAACTTGTTGTCATATCCTATTGCCTCACCGGTTGATTTCATTTCTGGTGAGAGATATGCATCAAGACCGCTGAGTTTGGAGAATGAAAAGGCAGGCACCTTTACATACCAACGTTCCTTTTCTTTTGGATAAAGTTCAGTTATTCCTTGGTCTTTCAACGATATACCGAGAATTACCTTTGTTGCAATATCAGCAAGACTAAAGCCGGTAGATTTTGAAAGGAACGGTACAGTTCTTGAAGAACGAGGGTTTACCTCTATAATATAAACATCATCGTTTTTATCAACGATAAACTGTATGTTATAAAGGCCTATAATTCCAATTCCTATACCCAATTTTTTGGTGTAATCAAGTATTGTGTTTTTAACTTTATCAGAGATGCTGAATGACGGATAAACGCTGATACTGTCGCCTGAGTGAATACCTGTTCTTTCTACAAGTTCCATAATTCCGGGCACAAAAACATCTTTGCCGTCACAAATTGCATCAACTTCAACTTCTTTACCTACAATATATTTGTCAACAAGAACAGGTTTGTCTTCATCAATCTCAACAGCTGTCTTTAGATAATGGCGCAGCATCTCTTCGTTTGTTACAATCTGCATTGCGCGTCCACCCAAAACAAAACTCGGACGTACAAGAACAGGGTAGCCAATATCCTCTGCTGCAGCAACGCCGTCTTCGATTTTTGTAACAGCGACACCCTTGGGTTGTGGAATGTTAAGACTTTTGAGCAACGCTTCAAATGCTTTTCTGTTTTCTGCTTTGTCAATTGCATCAACGTCTGTACCAATAATTTTAACACCATGTTCCATAAGAGGTTCTGCAAGGTTAATAGCTGTCTGACCGCCGAGCGAAGCAATAACACCTAACGGTTTTTCAAGTTCAATGATGTTCATTACGTCTTCTACAGTAAGTGGTTCAAAATAAAGTTTATCACTTATTGTATAGTCGGTAGAAACTGTTTCGGGGTTATTGTTAATTATAATTGCTTCATATCCCATTTCTTTAATGGTCATAACTGCGTGAACAGTTGAATAGTCAAATTCAACACCTTGACCTATACGGATAGGACCGGACCCCAGTACGACAATTTTCTTTCTGTCAGATGAAACCGATTCGTTTTCTGTTTCGTAGGTCGAATAAAAATAGGGGATATATCTGTCAAATTCAGCAGCACAAGTGTCTATCATCTTGTATACAGGGAACATATTATTGGCTTTGCGTAAATCATATATTTCACGCTCTGTCTTGTTCCAAAGCATAGAAATGAACTTGTCTGAAAATCCAAATCTCTTTGCAGTATATAAAGTATCTATGTCGCCTACATTTTCTTTTACTAATTTTTCAATTTCTACAATGTTTTTAATTTTATCAAGAAACAACATATCAATCTGTGTTGCATCGTAGATTATACCAAGGTCAGTTTTACGGCGCATAAGCTCGGCAATTGCCATATATCTGTCATCAGTACCGTTTTTGATGTACTCTATAAGTTGTTCGGTTGTAAATGAGTCGAATTTTTTGCTATATAAATGACAGACACCCGTTTCAAGCGAACGAACAGCTTTGAGTAAACTTTCCTCAAGTGTTCTGCCGATACTCATAACTTCACCGGTGGCTTTCATTTGTGTGCTGAGAGTATTGTTTGCATTTGTAAATTTATCAAATGGGAAACGAGGCATTTTTGTTACGATATAATCAAGCGTAGGCTCAAAACATGCAGGCTTGTCCTCAAGCATAATTTCGTCAAGGTGCATACCAACTGCAATTTTGGCAGTAACTTTTGCAATTGGATAGCCGCTGGCTTTAGATGCCAGTGCCGATGAACGTGAAACACGCGGATTTACCTCAATTAAATAATATTTAAAAGACTGTGGGTCTAGGGCGAACTGAACGTTACAACCGCCTTCAATTTTAAGTGCACGAATTATTTTAAGAGAACTATCACGCAATAAATGATACTCTTTATTTGTAAGAGTTTGGCTGGGTGCCACAACAATTGAGTCACCGGTATGAATGCCAACGGGGTCAATATTTTCCATACTACATACACCGATAGCTGTGTCATTACTGTCGCGGATGACCTCAAACTCAATTTCTTTGTATCCTTTTATGCTCTTTTCAACAAGAACCTGAGTAACAGGTGATAGTTTAAGCGCATTTTTTGTGATTTCTTCAAGCTCCTGTCTGTTGTCGGCAAAACCGCCGCCGGTACCGCCAAGGGTAAAAGCCGGGCGTAATACAACCGGGTATCCGATTTCTTCCGCAGCTTTTGCAGCTTCTTCAATCGAATGAGCAATAATTGACGGCAAAATCGGCTCACCAAGTTCTTCACATAACTCTTTGAAAAGTTGTCTGTCTTCAGCTTTTTCTATGCTTTCACAGTTTGTTCCCAAAAGTTCAATTTGGCATTCATCAAGAATACCTTTTTTTGCTAGTTGCATTGCAAGGTTAAGACCTGTCTGACCGCCAATTCCTGGCACAATAGCATCCGGACGCTCATAACGTAAAATTTTAGCCACATATTCTAAAGTGAGTGGCTCCATGTAAATTTTATCGGCAATTGCCTTGTCAGTCATAATTGTTGCGGGGTTTGAGTTTACAAGAACAACTTCATAACCTTCCTCTTTAAGAGCAAGACATGCCTGTGTACCGGCATAGTCAAATTCAGCGGCTTGACCAATAATAATAGGACCTGAGCCTATAACAAGTATTTTTTTGATGTCAGTGCGTTTAGGCATTGTTTTTTTCCTCCTGCATCATATCTATAAAAGTGTCAAATAAGTATAAACTATCTTGCGGCCCAGGTGCACTCTCAGGGTTGTACTGAACCGAAAAGCAACGGTCTTTTAGGCATCTTACGCCCTCAACCGAATTGTCTAAAACATTTATATGAGTAATTTCAAGATCTGTGCCGTTTAGGCTTTGAGGATCAACAGCATTTGCATGGTTTTGGCTTGTTATTTCAAGTTTGTTATTTAAAATGTTTTTAACAGGATGGTTACCACCGCTGTGACCTAATTTCATTTTATATATTTTGGCACCGTAAGCCATGCAAATTAGTTCGTGCCCCAAAGCGATACCAAAAATAGGGTACTTACCACGAAGCTTTTTAATAAGGTCTGTAACTTCAATTATATCCTCAGGGTTTCCCGGGCCATTTGAAATGAGCACACCGTCTGGTTTCATCGAATCAATTGTTTCAAAATCTGTGTTCCACGGTACAACTGTAACATTACATCTTAATTTGTTAAGACATCTTATGATATTGAGTTTTATTCCGCAGTCGACAGCGACAACATTAAATTTTGGGTTAGCTGTTCGTGAATACCATCTTTTTGAACAACTTACTTTTGCCACCATATCTTCTGCAAACTGTGTGTTTTTGATAATTTCAAGGCCTTTTTCGAAAGGCGTATCTATGTCGCAAATCAAAACCTTACAACTACCGTTATCGCGTATACTTCTAGTAAGCATTCGTGTGTCTATTCCTGATATACCTGGTATATGGTTTTCTTCCATTATTTCAGAAAGTGTTTTTGTATAACGGAAGTTGGAAGGTGAGTCGTTATATTCTCTCACTATAAAGCCGCCAACACTAAGAATCCTTGATTCAAAGTCATCATCGGCTATACCATAATTACCAATAAGTGGATAGGTCATAACTACCATTTTATTCATACACGATGGATTTGACAAAACTTCTTGATAGCCTGCCATGGCAGTGCAAAAAACAAGTTCGCAAACTCTGTCACAATTGTCACCAAAACCGATACCGTAATATTCAGTTCCGTTTTCAAGAATTATTTTTCTGTTTAATTTTCTATCCATGCAATATTTCCCTCCGATATAGTCATTATGCATTTACCGTAAACCTTCTTTTTTTCAAATGGAGTACATTTACCTTTTGAAAGAAAGTCTGCTGAATTGATAATATAATTTTTTTCCAGATCGAAAACTGTTAGATTAGCTTTACAACCTTTTTTTATTTGACTGTCAATTCCAAATCTTAATGCCGGAACCACTGACATAATTTCAATAAGTTTTTCGAGCGTTATTATGTTGGTTTTAACAAGTTCTGTATATAAAACGGGGAAAGCCGTTTCGATACCCACAATTCCCATAAGGCTGCCTTTTAAGCCTTTTGATTTTTCTTCTTTGGTGTGAGGTGCGTGGTCGGTCGCAATCATATCAATAGTACCGTCTTTTATACCCTCAATAAGTGCTTCGCGGTCAGCCTTTGAACGTAACGGAGGGTTCATTTTAAACCTTCCGTCGTCTTCCAGACAACTGTCGTCAAGTACAAGATAATGAGGCCCTGTTTCACAGGTAATGTCGACGCCTTCTTTTTTAGCATTTCTGATTATATCGACACTTTCCTTTGTAGAAATGTGGCATACATGGTATTTGCAGCCGGTTTTTTTAACCAGTTCTATATCTCTTGCTATTTGTTTCCATTCGCTTTCGTTGCATATACCACCTATTTGGTTTTGCCTTGCAAATTCACAGTCATTTATTGCACCGCCTAAAACCAAATCGTTAACTTCACAATGCGCCGAAATTATTTTTCCCAGCTTTTTTGCGGTAGTCATTGCGTTAAACATAATTTCATCACTTTGAACACCGCGCCCGTCATCACTGAATCCGGCAACAAATGGAGCCATACCTTCCATATCAGAAAGTTCTTTTCCTTCTTCGTTTACTGTTATTGAGCCGAACGGTAAGACCTTTATGCAAGCAGTTTTATCAATTTGATTTAGCTGTAATTTCAAATTGTCAACACTATCCGGAACAGGTTTTAGATTAGGCATTGAACATACAGCGGTATATCCGCCGTGTGCTGCAGCTTTTGTTCCTGTTTCAATTGTTTCTTTTAAAATAAATCCCGGTTCTCGAAGATGTACATGCACATCTACAAAACCGGGAAAAATAAATTTATTATTAAAATCAAAAACAATTGTATTGTTGTCACAACAAATAGCAATGCCTATATCGGAAATTACACCGTTTTTAATAAGAATATCTCTTTTAAAAATTGAATCATCAAGATATACATTTGCATTTTTTAAAAGATAATTCATGTAAACCTCCGCTTAAATTATATTATTAGTATTATATATTATATAAATTATAATGTCAATATTTGTACTAATATTTTTAATGATAAGAGATTTTATTATTTTATTTCTTTGTAGTAAAGACCACGTGTAAAATTGTTTTCAAACGGTTTTGATTTCTTGACATTGTCAATAATTTTTCTGCATTCTTCTTTGCTTTCATCAGTGAAATATAATGTCAGAAAATCCACGTTTTTCAATTGACTTTTTTTATCACCTATATAGATCGGCATAGGGTTTAACAGTCTGCTATATTGTTTATTTTTACATAAAATCGTAATTTCGTTTTGATATCTGTCATAAATTTTAGTATTGCCGTCGCAGTTTTGGCAACCTCTCAAAGTTTTGGCAGGACAATTTCTAAATGTCATAAGAGGCATTTTACCATAAACAATTAGACCACAAGGTATTACTCGTTTTGTTGAGTTAAACATATCGATTGTACTTTCAAACGATATCTCTGCCATTGTCAGACCTAGTTTTCTATATTCGTCAAGCGCAATACTGTTAATAATATTTAGTCCAAAACCGCCTAGAATTTTAAAGTCTAGCCGTTTTGCAAGACTTACAGCATATATATTGGGTGCATATATAGTATCAACGCCAAGTTCTTTGAGTTTAGCAAGGTCGTTTTCTATATTATTAGGATCAAATAATAATGCGGGTAACTCTGCAATAACACGATTTGAATATTTTTGGCAAAGCCAACTGTTATTAAGTAATTCTTTATAATCCAAAATTACTCTGTCTGCTTCGTCGCAAATTTGTTTTGCATTTTCAAATCTTGCTATTATAAACTGATTGTCTACAAACCGATTTTTAAATTCACTTTCAAAATTAAAAGGGAAGGTGTCATAGGATTTGATTTTTGAACGTATATTAAGCAGCTTTTCCAATGCTTGCTTTCTAAGTCTGTTGAGTTCAGACATTGATACAGAAAGTCCATTGTTTATATTGGCTCTGAGATCTTTTAAATAAAAAGGTGTGCCTCCGCATTTTTCAAGGGCTCTTTTAACATTTTCAAAATCAACTTCTCTATTAATGGCTTTTTGCGGGGTTTCGCCTTTGACTGTAACAGTATTTATTCCGTCAGAAACGCTCAATTTAATATCGGTATCATACTTTATTTCAATATCCATATCAACCGCTACAAGCGGTACTTCTTTGCGGTATGAGTTTGCAATTTGTTTTAAAACAGGTGCTGCAGAAACGACATCGTCTTTAGTTCGGTATCCAAACATATTTCTATCGCGCTTTGCAGTAAAATATCCGTCAGTAAACCCACTTCTCGAAAAAATAGCTTTTAGTGTGTTTTCGTCAAACTCTTTTCTCAAGATGGCACTTTTGCACGCATTAGTTGCAGCTGCAACATATTCAGGACGTTTCATACGTCCTTCTATTTTAAGTGAATCAATACCTATATTTTTAAGTTCGTTTATTTTGTTTATTATGGATAAATCCTTTAGCGATAAAGCATATTCACCATTTTGCGATTTAAAGTTAAGTCTGCATGGCTGTGCGCAAAGTCCACGGTTTGCACTGCGCTGACCCAGTACGCTAGACAGATAGCACTGTCCTGATACTGACATACATAATGCACCGTGAACAAACACTTCAAGTTCAAGATTTGTTGCCTGTCGTATTGATTTTAGTTCATTTGCAGACAATTCCCGTGCAGGCACAATTCTACTAAATCCCATTTGCTCTAAAATTTTAGCACCTTCTACATTGTGTATGCTCATTTGAGTAGATGCATGAATAGGCATTTCGGGTACAATCTGTTTGATAAGTCTGTATACTGCAAGATCTTGAACAATAATTGCATCAACCCCGTATTTTGCAAGTTTTTCTATTTCTTCTGCCGCTGATTTTAACTCAAAGTTTGTAACAATAGTGTTAAATGTTATATAAACTTTAACACCGCGGGCATGACAATATTCAATCGCTGTTAAAAGCGATTCATTATCGAAATTGTCAGCGTTACGTCTTGCGTTAAAATTCTGTGTACCAAGATATACTGCATCTGCACCGCTTCTTACCGCAGCAATAAGTTGCTCTTTAGCACCTACGGGTGATAAAATTTCCATAAAAACTCCTATATAAAAATCCGGAAACAATAGTTTCCGGATTTTTGTTATGCTTTATTCAAATCCGTGCGGATTGTTTTTTTGCCAGTTCCAAAGATCTTTACACATATCGTTAAGATCTCTTGTAGCAACAAAACCGATGTCGCGTTTTGCTTTTTCGGGATCAGCATAAAGTGTTTCAACGTCACCGGGACGGCGGTCAACAAACTCATAGGGAATTTCAACACCGCTTGCTTTTTCAAAAGCTTTAACCATATCAAGTACGCTGTAACCTTTACCTGTACCAAGGTTGTAAATAAATACACCTGTTTGTTTTTCACTCGCTGCAAGAGCTTTTATATGACCGATAGCAAGGTCTACAACATGTATAAAATCACGCACACCTGTTCCGTCGTGTGTATTGTAATCGTTGCCGAAAATTCTGAGTTTTGGCAGTCTGCCGATAGCTACCTGAGATATGTAGGGAGTGAGGTTGTTGGGTATGTTTTGCGGATCTTCACCGATTAGTCCGCTTTCATGTGCACCAACAGGGTTAAAGTAACGAAGAAGAGTTACTGTCCAATTATTGTTTGATTTATATAGGTCAGTAAGCATAATTTCTTGCATAAGTTTTGTCTGACCATAGGGGTTTGTAGCGCCGATAGGGAAGTCTTCTTTAACAGGTACAACCTTTGAATCGCCGTAAACTGTTGCCGAAGAAGAAAATACGATATTTCTTACATTATGTTCTTCCATTGACTGAATGAGGTTGAGTGTACCACTGATGTTGTTGTGATAATAAAAAATAGGTTTTTCACAACTTTCACCTACAGCTTTAAGACCTGCAAAGTGAATTACGGCATCAATTTTGTTCTCGTCAAAAATTTTATCGAGCTGGCTTTTATTCAGCATGTCAGCTTCATAAAATTTAATTTCTGTTCCTGTAATGGTTTTAATTCTATTGAGAACTTCAGGTTTGCTGTTGTAGAAATTATCAAAAGCGATTACTTCGTGTCCCTCTTTGATAAGTTCAACAATAGTATGTGAACCGATGTAGCCGGTTCCGCCGGTGACTAATACTTTCATTAATATATACCTCTCTCATTAAAATACTGTTTTATATTCGCGTATAACCGCGCAAAGCCCTGTGTATAAGTCTGCATATAAGTTGTCATTTTTGGGGTATTTGCTTTGGTCGTAAAGAACTGTTCTGAGTTTTGCTTTTGGCAAAGTTACGCCCAATTCAAAACCACCTGTCTGTCCAATTTTGGCAAATATGCTTCCTCCGTGTAAGTTTGCAATTTTACGTATAACAAACAAGCCTGTTCCGGCTTTTGGAATACCATAAGAAGTTTCTTTTATATGTTCGTCGTCAAACAATTTATCAAGTGCAGGACTGTTATGTCCGTTATCACTAAATAAAATAGTGTGTTCATTGCCGTTTGTCGATGTTTTGATTTTAATCTTTGTATAGCCTAAAGTATTTTTAATTGAATTTTCTATAATGTTACATATCAAGATGTCAAGGTTGTGATAACTTATGCATGTGTTTAGCAAACCTTTACATAAGTCAAGTTCAAACGTTACTTTATTATTTGTTTCAATATCCGATATTGCTTTGACCATATAAGAAAGATAAGAATTTAAATCAATATGATAATCGGTCGGTTTTTCAAGATCGTTTGCAGCAAGAATTTCAAGGTGCTGCATACTTCTACGTATTTTATAAACGTTTGATATAATCTTTTTTGCCCTAGGATCTGTAGAATATTCTTCGCCGATTTCTTTTAAATGAGATATGATACTTGATGTTGAAAACTTAATAGCCTCATTGTGCCTGTGTAATCCAAAATCAATTTCGTATCGTTCAAGTCTACTTAAACATATCGGCTCTGTATTTGATATAAACAGCAGTACATATTCTTCGGCATAAACAGTTGTTGGCACAACAACGCAGCGCTTTGCGCAGTTGTCAATAACATGTAAAAACTCGAATGTAATAGAAGTTTTGTCTTTTATTGAGTTTTTAATTTTATTAATATAAGGAGTAGACAGAAAGCAAGATAGGGTGGAAAGAGAGTCTTCATCAAGACCCAGTATACTGCTAGCCTTACGGTTTGCATATATTATTTCTAACTTTGAATCAGCACAGATTACCGGTTCGTCAGTTGCTCTAAACATATTGACAAAATATTTGCGAGAACTAAAATCCATCCCTATACCTCCTATTTGAATATTATATTATAATCTTGTTGGTTTGTAAAGATATAAAGACTGAAATTATAAGTTTAAATATTCAAGAATTATAGAGAAATACTCGCGAAGATGAAGACTTAACCTTAAAAACGGCTTATTAGGTGTTTTTGCAGGTAATGCATATATATCTGTAAATCCTGCTTTTTTCATAATTAACATTGAACGGTAAATGTGAAAATCATTTGTTACTACGGCGATGCTTGTATTAAAATCAACAAGTTGTTTTGAAAAAAATATATTTTGAGTTGTGTCTTGCGATTTGTCTTCAATTATGAGTTTTTTTGCATCTACGCCGTGATTTATCATATATTTTTTCATGGCATGCGCTTCGGGTATGAGTTCTCCTTTTCCTTGACCGCCGCTTAAAACGGCGATTGTGTTCGGGTGGCTATCCAAGTAATCAATAGCTTTGTCTAGTCTGTACTTTAAAGCAAGAGTGGGTTTGTCACCGTTTAAACCGCACCCGAGTACAATTATGCACTTGGCATCAACAGGTTGCTGTTTTGCCGCACTGAAAATTTTACTTTGTATAAATAAATTTGAAACAAAATAGACAGCAATTAAAAATAAAGCGATAAAGCGCAATGTTTTTGCCGTTTTTGCTAAAATAGCATTTGGAGTTTTTTCAAAAAACAATAAAAGACCATAAATTATAGTGCATAATCCGCAAAAAGCTAATAAAAGCATTAAAAAGGATAGGTGCGGGAAAACACAACCTAAAAGTATAGAAAAAACAATTAAAAATATCCCTGATAAGTATAATATTTTATTTCTTAAAAAGATATTGTTTAACATCTTTAATATTGTCATAAACTTTGACTCCTTGACTTTGACACCGCACCTTTGAATTGTGCCCATTGGGTATTAAAATACAATCAGCACCAACAGCTTTTGCCATCTCTGCATCGCTTGTTAAATCGCCGATAAACAAAACGTTTTGAGGATTGATTTTGTTTGATGCCAAATAGTTTTTTGCGTTTGAAAGCTTACTTTTTACACTGGTATCAGTCATTCCGATAATTTCGTCAAACCAATCATTTATTTTATAGCGCTTCACTTCGGATATTAAGTATTCATTATATAATGATGACATTAAAATATTCGTAATATTAAGCTGTCTTGCAGCAGTTATAACATCAAAAACACCTTCAAAAATACTTGAAAGTTTTGAGTATTTATTGCAGAGTTGCTGAAATTCGACAGATAAAGTGTTTATACTTTCGTTACAAATTCCAACACTTTTATAGTAGTTTTCAAGCGGCATTACAAGTGTGTTAACATAGGTTAGCTTGTCGGTTTGAGATAGCCCTCTGCGTCTTAGCATTTCATTTACTGCAGCGACAGAAGTATCAACATCATCAACAACTGTTCCGTTATAATCCCAAATGATATGTGTAATCATATTTTTCTCCGGTATTATCAAAAAGCCACCGAATAAATCGGTGGCTTTAATTGATTAGTCAAGATTATATCTTTTCTTAAATTTGTCTACACGACCGCCAGAATCAACAAGTTTCTGTCTGCCAGTAAAGAAGGGGTGGCACTTTGAGCAAATTTCAACTCTGATTTCACTCTTTGTAGATCTTGTTTCAAAAGTTTCACCGCAAGCGCATTTTACGGTAGCTTTATCGTAATTAGGATGAATTGCTTCTTTCATTTCTTTCACCTCTTTTAGTCTAATTTCATTACACCCGAACATTGTAACATAAACATTTTACAATTTCAAGTATTTTTTTATTTTTATTTTACATTAATTGATATTTTCATTTAGTGGTTACTATCTGATATTCTTTAAACTCTTCAGGTACTGTTGCATTAAACTTTAATACTTTGTTTTGTTGTGCTTGTTTGTCTGTTAATATAATATCTCTTTCTTTCGTAAGAATAACGACACTGTTTGTTGATAATGCAAAATCATAAGCGTTATCGTGCAGTTTGTTTGGCTTTGTAATTGACTTAGAATCATTTACACCGGCTTTGTTTTCGTTATTGTCACCCCAAACATATAACTCACCGTTATATGTGAGTGCGGCACATGTATCGCCCTGAGTTTCAATTTTGTAAACATTATCTAAAACTTTGATAAGTTCTGCTTTAAACTCCTCACCACCATTGCCAAGCTGACCTTTTTCATTAATGCCTGCTGTGTATAATTCTCCGTTAACAGTAAGAACCATTGAATAATAATTACCCACTTTTGCATCTTTAACCCCTTGCATAATACGTGTGAGTTCGTTTGAAGATACAGCGGTTTTGTTTCCAAGCTGTGAATATGAATTATCGCCAACAGCATATAGCGTTCCGTGAATATCAACTATCATAGAATGTGTGTCTGATATATCAGCACTCTTAACATTTTCCATAATTAATATAGGTTCGCTTTTTGGTTTTGTTGTTGTGTCTCCAAGTTGTGCCGATTCGTTAAATCCCATTGCATATAACTTGGCATCATTTGTTATATAAAACAACGAATTTGATGTAAAGCTTACAGACTTTACATTTTTTGCTATGGTTTTATTTGAAAATTTTACGGTTTCACTTTCATATTTGGAATATAATAAGTAACCGTCGAGTATAAGATTTCCATTAGTATCAATGACTGCATTTAAAGTTTTGGCACCATTTGTAAACGTAGTCGAATTTGATATAGTTGGGAAAGTGTAAACTCCCTCTGTGTTTACTATTTCAAACAAGTCGTTTTTCCCGTTTGTAAAGAAAACTTTATCATTTTGAGTAAAAACATTTATAGGTAATAATGGATAAGCGCCTGTAGCATCACTTTTTGCAAGTGTGTCTGTGTATGTTTTCACTATATCATAGTTTTTAACTCTGTTAAATATTTTAATATTGTTTGATTTACAATGGATTATAATGAGAACAGAGCAACAAATAAATAAGGCGATAGATAAAGTTCCACTTAGTTTACTTAAAAATCCGCGTTTTTTTCTTTTTATAGACAGCAGGTAAATGAGTAATAATAAAATTGCCGCTATAAATAAATAAATTGATATTTTTAACAGCATAACTACTCCTTTGTTTTAAAATTTACAAGTTCGGAAAACTTAGTTCTTGAACTGCCTTTTCCAAGCTGTCCCCAATTGTTATTTCCTGAAGATAAAACACAATCTTCATTTTTTAAAATAACTGTATGATTTCCGCTTGTTGCGACCGAAATAACATTTTTTTCTACTAATGTAGGGATGTTTATATTTTGAGTGCCTCCTATACCTAACTGACCAGAAGTGTTTTGCCCGAATGCATAAAGTTCGCCGTTGCTTTTTAATATAAACGCACTGCTTTTTGAAGCGTATATACTCGAAGCATCGTCAAAAACTTTAGTAAATTCCAATAAGGATTCGTTTGTTAAATTTCCAAGTTGACCATAAGTATTATTACCGCACGCCAACACTTCATTAGATTTGTTAAGTAACAGAATAAAATCATCGCCTACTGCAATATCTAATATATCTTTCGAAATTAATTTTGGTGAAGTAATAATTTTTTCTTTAATTCCAAACTGTCCGTATGAATTTGTTCCAAATGCGAAAACTTCACCGGATAGATTTAGAACAACGGTATATGTCGCTTCGCAAATAACTTTTTTTGCGTTATTTAATACCCAAGTTGGCTTGGTTGTAGCTTCTGTCATACTGGTGCCAAGCTGTGAATAACTATTGTTTCCTAGCATATAAAGCTTGTTATCAGATTTGATTATTCCAATTGATGTTTCAGAAACAGCAAAATCAAAAACACTGTCACAAATAAGTGTAAATTCTTCCTCATTATCTACATTATTTGACTTACTGTAAAGATTACCGTCTGTTGTAAGAATATATAAATTATTTTCGGTAGTGCTTGCTTTTTTTACACCTTTGTATATTAAACCGCGCTGTTCATTTTCGAGCTGTTTTGTCATTTGGTTTCCCCAGCAAAACAATTCATCATTCTGTGTAATTACAAACGAACTTTCGCATCCGGCAAAAATGCTTTTTGCCTGTCCTGTAAGCAAAAGTGTTTGCTCATATTCCGAGGATTTGCGGCGTGTAATTTCTTTTGAGTATTTGTAATTTTCAATAACCTTTGGAATATTATCATAAGCAATAACAGTTATTATGATCGCAACAGTAAAAGCAATAATAATTCTTATTGTCTTTTTTGACAATGACGGTAAATTTGAAAAAGCATAAGAGATAGGATTTGTGTTTATGTTATCATTTCGTTTTGATGGCAAAAAGCAAACAATTGCAAGACCAATTAAATTAAGTGCAAACCCCAAAAAACCCCATGCTTTGCTTCTCCCTTTAATTTGAGCAAGACGTGCGGTGAAAAAAGTGCAAAACAAAATTAAAATCAGCACTATAAATACTATAACAATTGTCGGACCAAAATTTACACTCAATGTTTTATCTCCTAAATTTATACAGTTATATAATAATGTAATTAAATCGAATTTACAAGTATTTTTTAACATCATCATAAATTTATAATAATTCCTTTGTGGTTACAAACAATAAATATGGTGATTATATATGAAAAAAGCACTTATAATGATTCTGGTAGTAGTGTTTGTTACGGGTATTTTTATAGGTACTCAGCCCGATGATTATTCATTTTATAGTGATGAGCCTATTTCATCTGGCTCTCCGTTTGTATCAATTGATGTTGGGGATACAACTGCTTCAAACATAGTTGATAACGCAACTGTCTCACAAGGTAAATATACTGCAAAATTAAAACTTTTTGGTTTACTGCCAATAAAAACAGCAAAGATTAGCGTTATTAAAAAGCAAGAGGTAGTACCGCTTGGTATGTCTTTTGGAGTTAAACTATACACTGACGGTGTGATTGTGGTCGATATAACTGATTTTGTTCATAACGGAAAATCACAAAATCCTGCATATACAGCAGGCATACGTGAAGGCGATATAATATTAAGCTATAACGGTGTTTCGATTTCAAGTAACGAAGAACTTATAGAACAAGTTTCTAAAAGTGAGGGTATGGTTCAAAAGGCTAAAATTCAACGCAATAATGTTGAATTTACAGCCTATGTTACACCGGTTAAGGATGATTCTGACGGAAAATATAGGATAGGTATGTGGGTGCGTGACAGCACCGCCGGAATTGGAATGTTAACCTATTTTAATCCAACTAACAATATTCTTGCAGGGCTTGGCCATTCAATATCTGACAGTGATACAGGTCTTGTAATGCCGGTTTCAACCGGAGAACTTGTAAAAGCCCAAATTGACGGCGTGGTAAAAGGTGAAAAGGGTGCTCCCGGTGAACTTTTAGGTTCGTTTGTGGAGAATAGTACGATAGGAGTATTAACATCTAATACCATTACCGGTCTTACCGGAATATGTGTTACAGACGAATTTTCCAATATGAAGAGCTACCCAATTTCAATTAAAAACGAAATTGAAACGGGTAAAGCGCAGATTATTTGCTGTGTTGATGGTACAAAAAGTGAATTTTATGATATTGAAATTGTTAAAATAAATAACAATCTTCAAGAAACAAAAAATATGGTTATTGAAATAACAGACAGTCGTTTGTTGGAGCGTACCGGCGGTATAGTTCAAGGTATGAGCGGTAGCCCCATTATCCAAAATGGTAAACTCATTGGCGCCGTAACGCACGTCCTTATCGACGATCCAACCCGAGGCTACGGTATCTTTATTGAAAATATGTTAACTGAATAACAAAAAGCATCCCAATCATTTTCGGGATGCTTTTGCATATTCACCGGGTGATATTCCGATATGTTTTTTGAATTTTCGGATAAAATAACTTTCATTGTTAAAGCCCGAAAGAAAACATACTTCGCTTACCGAATAAAATTGTGAATCAAGCAACTCTCTTGCACGAGCCATTTTAAGATTGTTAATATATTTGAGAGGAGAGGCTGCAAACTGTTTGATAAAAAAATTTCTAAGATGCACGGTACTTATTCCGCATAATGATGCCAGATATTCAACACTTATATTCTCTTTATAATAGTTTGAGTGAATATAGTTTATTGCCGGTTCTATAATTTTAGAGTTTGTATACGGTAAGTTATACTCCATTTGCATATTATAAATTATATTATATAACTCTGATTTGATTTTCGAATCATATCCTGTGGTTTTTCGTGTTTGTTGTTTTTGAGCTTGCTTAAAACATTCAAGATAGGTATTTACATTTTTAACTTTGAAAGAAAAAGGCTCAAAGCAAGCGCCATCAGGCATTTCAAAATTGATAGCAAAGCAATCAACGGGGGTTTTTTCCCTGATTGTGTAGTTGGAACCCTTGGGAAAATATACAATGAAGTTATCGCCAACCCTTATTTTTTTGTTATCAAAATAAAATGTTCTTTCACCACCTGGGAAAATGGCAAGACCATGGCTTTTCCTGTTTTTGTGAGTTTTGGCGCCTGTGCCTGCCTTGACAATATTTGCAAATGTGATTTCGCCAATTATAAAATTATGCTTCATAAAGTTATCCATATAATCACCGATATTATTATAAAATATACTTTTGAAATAGTCAATTATTTTTCTTTTATTTATGGTAAAATGTATTGTTTTGTTATAGAATATACTTGAAAGGCGGTGCTTATATGATTACTGAAACAGACCGATATTTTATTGAAAAAAAGTATCACGGTCCAGATAAAGAGTTTAACTCTTTTAAACGTATGGCCTATCACGGCATTGGATATATCGAAGAAAGTGGACTTGATGACGCTGAACTTTTGAAAGGTCTTGAAGAACTTTCAAAAGAAACTGAAGATTTACCACATCCAATTTCTCGGGCAATGGCTATCAAATATGTTCTTGAGAACGAGCGTTTATATATAAATGAACACGATTATTTTGTAGGTCTTTATTCTCTTAACCGATTAGCAAATAATACAACCTTTAGAAAATGGGAAAACGAGTCAAAAGATTACCGTGACCCTGAGACGATGGAGCGTGCCAATGATTTCAATCGGTCAGGTGCCGTAATGATCTGGACAGATTATGATCATGTTGTGCCTGACTGGGAATCGCTTATGAAACTTGGGTTTTCGGGCATTCGTGAAAGAGCAAGACAATACAGTCATACGCATAGAAAAAACGGTACTTTAACTGAAGAAACTTCTGCATTTTTTGAGGGCATTGAGATTCAGTACACCGCTATAATTGAACTGATTGACAGAATGTACCAAACTGCATTAAAGCAGGATTTTGAAAAGGCACCAAAAATCGCAGAGTGCCTTAAAAATTTACGTAATGGTGCTCCCATGTCGTTTTATGAAGCATTGCAGTTGATTTATATTTATTTCATTATTTCGGAAAGCATTGACAGTTATCAAGTGCGTTCTCTCGGTAACGGACTAGACAATACTTTGTATGATTTTTATAAAAACGATCTTACATCAGGCAAGATTACAAGGGAAGATGCGCGCGGATATTTATCATATTTTTTAATGCAGTGGTCTGCAATAGGTAACTATTGGGGGCAGCCTTTTTATATGGGTGGCACAAATCTTGACGGTAGCACAAAATATAATGAACTGTCCTATGAAATTCTTGATGTGTATGATGAACTTGAAATTTACAATCCAAAGATACAGCTGAAAATAAATGAAAATACTCCCGATAAAATTTTAAATAAGGCTTTTGATATGGTTCGCCGTAAAAATGCAAGTTTTGTTTTTTGTTGCGAACCTGCAATGATTAAAGCAATTATGGGATATGGAGCAACGTATGAAGAAGCATTAAACTATGACATAAGGGGTTGCTATGAAACAGGCGTTAGAGCAAACGAGGTCTCTTCTACCTCAGGCTACGTCAATGCGGCGAAGGCGGTGGAGTTTGTGTTTACCAACGGTTTTGATGCCGTCACAAATAAGCAGGTGAGTATTAAAACAGGCGAAATTTCCGAATTAAAGACCTTTGATGATTTCTACTTTGCTTTCCTGAAACAATGGGAATATCTTATTGAACAAAGTATGAAAATCACCAATGATGCCGAACGTTTTCTCGCCTTTGTCAATCCGTCGTCCATGTACTCTGCAACGATAGAAACCTCTCTTAAAAACGGCAGGGACGGCTACGGCGGCGGTGTCAAATTCAATAACAATGCTATGCTCAACTGTGGCTTTGCAAGTGCAGTTGACAGCTTAATGGCGGTCAAGGAGTTCGTTTTTGATAAAAAAGAAATCTCTTTAACCGAGTTGGCAAGGGTTTTGAAAAACAACTGGCAAGGGTATGAATTACTGCAAGCAACGGTGAAAAAATCAACGCATAAATACGGTAATAACGATACTGTTGCCGATACTTATGCAAGCGCAATGGCAAGCTATTTTGCCAACAAGGTGAACAATGTTCCAAATGGCAGAGGCGGTGTGTATAAGGCAATCTTCCATTCTGCCCGAGCATTTGTGATACAGGGTGAAAAAACCGGCGCATTGCCTTATGGCAGACTTGCAGGTGAGGAACTTTCTAAAAACGCAAGCGCTGTACCGGGTGTGGATAAAAACGGTATTACAGCGCTGACTGAATCAGCCACAAAACTTTCACCTTCTGATTATCACGAATCCTTTTGTTTGGATGTTATGCTTCACCCAAGCGCCGTAGATGGTGAAAACGGCTTCAACATCTTTAAGGGAATTTTAATGACCTATCTTAAAAAAGGAGGTCAGTCGATTCAGTTTAATATTTTTAACACCGAAACCCTTCGTGATGCGCAGAAGAATCCGGAAAAGTATAAAAATCTGCAGGTAAGAGTTTGCGGGTGGAACACGCTTTGGAATAATATGAGCAAAAAAGAGCAGGACGCTTATATT
>JAZQJA010000032.1:0-77546 GCA_045541455.1 Eubacteriales bacterium
CTATCAGATCGGCGGTAACGTACTGAACAAGGGGCATCTGATCTCCAATCTGCCGGCAGAGGCTTGTGTGGAGGTGCCCTGCCTGGTAAACGGAAGTGGTGTTCACCCATGTTCTGTTGGTGCGTTACCCGTGCAGTGTGCCGCGATGAATATGACCAATATCAACGTCCAACTTCTGACCATCGAAGCCGCAGCAACCGGAAAGAAAGAGCACATTTATCAGGCTGCTATGCTGGATCCGCATACTGGCAGTGAATTGGATATTGATACCATCAAGAAGATGGTTGACGATCTGATCGAAGCCCACGGCAATTATTTACCCAAATATCAATAAGAAAAAAGCTGCTTGCAAAACATTGACAAAGAGTTTTTAGGGTACTATAATATATTAAAATACTATAAGGAGAATTATTATGAAAAAATTAAGTGCCTTAATCGCATTGATGCTCTGCATTACTATTGGCGGCGTATATGCTACATGGACATATACTAAGACCATTGATGTTGCTGATGAATCGGTCGGAACAGCTATGAACCTTACAAGCGTTGCTTACGCAGACAGTTATGGTACATACTCAATTGATAAGACAACAGTTTCACTTACTATTGACCCAAAGGAAGGAACACCTCACACCACCGCTCTTAAGGTTTCCGGTAAAATTGTTGTTACCTTCACACCTTCAAACGTTGCACCTGTTGAAATCAAGAATAACGGCGTTCCAACAAAATTTAGCTTTTCGCTTAGCAACACCGAATGGACCTTTGATGACGGTCATGGCGCCGGGGCAAAGGATATTATTTCTTTAACACACAATAACGTTCCACATGATGTTACTTGGGTTGATGCAGGAGATGGCACCTTTACATTCACTCTTGATGCAGCTGATATTGCCGACCATCTTGCGTTAACCGAATTTGTTTTAGATACCAAAGCATTATACGATGCATATAGCACCGCTCTCAGCAAAGGTCAGATTATTTTCGGCGTAACTGATGGTAACACTTCAGGGGCATCTCTCTAATTAAAGAAAATATTTTACGACTATCCTGTGCTTAGGCACCGGATAGTCGAGTTTTTATTGGTGAATTTTATGACAGCTTATGAAACTTATGTCTTCATACTGTGCTTTATAGTCTTTTCTTTGTTTACGCTTTTGTTCTCGTATGTAATTGCTACGATTATGAAGCAAAAACTCAAGCTGATAAAGCATGGTTTAGAAGATGAGGAAATTATAAAAGAGCAAGACAGACAAGCAAAGAAAAATCGTGTAACAACAGTTTTAGTTACGGCAGTTTCTTTGCTTGTTTGTGTTGCTCTTTTAGCGGCTTTCGTATTTTCCTTATATCTGAATTTTACCAAAGATAAAGCTGCTAACGGGATACCCTCCCTTAAGGTTGTTAAATCCTCATCAATGGCAATAAAAAACAAAAACAACACCTATCTTTTTGAAAACGGACTTGACGACCAGATACAAACCTTTGACTTAATTGTTACCCATCACTTGCCTGAAGAAAAAGACCTTAAGCTTTATGATGTGGTGGTTTACAAAAGGGAAGACACCTATGTTGTGCACCGTATCGTAGGTATTGAAGAACCTAACGAAAAACATCCGGACTGCCGTCATTTCTTGCTTAAGGGCGACGCAGTTTCAAATCCCGACCAATTCCCTGTGCTTTTTAGTCAGATGCAGGGAATATATAAGGGCGAGAGAATTGCTTTTGTAGGCAGTTTTATTTTGTTTATGCAGTCTCCTGCAGGGTGGCTTTGCATAATTCTCGTTTTGTTTGCGGTAATTATTACACCTATACTTGAAAGAAAACTTGAGAATGAAGCCAAGATGCGTTTGTTAGAAATAAAAATGATGGACAACCCTGAAGATATTTGGGATGAAGATTCTCAAAAATCCGAAATTTTAACAAGAGGTGGTCAAAATGACTAAACGCTTTTTGCCACTTCTGCTTATACTTGTTTTAACCGTTTCGGTTGGTGGCGTTTGGGCTACCTGGCAGTATGCCACAGAGAAGGCCAAGGATGAATATACCGATATTCCTTTCACGCAGGAGGGGTTTCGCTATCCTGAAATGGTTTATATTACTAAGGTTGATTATTTTTCAGGAAACGGAACCTATACAAACGCAACCTTTTATGACAATATCCTAACAAGCACGGTAACTGTGCCAAAGGGAGAAGAACTGACTTTTCGTATTACCGTTTTCAACAATACTCTTGTTGAGCAAGGTTTTGATGGGGTTGTCAGTACGGCATCGGGCTACGATAACGGAAAAATTACCTATACATTAACCAATCTTAAACGGCCCTACACGGTGGACGGTGTTATGGCGGAAGATGTAACGAGAATTGCTGCACAGCAAAAATATCAATATGAAATCACTTTTAAATTTGCGCAGAACACCACCGACTTTTCTAATTCGACATTAAACTCGGTATTAAACTTTATGTTTAAACCTTTTTCCGATATTGACCCCGAACATTTCACTTCTCCTGTTGATGGCGCCCTTGAGGCCTTAAAGAAAATTCTCAACACTCCCGAACTAAGCTCAAGACTAGATGGCATTATGGACCAAAGCAGTAGCACCGGTGCTTATGTAGGAAACGTGGTTGGTAGTTCAAGCAACGATACTAAGGTTTTAGATGAATTGTTTGACGGAAACCTACACCTTATGCTTACCGACCTCGAAACAGGCGAACTTGTAAAAACAAACCTAACCTGTATGATTAAGGAAGAAGATTTAGACGGCGACGGCAAACGCGAAATGACGATTTATATGACTCCGGACGATTTGTCTAATGCTGGAGTTTGGTCTTCAATTAAAAATGTTTATGTTGGAGTATTTACGCAGGTTGCCGATGCTGACGGAACTACAAAATGGGAACAGCTTGGCGAACTTTATCACGGCACCTCCCAATGTAACGACTATGACTCTAACATTTTTAATGGCTTTGATCAATCAATCAATACTGACCGTTGGCGGTCTTCACAAACATATCACGGCGTAAACTCCGGATCTACAATAGAAAATGTCATAAGCGGTTATAAAAATTCTCTTGCATAAAATATTTTAATAAAAAAGCAACTATCTCCCAAAGTCAAAGGTGATAGTTGCTTTTTGGTTTTATATCTTCTTTTTTACAGAAACGGTGCTTGGTGATATACCGTTTAGGTTTGTGTGCTTTATTTTTGTCAACTACTCTTAAAGATAACTAAATATACCGCCAATTATTATCTATAATCATATTTTTGGTGCGATATAACCCCGCTTTTTAAGAGCAGTGCCTATTTTATCAAGGATTTCTTCTGAATCGGCACGAACAGTGTGATAATGATACCCGCCTGTTATATTCATAAGCTCCGTGGATTTTCCTGTTCTGACACCCTCAATAAACTGTTTTACATGAAGGGGCGAGAAAATGTTTAACGGTGCGACCATTTTACCGTAAACCTTATGCCAAACGAATACATCAACAACAGTACCGCCGAGATTGACAATCAGATTTAGTTCATCTTCGGTTTGTTCGGTTGTATGGTGTACTTTAAATACACGCTCTTTCAAAGGTGATTTTTGAATGATATACCCATAGTGAGTAGAAAGAATATCGTACCCCAATCCCTTTAGCACAGTAATATCTTGCACAATTATTTGCCTTGATACACCAAATTCTTCTGACAGTTTAGCGCCGGATATAGCTTCTGTAGATGATAGAAGCAAATTGACTATTGCTTTTCTTCTGTCATGAGCCTTCATGTATTCACCCCTTTATACAGCGTGTAAATTTTTAAGAGAAAGATCTAAAATCGGAGAAGAGTGTGTAAGTGCACCACTCGATATATAGTCTACACCAATATCGGTAAGTTTTGCAATATTTTCTTTTGTTACATTTCCGCTGCACTCAGTTTCTGCTTTTCCGGCACAGAGCTTAACAGCCTCTTTCATGTCCTGGGCACTCATATTATCCAGCATTATGATGTCGGCACCTGCCTCAAGCGCTTCTTTCAACATATCTAAGTTTTCTACCTCAACCTCAATCTTGCGAACGAATGGTGCATATTCTTTTGCCATCAAAACAGCCTCTTTAACGCCGCCTGCAGCACCGATATGGTTATCCTTTAAGAGAATACCGTCACTGAGGTTATAACGGTGGTTATATCCGCCGCCAACCTTTACGGCATACTTTTCAAATATGCGCATGCCCGGTGTGGTTTTACGGGTGTCGAGGAGTTTTGTTTTGCTTTCTTCCAACAGACGCACGATATGGCGGGTGTAGGTTGCAATACCGCTCATACGCTGTAAGAAATTCAGCGCTGTTCTTTCACCGGAAAGAAGCACACGGATATCACCGCGAACGACACCTAGTTTTTGTCCTTTTTTCACCTCATCACCGTCTGCGCAGGTGAAAGTTACTTCGGTTTTATCGTCAAGAAGTTCAAAAACTCTCTTGAAAATATCAAGGCCGGCAATAACGCCGTCTTCTTTACAGATCAGTTCAACCTCACCTAGCTGATACTGTCTCATAACAGAGTTGGTGGTAATGTCCTCGCTTGTAATATCCTCCTGCAAAGCAAGAAGGATAAGGTTGTCTGCATTAAGTTTCATCGAAATATTATTCATGGCTGTTTTTCTCCTTTTCAATTGCATCCAAAACGATTTTCTTATATTTTTCCGCATACCCCTCATACTGAGAAGCATCAACTAAAACTTTAGTACAATGCTGCACGCGGGTGTAGTTATCAATAATGTGCGTTGCCGCTCTTTTTGCAAACACAAGGCTTTCAAGCAGCGAATTGCTTGCAAGGCGGTTTCTGCCGTGCACACCGTTGCAAGCCGTCTCACCTGCTGCATACAAACGGTTCATTGACGTTTTACTGTACCTGTCAACATCAATACCGCCCATAAAGTAGTGCTGCGACGGAACAACCGGAATGGGTTCTTTGGTTGCGTCATAACCCGCTTCAAGACAACGCTGATAAATGTTAGGGAAATGTGTTTTAATTTCTTTGACAGGAATGGGTGCCATAGAAAGCCAAACGTGTTTACTTCCTTCTTTTTTCATTTCCGCAAAGATGGCACTTGCAACTACGTCACGAGGCAACAGCTCATTAACAAAGCGCTCTCCTTTGGAGTTAAGTAATATTGCGCCCTCACCACGAACCGACTCGGAAATTAAAAACTCTCTGCCTTCATTTTCGGTGTAAAGCGTTGTAGGATGAATTTGAATATAGTCAATATGCTGCAACTTGATGCCGTATTTCAGCGCCAGAGCAATCGCATCACCGGTAAGGTGCTTATAGTTGGTGGAATGCTCAAACACGCCACCAATTCCGCCCGTTGCAAGAACGGTATAGTCAGCCTGAATTGCAGAATAAACACCGTTTTCATCGTGTCCGATAATGCCGTGGCACTCATTGTTATCACAAATTAGGTCAACCATCGTATAATTTTCGATGATTGTTATATTCTCTCTGTTTCTTGCCGTTTCAAGAAGATGAGAGGTAATCTCTTTGCCGGTTTCATCTTCGTGGAAAAGAATACGGGGATTACTGTGTGCGCCTTCTCGTGTGTATGTAAACTCTTTCCCGTTCATTTCAAAGCGAACGCCGAAAGATACAAGATCAGAGATAACCTCTCTGGATGAATGAATCATAATGTGAACCGAGTCGGGATTGTTCTCATAATGACCGGCTTTCATTGTGTCTTCGTAAAAGGCATCATAATCCTTTTCGTCACGCAAAACACATATACCGCCCTGTGCCAGAAACGAATCGCTTCTGCGAGCCTTGTTTTTTGTTACAACGATTATGTTTTTATCACAAGGCAGATTAAGTGCACAGTAAAGGCCTGCTACACCGCTTCCTACAATTAAAATATCTGTTTTCATATTATTTTGCAAGTTCCAACATCCTCTCAAGAGGTTTAAGTGCGCCTTTACGCAGGGCATCGTCAACAGTTATTTCCTTATCTTCTTTTTGAAGAACCGACAAAACGGACTCAAGTGTATTCAGCTTCATATCAGCACAGCACGGATGTGGGTTTGGATAATAAAAACGCTTGTCCGGGTTATCTGTAATCAGTTTATAATCTACACCGTCTTCGGTAACAACGATAAACTCTGTCGCTTCACTACTCTTAGCATAGGCGATGATATCCGCCGTGCTGCCGATATAGTCAGACAAAGCAAGAACCTCCGCTTCACATTCGGGGTGAGATAATACCGGTGCATTTGGATGATTATCCTTTTGGGCTTTTACCTGCTGTGCAGTGATGGCAGCGTGGATAGGACAACATCCGTCGTTTAGAATGATATTCTTTTCCGGTACCTGTTTTGCAACAAAGCTTCCGAGGTTATGGTCGGGAATAAAGAAAATGTTTTTGTTGGGTAAAGCCCTTACAATTTTCACAGCATTAGATGATGTTACACAAACATCACTCTTGCATTTAAGCTGTGCAGTTGAGTTGATATAGCAGACAACTGCAAGGTCATCGTATTTAGCTCTCATTTCTTCGATGATACCGTCCGAAACCATGTGAGCCATAGGACAGTCTGCAGCAAGGTCAGGCATTAACACCTTTTTGTCAGGATTGAGTATTTTTGCACTCTCTCCCATAAACTGAACCCCACAAAACACGATTATATCCGCATCAGATTGTTTTGCAATCTTTGCAAGATAGAATGAATCTCCGACATAGTCGGCAATGCCCTGCACTTCGGCAGGCGCATAGTAATGAGCAAGAATAACAGCATTCTTTGCCCTCTTTATTTGTTCGATTTGATTTTTCATACCTTTTACCTCATCACACGAACCTATTGTAAACTGAGGTTAATTATACCGCTTATATTTACATCTGTCAACTAATCTGTAAACTTTTAAAGTTTATATTTAGTAAATTTGCTTTTTGAATAAATTATGCTATAATAATCGCAAACGATTATTATAGCATAATACAATAATTTTGTTAAGGCGGATCATACAATGAAGTTATTGGACTTTTCCATTTCTAAATTTAATGACACCATGCAAGAAGATGTCTCTAAACAAGCGCTGAATTTTTGCAAGGCTGTTATTCTTTCACCAACAAAAATATCCTTGACGCTAAAGCATAGTCCTGAGCATATTCATACGCGGTATGCGGTACTAAATCCGGATTTGTCGGTTGACTATAGAAATGATTTTGCATATTATTACTATGGGGTATCCCCAAAAATTGACAGTTTTTCTGTTATAGATGCAATTTCTAATCTTACATTTATGACTATTGAAGGGCTTAACACCTATATTTCCGGGCATTGCACTGAATTTATGCTTCACGAAGATCAGGCGGAATATTTGCCGGATGTCGCAAAACTGATTTTGCTTACGGTTGCTTCAAAATACGGAATTGAAATCAAGCGATGCGATGAGTTAAACTTCTTAACTGATGCTGACAGTGCCTTTTCTGCAATAGTCTCCCGTGATAAAACGGAAGACACTTTTCTTTTTCACGGTTGTCCTTGTCCGGAACTTATAGAACGGCTAAAGCCATACCGATTTATTAACCATAACGATGTTTGGCAAATAGATGATAACGGCATCGGTTTGCAGGAAATTTATGCCGATAAGGCAAATATAAAACTTCTGGTTGGAAAAGTTTTTTATTCCGGTGTACTTTTGAAAGCGCTTGAAATTAACAAGCAAAAATATAATTTTGAAAACAGCGGTATCTCCAATTATCAGCTCATCTACGAACGCAGTTCATTTGCAATGGTTTGCGCATTGGATGATAATTATGTAGGTCACCCCCTGCTTAAAGAAAGCCGTTCAAAGTTGGAGAAGTTTTTCCGTTATGATGACGATTGTAAACAGCTCTTGTCCAAGCAACTCTCATCCGACTGCCTTGATGACGAGCAAATTTTAGCCTACGTTAACGAATATATGAAAAGCAGTTATAATGTAAACCAAATCGGAGTTTCCAGCAATATCAAAACGCCCAAAGGAGAAATCTTATTTGGCTTACGCGCTTCTAAAAATATTGACGACGGGTCCCTTTATCCAAGTGTGAATGGCAATGCCGAAGTTTACGATGAGGACGTTCAATTTTACAACAACTCTGTTTATGAAGATTTGCCGACTGTCCATATACATAAAAAGCGAAGTGATCTATTGGGCGAAATTGCCCGAGAGGCTTACGGCGAACTTAATATTACTTCTACCAAGGAATCTTGGTCTTGCCACGGAATGATCATTTCCGGCAACCTACCTAAAGACAATTGTTCAAACAGACGATGCCACTTTAACATTCTTTTTGAAAACGAGATTGATGAAACGCTCGACGAAATAAAAATGCGCTATCGCAAAGCCAGTGAAGCGTTTGAAAATAAAAATTTTGCTGCGATAATCATAAAATATTATAAAACCAGAGTTCATGGCTTATTTGGCGACATAGTACGCTTTCTTCAGCAAATTCTTCAAAGTAAAGATTTTATTGAATCTATTTTGCTTCTTTTGGTTGCTTTTATCAGCATAAAAACCATTGATTTTTCCTTTGAAAATATTTCTTCACTTCTTTCTATTCTGTTTGCAAGCATTATTTTGCTTACAACCATTTTAAAGATTATTCAACATACCGTAAAAATGTTTCGAAATGCGAAAAGTACCAAAAGAATTTGTGTCTACGGAAGTATGTCATACACTTCTCTTTGCCGCAAAATTTCGAAAGTTATGAAAATGAAATATCATCCTGCCGCCTATGCTTCTTTTAAGATGCACATTGAAAATCTGGTCTATAACGATTTGCAGGATAAATAAAAAGCGTGGTGAAATTCACCTCGCTTTTTAAAATGTTTAAAACCTATTTCATATTAGCATATATTTAAAGCACATCTTTCACGGCGATAATGAAAGTAGCGGTGCCGTTGTAAGTGCCTGCATACTGAATTTTGCTTTCGTCAACGGCAAAGGTAATGCTGACATTACCGCTAGCGGCGGTTTCGGGGTTAACTGCAAGTATCTCACCGCCTGCGGCAACAGTTTCGCCGTTTGCTTTAACGGTGTAGTCAAGGGTTATATCCTCACCGCATGTTATGGCGAAATTATTATTGGCAGCAAGGCAAACGGATACATACTTGCCCTTGTTTACAACAACATTTTCCGCCGAAACGGTAACTGCATTGCCGTCAATAGTTACATTTTCAGGAATGGTTACGGTGTAGGTGGGTGCGACAACGTACTCTAAAACTGCCGATTCATTAGTATATTTAAGTTCTAAATTAAGTGTGGAGTCTTTTTGGATACTGTAATCTTGCAAGGAATTCCCATCCTCTAAGATTTTACCCGCAAAAATAAGCTTTTGTTGGTCAGGCGGGATGCCCTCTTTGTCTTGTATTTTGGCTTTAACATCCTCAATGCGATCTGTCGGTTCAACTTCAATGGTAATGTGTTTTCCTGCAAGTGTTTTGACAAAAATCTGCATAGCGTTTGCCGTTGTTATTATAGATAAAATAAGGCAAACAGAAAGTGCTATCATAAAAAATCGTTTTATCATTTTTTTGTTCATTATCCTGACTCCTTTACTATCACTATAGTTAATACGAGTAAAACGTACATTAAATCAAATATCTCGGGTTAAATGTTGCACATTTTTTAAACTGTTAAAACTACTTTTCCAACATTTTGGCCTTTATAAAGAATGTCTTGTGCTGCTTGGGCTTCGGTTATGGGTAAAACCTTGTAGATAGTCGGTTTCACTTGTCCGCTTTCCACTTTAGGCCATACATTTTTCACAAGTTCTGCTAAAATTTGCGCTTTCACCTGCGGTGTTCTTGAACGCAATGTTGAACCTATAATTCTTACGTTTCTTACATAAATATTTTTAAGGTCAATTTCGGTTTTTGTGCCGGCTAAAGCGGCAATCATAATCCAACGTGCACCGTGCCTTAAATAATGAATGCATTTTCCCATTATTTCTCCGCCCAGACAGTCAATGGCAACATCAACGGGGTGCCCGTTTTCAAGTTCTTCTTTCAAAACTTCTGCTATATCTTCTTTTGTTGTAACAATAACCCTGTCGGCATTTAAATGCTTAATACTATTAGCAATTTCATCAGTTAAAACAGTAGTAATTACTCTTATACCAAAGGCTTTAGCCATAGGAATAATTACAGAAGCCAATCCGCTTGCACCCGCATTCATTAAAAGGGTGTCGCCCTCTTTAATGTTTCCTTCAATAAATAGATTAAGATAGGCGGTTGCAAAAGCTTCGGGGATAGCCGCAGCCTCTACCATTGTGCAGTTGTTAGGCACAGGCATTAACATATCGTATTTAACATTAGCGTATTCTGCATAACCGCCGCCACCCAAAAGGGCACATACCTTGTCGCCGATTTTCCAGTTCGACTTTTCTTTAGCACCGTCTGCAATTTCAACAATAGTACCCGCAATCTCCAGTCCCATCCATTCAGGACAGCCTTCAGGTGGGGGATAATCACCCTCTCTTTGCATTAAATCGGCACGGTTAATGGCTGCCGCCTCAATTTTTATAAGACAGTCGTCATTTTGCAAAATGGGGTCGGGAACGTTGTCCCATCTTAAAGATTTATCATTGTTTACAAGTATCGCTTTCATAACATTTTATCCTTAGTATAATTTTAATTCTGTTTTCAATTCTTCTTTAATAGAAAGAAAATCATCTGTTTTTAGTCCTGTTGTAAGGTTTTTGCTTTAATAGCTTATGTCAGCCGTATGTGTTCCTAATGTTCTTTTGCCGCCTATTAAAAGCACTTTTTTATACATATTTAAGGCAATACACCGACAAATTGTTTTCTCCCATTATTTTCCACAAGCCTTTAATACTGTTTTATAAAGTTCGAGTTCGTAATCAAGAGTATATGTATTTTGCTTTTCGCCGTTTATATACTGTGCAAAGGAATGCATCATATTATCGTATCGGTCAAAAGCATCAGAGATTTCTTTTTTATATTCCGTGTGCCATTTTGTAGAATTGCGGACAACTTTGTGAGTTTGCAGTTTGCTATGGTCTGGCAAAAGCCACTCAAGCGGTTTTAGTTCAACTGTACCCTTTGTACCGGTTACTACAAGCTGGCGCCTTTCAAAACCGCCCAGTTCTACCGCAGTGGTTTTTGCAAAGGAAATTCCGTTTTCATATTCAAAAACTGCCATACCAAAATCTTTTGCGGTAACACCGTCAATACCCGAACATTTGTTTAACGCAATTATTTTTTTAGGCTTTCCTTGAATTTTTAAAATCAAATCAACCAAATGACAGCCTAAATAAAACATCATACCGCCGGGCAAATTTTCAAGCCACATACGCGTTGAAGCAGGGTGTGTGCAACTCATCTGTGCTTCAACACTGATTATATCGCCAAGTTCACCGTTTTCAATCTTCAAAAGCAACTCTTTTATATATGGATTATAGCGGTACATATAACCTATATGAAAAACTTTGCCGGTGTTTTTCATAATGGAAATAAGTTTTTCAAAATCGGCAAGCTCTCTGCCGCCCGGTTTTTCCATGTGTATGTGTTTGCCGGCGTTTGCCGCCATTAACGCATATTTTGTAAGGTATATTTCGTCAGTTTCTATTGTAACCGCTTCAATTTCAGGGTTGTTTAACACCTCGGCTAATGTGAGTTCTTTATATCCATCAAAAACTTCTGCCTTTTTTGAAAGCCGTTCTCTTTCGTTTTCCGGCAAAACATAACCTGCTATTTCAAATACATCGCTTTGATTTTTAAGGCTTTTAAAAATCTCATTAGAATGGCTGTATGTGTTAAGCCCTATATGAGCAATTTTAATTTTTTTCATTATTCTCTCCAATACAAAGTTCGGATTTTTTTAAAAGCAACAAAGAGAATTTTTAAGATTTTCATAACTTTATATTTTAATTATATTTCTTTACAATTTTTAGGTCAACCCCCTTATTTATAAAAAGACAAAATAATTTACATTCAATATAGCACTGCGTAATTTATTGTTTTTTTCGGCAACCGAAGCGATATTTATAATTCTTCCAAAGCCGTTTTGTGCAAACTTATGTGCAACTGCTCTGCCTATGCCTACTGCAGCCCCTGTTATCAGGGCGGTTTTACCTTTAAAATTCATTTTAACTACTCCTTTTAAAAATCAATGCTATCACGAATTATTTTCATATTTTGCAATAAAGGTTGTGCGGCAGTCGACAACGCATCGTGTTCATACACGCAAAGTGCCATACAGCAGCCAAGTTTTATGCCTAAACGGCGGTGCAAAGTACACTCGCCGCCTGAAAGAAATAAAAACGGTGCGCCAAGCTCTTGCTTTAAAAGGTTGGTAATGCGCAAATTTTCTATCTGCTGTTCCATATCGTCTGCTGCGGTTACAATTTTAATTATATCCGCACCCCTGCGCTTTTGCTCAAAGGCTATTTCAAGCACGCGTTTGGCAGGTGCAAACTTATATAAGTGAGAAGACATAAGCACTTGTGCACCCATATCGTGCAATTTTGAGATAAGCTCCATTTGCTTTTTTATAGCTTCCTCATTGTCAGTAAGTTCTTCGGGGTGTTTGCAAAACATATCCCCCATAACATCACAAAGGGTTGCACCGCTGCTTGCAAGGGTGACAAGCCCTTTGGCTAATTCATCGTCGCTTTTACCACTATTATTAGCACCCCTGTAATTTGTAACATAACAAGGCTTGCCTTTCATTTCTAAAAAAAGTTTTTTATATGTATCGGGATTGTGATATTCAGGTTTTAAAGATTCCACTTGTAAGCCGTATGCATCGGCACCAAGGCAGTTGGCGTTTCTTATTCTGCCAATTGCAGTTTCGGGGGTTTCGCATTGAAGCATAACTGTAAGTAAGGGAGTTTCATTATTCAAAAAACTTTTTGCCATTATTTCCACCTGCCCATAGCATTTCTTCCACCGTCTATCATAATATTTTCACCGTTTATAAACTGTCCTTTTTCAGAGGCTAAAAATAAACATAAATCAATTATTTCCTGCGGGTTTGCGGCTCTGCCGAGCAGTGTTTTCATATTTGACATAGCGGCACGGGTCAGCACAGGGCCGGGAGACACACAAACACAGCGGATACCGTGCTTGGAACCGTATTGTGCAATAGATTTAGTAAGCCCAAACATAAGCCCTGCCTTTGCAGTTGGATAATCCATACCATAGCCATCGCCTTCTGCACCGGTAATAGAGCCGATATTTATTATCAAACCGCTTTTTTGTTCTCTCATTTGCTTTAATACAGCGTGTGCAAAATAGAACGGGCCTTTCAAATTCACATCAATACCCCAATCATAAACATCAATCGGAACATCGGGGAATTCGGGATATACATCGCGGTCAACCTTTTGCATACGAACAGCGGTTCCGCCTGCAAAATTTGCCATTACATCAATTTGTCCAAAAGTTTCTACTGCCTTATCTCTTGCATTACATACTTGTGCATAATCACGTATATCACACAAAATGCCAATTGCTTTTCCTTTGCCTTGCGTGTTTATTTGAGAAACCTTTTCATTTAAAACTTGCTCATTTATATCGCACATAACAACATTACCGCCAAGTTTTGCCCAGTTTTGAGCAAACAAAAGCCCCATTCCCGATGCGGCACCTGTTGAAATTGCAACCTTACCTTTAAAATTCATGCTTTCAACCTCCTTTTATTATATTATATACTGCTTGTAAATAGCAAAAATCGTACGATTTTAACCTTTTTGATACTTTTTAGTTATAAAACTTGAAATTATTTAAGAAAAATATTATAATTTTAAAGGTGATTATAATTGAGTATATTTAAAAATACAGTAATTACAAATATTTATCCGACAACAACCGTTTTTTCGGAAAAAGGACGCAAAGCAATTACAAAAAACAGGTTGTGTTGGGGCTTGTCTTTTTGCATAGAAGGTCAAATTACTTATACGCAAAACGGAAAAACATTTGTTTCTAATGCAAAAAATGCAGTTTTGTTGCCCAAAGGTGCCACCTATTCGCTTAGCGGTGATAAAGAAGGGCTTTTCCCCGTAATCAACTTTGAGTGCAGTAATTTAACTGCCGACACAATTGTTATATTTCCTTTATCAGATGCAAAATCATATATAAAAGATTATAAAATACTTTCAAACTGTTTTTTGTTTGATAACAAAAAATTAAAGCAGTTTCAATTACTGTATAATATAATGGAGCGGTTAGATTTTGAACAATCAAAAAAACCGTTATTTTCCATAATAAATTATATAGAAACTCATATTTCGGATAACAGTATTACAAACGAAATACTGGCTCAAAAAATGAATATTAGTGAAGTGTATCTGCGAAAATTATTTTTATCTAATTTAAGCATTACACCAAAACAGTATATACTGGATCTTCGTATTAAAAAAGCAAAAAAATTACTGGCAGACAGTAACTATACGGTAACCAAGATTTCTGAAAGATGCGGTTTTTCAAGCCCATATCATTTTTGCAGAATTTTTAAAGAAAAAACCGGCATGTCACCCACCCAATACGCCAAATTCAACAAGATTTACCAAATATAAAACCGAGGTGTTTTTAATGAATGACTGTTTAAATTTTAATGGCAAATTAACTGTTCAAGCAGACAAAAGAATGAATAACAAAACCGTAAAAAAACTTTGGAATAGTTTTTGCTTTGGTGATATCACGCTTGATATAAAATCAGTCGATGATTGCATTTTTCGTCTAGGCGATACAAAATTGCCTGATTTAAATGATGGTAAAGAATACGCACTGCGTGTTGATAAAAACGGTGCCGCAATCGTCGGTAAAGATTACGGCGGGCTGATGCGCGGCTTTATATCTCTGCTTATGAAAATCGAATGTGCAGACAGTGGTTTTATAATTAAACCTGTCACAGAACAGAGCAATTATAAAATCAAAAACCGTATGATACATATCTGCGTTTTTCCCGAAAATGATTTGTATTTTATTAAAAAACTCATTCGTCTTGCGGGGCTTTGCCAATACACACATATCGTTATAGAATTTTGGGGTATGCTTAAGTACGACTGCTTAAAAGAACTTGCTTGGCCACACGCTTTTTCAAAAGAACAGGTAAAAGAGCTTATTTGCGAATGTAGGGAGTTTGGTATTGAGCCAATTCCGATGTTTAATCAATTGGGGCATGCCACCGCATGCCGCATTATCAACGGTAAGCACGTGGTGCTTGACCAAAACCCAAGGCTGCAGCATCTGTTCACCCCTGACGGCTGGGCATGGAATATTCATTCTGACAAAACGCGCACTTTGCTCAAAAATATTCGAGGGGAACTTTATGCGCTGTTTGGCGATGGCACATATATGCACATTGGATGTGACGAGGCATATTACTACACCCGTTGCGATGAAGAACGTAAAAAACTTCCCGATTTCTTAAAATATCTCACCGACGAGGTGGTAAAAGAGGGCAGGCGCCCAATGGTTTGGATGGATATGATGTTGGAGCGCGATAAATATAATAAAAAGGTGCGGGCTTATGCCACTTGTGCGCCAGACGAGGTGGAAATTATGCAAAGTGCATTAAATCCTGCAACTGTAATGGTGGACTGGCAGTATAATATGAAAGAGGCACCTATCGAAACTATGCTAAGTCTTAAAGATAATATACACGATGCCATGGGTGCACCGTGGTATGAGCCTGATAACTATGCCGCCTATGTTGATACTGTAACCGAACACCAAATGTTTGGTATTATGATGACAACCTGGCATACACTTTATCAGCATATGCACAGCATTTTAGGCTGTGCCAAAAAATGCGGTGCTGTCACTTTCCCTTGGTCGCAGTTTAGCGGACTTCGCGAGGAAACTGCAACACTTTTTCGCAGAGTAAGTTTTGAGGGTAACACCTATACCGATAGCGGTTGGGCAAAGCATCAAATAGAGGTGTAATATTACACTCTTGCAATCAATCGGCTTAATACTCGGTGTTGTGTCAATTGTGTTATTAAAATTATAATTTAAGAGTATCTTTTACTAAAATGCAGCGTTTACTTTTTACAGTTGTTATGATATATTTAATAAAAGTGCCAAGAGAGGAATAATGATGATACAAGAAAATTTATTTGAAAATATAAAATATCTTATTTCGTATCCTGATAACTTCAGTGCCGATAAAAAATATCCGCTAATTGTTTTTTTGCACGGTGCAGGCACAAGGGGTAATGACTTAGACACCTTAAAAAACAATCCGAGTTTTGTTAATTTAAAAAAGCGTCAAATCCGCGAATATATACTGCTTGCGCCATTGTGCAGTGTTAACAACTGGAACGAAATTATGTCATCATTAATTAATCTTGTCGGCTATGCAAGACAACTTGAATATGTTGATATAAAACGTGTGTATCTTACCGGTGCCAGTATGGGCGGCTACGGAACTTGGGAACTTGCATCTCTCCGTCCTGATTGGTTTGCATCTATTATGCCTGTTTGCGGCGGCGGTATAAAATGGATGACATATACGCTGGTTGACATTCCCATCCGTGCGTTTCACGGTATTTGTGACAATGTTGTAGACCCAATTGAAAGTCTTGAAATGGTAAAAGCAGTTAACCGCCGTGACGGCCATGCCGAACTTATTCTTTTCCCAAAACTAAAACATAACTGTTGGGATAAGGTTTATTCGACAGAGGAAAATTACGATTGGCTGTTGTCCTTTTCAACAGATCGCGACAAAACACTTATCGAGCAGTTATCGGGACAATACTACGGATAAAAAACAGGCTGTAAAAAACTATAGTTTTTTACAGCCTGTTTCATTTGACATAAAAATTAATTATTTAAAATATATTCCTGAGCAAAATGCACAGCAACAGCGCCGTCTGCAACGGCAGTGACAATCTGCCGGACCGCTTTTGTGCGTACATCGCCTATGGCAAACACACCGTCAATGTTTGTTTTGGTGCTTTCGTCTGCCACAATATACCCCGAACTGTCAAGATTTAGTTGAGTTTTAAACATTTCTGTCACAGGGCTTCTGCCAATGCTTATAAATGCACCGTCGACTTTTAGTTGTTCAGTACTGCCATCGTTGTTTTTAATTTTGATTTTGTTTAGTTTTTGGTCATAAATAAAGCCGTCAACCTGTGCGTTCCATTTAAACTCTATATTATTCGCTGTTAAAAGCGGGTCGCGGTATATTTTTTCAGCCCGCAAAGAATCTCTGCGGTGAATAAGATAAACCTTTTCACAAATTTTAGATAAAAGCATTGCATCTGCAGCGGCAGAGTTTCCGCCGCCAACAACTGCAACCGTTTTGCCGCGGTACATCATGCCGTCACATGCGGCACAGTAGGCAACGCCCCTGCCTATAAGGTTTTCCTCGTCCTTTATTCCAAGGTGTTTATGGTCTGCACCCGTTGCAATAATAACAGTTTTGGCATAAAAATCACCTGCATCGGCAGTGATTTTTTTAGTAGCAGCTTTCAAATCGGTAAAAAGTACCTCAGTTTGTATTGTCTTTGCCCCAAAGCGCTGTGCCCCGTTTTGCATTTTTTGACCGAGTGTGAAACCGTCAATCCCCTCATCAAAACCGGGGTAATTGTCAATTTGTTCAGTCTGCGTCATTTGACCGCCGGCAGAAAATTTTTCAAGCACAAGCGTTTCAAGCCCGGCCCTTACGGCATATAGTGCTGCTGTATACCCTGCGGGACCTCCGCCGATAATTATTGTGTCATAAACTTTTATATCCATAATAAAAGCTCCTTTCGGCATTCTGTTAATAGTATAACCGAAAAGAGCTTTTGTTTTGTGAATTTGTCACCCAGCCTGCCTTTCGGCATACTTTTTATTATGAGAGCATATCAAGTATCTGTGCTTTAGGTTTGGCTCCTGTTGATTGATTTACAATTTTGCCGTCCTGCAATACAAACAACGACGGAATACTCATCACCTGAAACGAAGCGGCAAGTTCGCTTTCTTCGTCTACATTTATTTTGCAGACTTTGTACTCAGGGTGCTCATTTGCAATTTCTTCGACGATGGGTCCTACCATACGGCAAGGACCGCACCAATCTGCATAGAAATCGACAAGAACTTTTTTATCGCTTTTTAAAACTTCATTTTCAAAATTGCTTTTATTTACTTTAATAACAGACATATTAAACCCTCCTGTAATTAAAGCACAAGTGAAGGTGCGCTGTAAATCCTGCCTGCCAATTCTTGATTGAGCATATAAAGGCCTTTAGGGTCACTGCCAAAAAGCTCCATTTTAGAGATAAGGTCGTTTGCGTTTGTTTCTTCTTCACCTTGCTCTTTAACAAACCAGTCTAAAAACTGCATTGTACGAAAATCGCGCACGTCATAAGCCGCGCCGTAAATGTCGTTTATAAGCGATGTCACATATTTTTCGTGCTCAAGACCTGCTTTGAGAACATCTATATGAGAGGAGAATGTTTTGTCGGGCTTGTCAATTGCTTCAAGTGTTACAGGCATATTTTCGTTTTGAAGGTAGGTGTAAAACAGCATTGCATGGTCCCGCTCCTCTTGGGCCTGAATCATATACCAGTTTGCAAATCCGTCAAGTCCGTTTGCCTTGAAATAGTTTGAAAAATCGAGGTAAAGATATGCAGAATAAAATTCTTTGTTAATTTGCTCATTTAAAAGCGCGTGTACTTTTTTATCCATAATAAACACTCCTTTAATAATAAGTATCTAAATAATAGCATGATTCCAATTAAGTGTCAATTATACATAAATTTAATTAAAAATTTATTTAATCTTTTTTAATAGTTTGTCGTACATATAATATGGCTGTAATTGTCAAAAGTAAACTGATAAAAGAAGTAACCTGTTGGGCATAAACGGGCAGACCTAAAAATGTATTGCCCTGATTTTGCACAAACGATACGAGCGGGCTTGCAATAAGCGTTGCAATAAAACCCACTGTGCCTGCCATTGCTTGACAAAGCGCCAATGAATCAGCGCGCTTTTCGGGGGCGATATAGTCAAATATAAGATTAGTCAGCGCACTGTTAATTCCGCCCATAGCGATTCCGTGAATAAGATAGTAAAGCGCAACGGCAACTTTTGCTGTGGCGGGTGTTGCAAAAGTAAAACAAAGATAACTTGCACCAAGTACCAACAGGCATTTTTCTGTCATTATTGCAAATGAATGTTTATCGGCATATTTTCCCCAAAACCGTGAAACGAGAATACGTGTTACACTGCCAAAAATGGTTAACGCTGATACGAATGTAAGACTAAACCCCAGTTCGTTTATATTATAAGTGCCGTAAAAGGGAACGGAAAAGTAAGTACCTGCATAGTACAGCACAAATACTACTGTAATGTGTAAAACTTTTTTGTTTGTTATAAGTTCTTTTATAGTATTGGTCAATTTTGCAGTCGGTTTATAAGGAATTGGTTTTTCGGGGGTGCCAAGCATACACAAAGTGTGCAGTACCGTCATAACCAACATTATGGCACCTGCAAGCATAAATGCCGTTTTAAGTTGTCCTTTTGACGCAAAAGTGTCAATAAGTGCCCCCATAGCGAACTGAAAAATCATTCCTGCTATAAGCGAAATTATTTCCTTGCTGGCTGTAAAACGGCCGCGTTTACCGTCCTCTACCAGTGACATAAGCCAGTTTATTTTTTTGGGGTGTACTATATAGTATAGAATATATGCTAAAAAAACCGCTGCTATAAACAGTGCCGTTTTTATCGGCTTTCGCAAATTTAAGATAGGTATTATATACAGTAGAGAAAATAAGACCTGATTTATAACACTCATTACTATAACAACAGGTTTCATTTGCCGTTTGTGTAAAAAAACCGAAAACAACTGAAAAAGGCAACCAAGCGATATAAAAGAAGAAAGAATACCTGTAAGGCTGTCGGAAAAGCCCAGTTGTTTAGTGAGTGTTGCAAGAAAAGAACCTGCCACCAGAATAGAAATCAAATATTCCAGTGCCGCCTGGGCTGTATAAAGCGCACGGCCTTTTTTACAAGCGCTTTCTGTCACCATCTATATGTCACCTTCTATATAACATACCTGATTTGGTAAAAGAGTAAACGCAGTTAAATCTATATCCACTTTTTCTAAACTATGAGATTCATCTATAATATAACAGCTCATTCCTTTTTCATTAATACAAAGCTGTTTTGATACATCGCTGTAGTTTGAAATTAAAATACATTTCTTTTGGCCATTTACAGCGGCAAGGGTGTAAATGCCGTTTTCGTCGCAACTGCATTGAGTCTGTGTGCCTTTAAACATTTTGCCAAACGCTTTAAAAGTATAGTAAACAGGGGTTGCTTTACCGGTGTAGAAATTAAAAAATCCGCCGTATGCACCTGCTAAGATGCGAGCATCATAATAAAACAGCATATCGGTAGGGCTGTTTTGCATTTCACAAAGCATAGCACAAGCAGCAGCACCTGCACGTGCGGTGCCGTGGTCAGAAAGCGCGTGCGCATTGTTCCACTCGTTAAGATGTGTTTCAAGCCCTAAAAAACCGTAACTCTCTAAAGTTTTATTAATATAGTCTGCTTGCAAACGTGTGTGCTTTACATCTTCATAAGTATGCCATGAGAAAAAGTCGATAGGAGAGGAGTGCTCTGTTATGTAATCCATAAAACCAAGGAAAAAATTTAAACGGAAAGTATGTTTTTCATACCGCTCGCTTTTTGGCCATGGTGTCATATCCAAACCGTACTTTTCGGGATGATAAAAAATACCGCAAAGGCAAGAGGCAGCATAACCACCTACCTTGATTTTATCGCCAAAGCATTTTTTTAAATGCTTTGCAGTTACATCGTAAAGTTTATAAAACTGTAACGGTGTGCCGGTCCACATCTGGTTTTCAATACCAACGCCGTTTTCAGGTTCGTTCCATATTTCCCAATATTCAATACCGTAATTAAAGCCGTCTGCCCAACCTTCGTTATAATGGCGGATTATATGTTCGCAAATTCGTGCCCATTTATCATAGTCTTTTGGCGGATGAATTCTGTACGCTTTAATTGGCGCTTGGTTTTCAATGGTAACACCAAGGCGAAAAATGGGCTTTAATTCGTATTGCGCCATTGCCTTTAAAAGAACATCTGTAAATGCAAAATCATACGATTTAGGGTCGTTTTCATCAGCATCAAAGTCACGAAAGATGTTGGGAATATCCACAAACCTATACGAGCCAAACGCACCGCCTACATCATGAAGACGCGAAAAGGGAATGTTGGCATCTCTTAAATATGCCATAGGTGAGAAATCGAATTTTTTAAACCCACCGCGAAACGGCGGCTGCCCCACAGCGTGCATTGCTTTAACAGCGCCGAGTTTTTTAGAAAAATCCACTTTAATTTCTTTCATAGTTCTACTCCTGCATTTTTTTAAAAATTGTACCCGCTTTTTAATTGCTTTGTCAATAAATTTGCTTTCGAAAACTTTTCGAAATTAAAAAAGCAGTAAACTAAGTTTACTGCTTTTTTAATTAAAATTGTTATGTGTTAAATGTAAATTCGTTTCGCAGGCTTCTGTCAAACAAGTGCTTTAATACTGCAGATGCTTTTGCATTTTTGTATAGTATTTGATATACCGCCTCGCAGATGGGAAGTTCCACGCCGTATGCTTTGCCGAGTTTTCTTAATGCTTTTACTGTGTAATATCCTTCTGCCAGTTTATCAAACGGTTTTCCCAAAACAATGTTTTTGCCGAAGTTAAGGTTATGAGAGTGCTTTGAAAAAAGGGTGGCTTCGTAATCGCCCAGATGGCACAATCCGTATACCGTAGCTGAATTTCCGCCCATTGCAACTATAAGCCGTGCAATTTCGTTTGTGCCCCTTGCCATCAGTGCGCCTTTTAAAGAACTTAAATCAAGCCCTTCCAGTATGCCTGCGGCAATTCCCATTACATTTTTGGCGGCGGCGCCGATTTCGTTGCCGATTAAATCAGTGCCGTAATAAAACCTGATAAGGTCGCTTGAAAAACTTTTAATTAAATTATCTTTAACCAGTTCGTTGTTGCCGTCTATTACCATACAGTTTGGTACACCGCGGTAAAATTCCTGAACATGTCCGGGCCCCAGCCATACGGCGATTTCATTACTGTGCTTAAGTGTGTCCGATGCAATTTGTGACAATCTGCGCCCCGTTTCTATTTCAAGGCCTTTCATACACAAAATAATGGTTTTGTCTTTAATTTTAAGATTTTTCAGGTCGTTTACAACATTTTGTAATTGCTGTGCCGATACAGAAATAATAATATAATCACTTTTGTTAAGAGAATTATAGTCGGTTGACAGTTTAATGCTCTCTGGCAGTTTTAAATATTCATTTTCTCTGCTTTTAAGCAGTTTTTTCATATTTGGCGAGCTATCTCTTCCGTACAACACAACTTTGTGCCCGATTTTATTGAGATACCACGCAATAAAACTACCCCATCGTCCACAGCCTATTACCGTTATGTTTTTTGGAGTTCTTACTTCTTTTGGAAAAATTATTTCTTTTTGATATTTGATTCTTGTAATGTCGGCACCTAATATATCGTTAATTGTGATACCGTAAATTTCCGACAGTTTTAGCAATATTTCCACATCGGGAATGGTCACTCCCGTTTCCCATTTAGAAACAGCCTGTCTTGTGACATCAAGCCTGCTTGCAAGTTCGTCTTGTGTTATCTTGTAATATTTACGAAGAGTTTGTAAATACTTTCCGATAGCTATACTGTTCATATCGTCACCTCTTAATTATTATAAAGTAAGGTGCTGCCAAATAAAAGCAACTTAAATTTGCTTTTAAATTAAATGTGCAAAAGCAATCAAACAAAACAGGCCGTTTTTAACAAGACTTTATTTGTTTTTTGCGCTTGTTGTAAACTATATAGAATATTACAAGTAAGATTATAAAGGTAAGAGTCCAGGTTATAGGGTATGATACATACAGCATATCCGGCGTGTGAAATTTCGGGATACTGAAAACGGTGTAAATCCACAATATTCTAAAACCGCATACACCGAAAATGGTTGTAAACATTGTAGAAAGTGATGCGCCCATACCGCGCAGTGTGCCCGAGGTGACTTCCATAAGCCCGCCCAAAAAATATGGCAGACAGATGTAGGAAAACCTAATCATACCGCAGGCGATAGCTTCGGCAGAATCGGTTATGTAAATTGACAAAAGCGACGGCCCGAAATAATATACTGTAGCACCGAGTATTGAGCCCGATACTGTAACACAGGCAAGACAAATAAGCATTGTGCGGTGCACACGCTTGTAATTACCCGCACCCGTATTTTGCCCTGCAAAGTTCATTGCCGTTTGGCAAAATGCGTTGTTTAATACATACACAAACCCTTCTATATTGCCTGCCGCAGACGCACCCGATACAAATGTAGCACCAAACGAGTTTACCGACGACTGAATTATAACATTTGATATTGAAAACATGGAACTTTGTATTCCTGAGGGAATACCAATCATCAGCATTTTCTTTAATGAACGAATATCTATTTTAATTTTAGAAAAATAAAATTTACACGCGTCGTCTCTTTTCATAAGTGCGCGCAACGCAAGTAAAGCCGACAGCATATTTGAAATTGATGTTGCAAGCGCAACACCTGCAACATTAAGGTGAAACGCAGTTACAAAAACAATGTTTAATACAACATTTACAAAGCCTGCAAGAGTTAAAAATTTAAGCGGTGATTTTGTATCACCTGCCGCGCGCAAAATTGCCGCACAGAAGTTGTATAATACCATAAAAACCGAACCTGCAAAGTAAATGTTTATGTAGGTTGCCGACAGATGTAAAATTTCAGCCGGTGTGTTTAAAAGTTTTAAAATGGGGGTGGCACAGCTTATACCGATAACGGTAATTATTATACCGCAGCCCAGTGCCACGGGAATTGCCGTGTGTATAGTGCGACTTACTTGTTTGTCATCATGCCCGCCTATTGCGTGCGCTACCGTAACACCCGATCCTATAGAAATGCCCATAAAAAAGTTTACGATAAGGTGTATAAGCGAAGATGTAGCACCGACAGCCGCCACAGAATGACTGCCGCAAAATCTGCCCACTATAACAAGGTCTGCAGCATTAAATAAAAGTTGTAAAATTGTCGTCAAAACAATAGGTATAGTGTATAAAATAATGTTGGGCAAAAGCGGCCCTGTACACATATCCTTTTTAAGTTTTCCCATAGTTTATCACCTTCAAACTAAATTATAATACAATAAAATAAAAAAACAAGTCAAAGACTTGTTTTTAAAATAATATTTTAACTTTAAATTCGTTGCCGCATTTGGCACAGCGAACGGTGTGCGTACCTTTTTTTATAGGTAGGCGCATTACCGCTTTACAACGCTTGCAAGTACGGTATCTCTTTGAACGAATGTCACGAATACGCACATAATTTGTTGTAAAAAATGCCTTAAACGGACGTATTATTTTTAAAAATACAGCGTTTTCCCGTTGACGCTTATAGTGATTTTTTGACATCAGTCTGAATAATAGCCAAACTAATGTAAGGGACATTAAAAGGGCAATTATTTCCGATTCTACTATTATATTTATTACAAATAGTACAAAATATAATATTAATAACCCATAGTAAAGGGAATCGGGCCCATATCTGCCTTGCATAAAACGGGCGAATTTATATTTTAACGGTTCTTTCAAATTAAACATTCCTTTCTATCTGCAACAAAAACAGCAAAGTCTGGCAAGAATATATGCAGCAAACAGTTTTCCCCAACTTGTTGCCATTGGTGAAAAAATTGTACGGCGCTGATAAAACTCGGTCTGTCCGGTTTTGAGTTTTTCAAGCAGTGAACGATAGGTATAGTTAGAAGGCTCCATGTTAACAGCCTGCTGTGCGTGGCTTATGGCAGTTATACCGTTGCCCGACTGTGAATGCGCAATAGCACTAAGGTAATACCATCGTGCAGTTCTGGGTGTGACATTTTGCAGTATATACAGCGCTTGCTCATACATACCTTGGCGCAAATATGCATCGGCAGAGTCGAGCGGGGACAACCCGCTTTGGCGGTGGTAACCGCCGCTGTATGAACTTTGTCCGTAACTTGAATATCCACCGGTGTTATATCCACCTGCTTCACCCTTTTTAATGCGATCGTATGCATCGTTTATCTCCATCATTTTTTGCGCCGCAGTCTCGTCGTTTGGGTTTAGGTCGGGGTGATACTTTTTAGCAAGTTTTCTGTATGCTTTTGTAATTTCGTCTTCGCTCGCGTTAGGTGACACGCCGAGCACTTTATACGGGTCAGTCATTTTTATATCCTTTTAATCTTAGTTTAATCCATACACCGCTGTACAGTACATTTTCAATAATATCACAATTTTTTGTTATGTTAAGGCTGTCATACGCTTTTACACAATCGCCCATAACTGTTTCAAGCATAGGTAAAAATTCGCTTTTGGTCATACTTACAAGTGGGTTGTACCTGCAATTTTTAAGATCGCCTTTAAAATCACATACCGCATCGTACAGATATATAAATCTGCCAAGATGATATCCAAACTCATAGCATTTTTCAGTAAATACAAGCCCCAGTAAATGCCCAAAAATATTAGCAGGAATATCGGGGTTGTTTTCGTTTCTGTTTTCGGCATCAAAAAGTTTTGCAAGACACTTTTCAATGTCAGAGCATAACTTAGGCTGTCGTGACTTTGCTTTTTCAAACTTGTTTTTAAACAGTTTTGTAAAAAGCACGGCTTTTAATGAACCGCCATCGGCAATATCGTCCTTTGCGTTTAAGTATGTAAGCAAAATTGTAACATCGGCGGCATAGTCTGCCAAAGTTGAAACGTTACAATTTCGCTTTTTGAAAAAGTGATATGGGCAACGGCAGATACCGTTACAATCATTTTTGTTTAACGAGTCAAGTACGGTAAGCAAAAACGCGGTATCAAAACTTAGCACAAACCGTGCCAACGCACCGTAATTTTTTTGGAGTGCGTGGCACAGTCCGCAATAGTACTGTTTATATCGTCGCTGTGCTTTTTTTGAAAGCGACTGTATGTCGGCGGTGATAACGCCGAACATTATTCGGTGCGCAAGGCTTCAACGGGGTCTCTTTTAGCAGCAAACCGCGATGGAATAAGCCCTGCAATAAAGGTAAGAGCAACACTTATAATAACAAGTATAACGGCAGCGCCTGTGGGCAGTACCGCCGACAGCGTTTCAATGCCTGTAAGTGAGTGAAGTATTGCATTAATGGGTATTAACAACAGCAGTGTAACGCCGATACCTATAGCGCCGGCAGTAAAGCCGACAATGGTTGTTTCTGCATTGAATACCCGTGAAATATCGCGCTTTGAAGCGCCGATTGAACGCAAAATACCAATCTCTTTGGTACGTTCAAGCACCGAAATATAAGTTATGATTCCAATCATTATTGACGATACTATAAGTGATATTGCAACAAACGCAATAAGTACATAGGATATTGCATTTACAATGGTAGTAACCGAACTCATAAGCATTGCAACAGTATCGGTGTAGGTGATTTTATCCTCTTCTTTTGCATTGTCGTTGTAATTTGAAATAAGGTCGGTAACTTTGTCTTTTGCATCAAAGTCTTTGGGGTAAATGTTGATTGCCGACGGCTTGTCGGTGTCAACATAGCCAAGTAACGCAAGGTTTGACTCAAGCGTTGCCTGTGTCTGCATAAAAGCATTTCCGTACTGGATAAGCATAGCGTCGGGCATTGAGAGATACTGCTGCATTTCGGGGTCGTTTGCAAGATACGCACGGATTTCGTCAGCAGTGTATTCTTTTTGCTCAAACGAAAGGCCTGAAAACATATCGGTGCTGTCATTTTCAAGTTGCGCTTTAACAACATCGCTTGCGTTGACCTTATCAATAAGTTTTGTCATAAGTGCGGTGGTGTAGCCAATGCTTCCTGCTGTAGAAGATGCCATGTCTTCGTCGTTTGCACGTACGATACCTACAACCGAAAGTTCTGTTGCATCTTCAAGTTTTGTAGTTACAGCAGTGTCAGACAATTCTGTTATAAGTTTTGTCTGCTCGTTATAAGAATAATAGTCGGCGTCGGTCAGCACTTTAAACTTAACATTGCAAAGCTCATCAAAACTGTAGTTTGGCGATTCAATTTTACCGTCGTACTCTTTACCTTCTGCCATCGCTTTTTGCGACTGTTCAAGATAGTCTTTTACTAAATCAATATCGCGTATGCCAAGTGAATACAGCGTGTAGTCTGAAACTTGATTATTGTCGTCAACAATAAGGACAACTTCGTCACTGTTTTGGGGCAGTCTGCCATAAATAACATCGTAAGTTTCGGTAATATAATCACTGTTGCCGACAAGTTCTGTCCATACAGTCGACATCGAAGCCATTGGTGACATTGATGCGGTGTTGCCCATATCAAGTCCTAACACTTCGTACATCTCAAATATGTTTGAAATGCCTTTTCTGTATCCGTCATCTTTAGCATCGTAATAGGTGTTGAGTTTGGTAAGATAGGTGTACTTAATATCGTTGGTACACTCTTTCATTTCCTTGCTGTCATCTAAAAACGCCTTAAAATCGGTCATATTATTGGTGGTAATGCCAGCCGTCATCGATTCAATCATCTGTACCATAACATCGTTTGAATAAATGGTGTTTTCATCAGTTTTTTCAGTTTCACTCATATTAGAACTCATAAACGATGTTATAAGTGCGTTTGTATCCATTGTCGTTTCGTTAACGGTAATGGGGTAACTTGCCATTGTGCTTTCTTCAATGCTTGTAATGTACGCAGATACACCTGTAGATACCGACATAATTAGCGCAATTCCGATAATACCGATAGAGCCTGCAAAAGATGTCATAAGAGTTCTAGCCTTTTTGGTAAGCAGGTTGTTTAGTGACAGCGACAACGCAGTAAAAAACGACATTGACGGTTTTTTCTTTTTACCCTTCTTTTCGGCAGGAGGCTGAGCGTTTGCCATTTCGTCGGTGTAGGGCATAGTGTCGCTTGTGACAGTACCGTCAAGCAACCGTATAATTCTTGTCGAGTACTGCTCGGCAAGTTCGGGGTTGTGCGTTACCATTATAACAAGGCGGTCTTTTGCCACCTCTTTTAACAACTTCATAATCTGTACCGACGTTTCAGAATCAAGCGCGCCGGTCGGCTCGTCGGCAAGCAAAATTTCAGGGTCGTTAATAAGCGCACGCGCAATAGCAACCCTTTGCATTTGTCCGCCTGACATCTGGTTTGGTTTTTTACGCAACTGGTCGCCAAGCCCTACCTTATTTAAAACCTCTTTGGCACGGCGTCTGCGTTCGGCCTTTGACACGCCTGACAGTGTAAGTGCAAGTTCGACATTTGCAAGTACCGTCTGGTGCGGGATAAGATTATAACTTTGAAATACAAAGCCTACCGAACGGTTGCGGTAAGAGTCCCAATCTCTGTCTTTAAACTGTTTTGTCGACTTTCCGCGTATAATAAGGTCACCCTCGGTATAGCGGTCAAGCCCGCCTATAATGTTAAGCAGGGTTGTTTTACCGCAGCCCGATTGCCCCAGTATCGACACAAACTCATTCTTTCTAAACCTAAGTGACACCCCGCGAAGTGCTTCAACGCTTTCACCGCCGGTTTTGTAAACCTTTGTAATGTTTTTTAAATTAAGCAATTCCTATTTACCTTCTTTAAGTTAATTTTTAAGTAATTGTATCATATATTATAAAACTAAAAAAGTAAAGTACTGTCGTTTATTTTTACCGAATATTAACAATTTATAAAAATTTCTTAATATATTGACTTTCTGGTGTATAATGCTATAATTAATTAACGTGTTAACTAATTTTTGAGGTGAACAAATGAACAGCTATAAAGAAACGGTGGGGTATATGATGCGCATATTGCGTATGCACCGCTGCCGTATTGAGCAGTTTGTGACAGAACTCAATGTGCATCATTCACAGCACAGGGTTTTACTGTATCTTAAAAACCACACCGCACAGTCGCAAAAGGAACTGGCGCAGGCGTTTCACATAAGCCCTGCAGCTATGGCTGTAACTTTAAAAAAACTTGAAAACGGCGGGTTTATACACCGTAATGTTCAAAAGGCCGATCTCAGACAAAATAACATTCAAATCACCAAAAAAGGTGTTGACGTTATAAAACTGAGCGGCGAGTTTTTTGAAAGTCTTGACAGCAAGATGTTTGAAGGTATTACAGATGACGAACTTTCTACTTTTAAACTGTGCCTTGAAAAGATGGAAAAAAACCTAAAAGGAGAAAACAATGAAAAGATGGATTAAATACGTCAAACCCTATCTGCCTTTTTTCATACTCGGTCCGTTGTGTATGATTGTAGAGGTAGTGGGTGAGGTGCTTATGCCCAAGTTTTTGTCAATGATAGTTGACAGTGGTGTTGCAAATGCTGACAGCATTTATATTGCCAAAATATGTGCACTTATGATACTCACAGCAATTTGTATGATGGCAGGCGGTGTCGGCGGTGCCTACTTCGGTGCAAAAGCGGCAGTAAATTTTGCTGCTGATGTCCGTCGTGATGTGTATGCAAAAATACAAAAGTTCTCGTTTGCAAATATAGATAAGTTTTCAACCGGCTCGCTTGTCACCCGCCTTACAAACGATGTAACGCAAATTCAAAACTTTGTAAATACACTGCTCAGAATGTTTTTGCGTGCCCCCGGTATGCTTATCGGCGCGCTGATTATGGCTATAACAATGCAGCCCAATCTTGCAGCAGTGCTTGCAGTGGCAATTCCTGCAATTTTTGTTGTGCTTATATTTATAATTAAGGTAGGTTTTCCGCGTTTTGGTATGATGCAGTCTAAAATCGACGCGCTCAACTCAAACATACAGGAAAGCATAACAAATGTGCGCGTTGTAAAATCGTTTGTCCGTGAGGATTTTGAGGTTAAAAAGTTCCGTCACGCAAATGCCGACCTTAAAAATACCGGCATCAGCGCAATGATGGTAATGATTTGTATGAATCCGCTGACTACCCTTATTATGAACTTTACAGTCGTTGCGGTTTTGTGGTTTGGCGGTAAAATGGTAATGAACGGCGCCATGCCCGACGGTGACCTCATCGCGTTTATAAGTTATATCAATCAAATTTTGCACTCACTTGTTATGGTAACAATGATGTTTATGTTTTCATCGCGTGCGCTCGCCGCAGGTAAGCGTATAGGCGAGGTGCTTGACGAGGATATTGATATTGACGACTTGCTTGCCAAAAACCCCAACGCGACCGTGACAGATGGTAATATCGAATTTAAAAACGTTAGTTTTCGTTATTATAAAAACAGCGAGGGTAAGGTGCTTGATAATATAAACCTTACTATAAATTCGGGAGAAACGGTAGGTATTATCGGCTCTACCGGCTGCGGCAAAACCACTTTGGTTTCGCTTATCGCCCGCCTTTACGATGCCGATGAGGGTGAGGTTTTGATTGACGGTGTAAATGTCCGTGATTACAGCCTTTATAACTTGCGTGAGGGCGTTGGTATGGTGCTGCAAAAAAATGTTTTGTTTTCGGGCAGTATTGAAGACAACTTGCGCTGGGGCGACGGTGATGCCACTGACGAACAAATAAAAACCGCTTGCCAAAACGCGCAGGCAGACCTCTTTATTTCAGGTTTTAAAGACGGTTATCAAATGGAACTCGGTCAGGGCGGCACAAATGTGTCGGGCGGACAAAAACAGCGTCTTTGTATTGCGCGTGCGCTTTTGAAAAATCCAAAAATACTTGTGCTTGACGACTCTACAAGCGCTGTCGACACAGCTACCGAGGCTAAAATTCGCTCTACATTTAAAAATCAACTTAAAAACAGCACAAAAATCATTATCGCACAACGCATTTCGTCAGTTATCGACGCCGATAAAATCGTTGTTATGGACGACGGTGTTATAACCGGCATCGGTACACATTCGCAACTTTTGGAAAACAATACCGAATACCGCGAAATTTATTACTCTCAAAATGAGAATAAGGAAGGGGGCGCGGCATAATGTCAGCACGCAGTATAGAAAAACTCCGTCAGCAATACCGTGGCACTTCCAATGCACCTGCAGGACGCGGCGGTCCCGGTGGACCGCGTGGACCGCGTGGCCGCGGACCCGGCGGTAAGCCTAAAAATATGCGCATTACAATGTCACGCCTTTTAAAATATCTGGCAAATTATAAATGGCGTATTATAACCGTTATAATATGTATGTTGTTTTCAACGCTTTCAAGCCTTGCAGGGTCCTACATTCTCCGCCCCGTAATCAATGGGCTTGTTGACCCTGATAAAACAGTCGGACAAAAACTTACAAGCCTTGTTTCAATGATAGTTGTAATGGTTGCAATTTATCTTGTTGGTGTGGTTTTTACCTACCTTCAACAGCGGCTTATGCTCGGCGTGTCGCAAAGCGCGATAGAGCGTATACGTAATGACCTTTTTGATAAAGTTCAAACCCTGCCTGTCAGTTTTTTTGACAAAAACCCCACCGGTGAGGTTATGAGCCGTTTTACAAACGACGTTGATAACATCGGTATGATGCTTGACAGTTCGGTAGTATCACTCATTTCGGGTGCGGTTAATATAATCGGTACACTCGTGATGATGTTTTATACTAATATATGGCTTACCCTTATCACTATTTTCTTTACTCCCATTTTTATTTTCGGCGGTAATGCCATTGCAAAGATAAGCCGTAAATATTACTCTGCACAGCAAGCCGCCCTTGGCGCCGTAAACGGATATATCGAAGAAACCGTTTCCGGACAAAAGGTAATAAAGGTGTTTAATCATGAGGGCGTTTGTAAAGAGGAATTTGGTCTTTTAAATGAGGACTTGCGTGATAAACAGATAGGCGCTCAGTTCTGGGGCGGTATTATGGGTCCCATTCTCGGCAATACCTCGCAGATAAGTTATGCACTAACAGCAGGCATAGGTGGTATTCTTTGTGTGCTTGGCAAGTTTGACCTTGGCGGCCTTACCGTGTTTGTGCAGTATGCCCGCCATTTCTCAATGCCTATAAATAATATAGCACAGCAAATGTCGTCAATATTTTCGGCGCTTGCAGGTGCCGAGCGTGTGTTTGGCATTTTAGATCTTGAGCCCGAACCGTCAGACCGTGCCGACGCACAAAGCACAAAGGATATGAAAGGTTATGTCGAACTTAAAAATGTCACTTTTGGCTATAATCCCGATAAGATTATTCTTAAAGATATTTCTCTTTATGCAAAGCCGGGCCAAAAAATTGCATTTGTAGGTTCAACCGGTGCGGGAAAAACAACAATAACAAACTTGCTTAACAGGTTTTATGATATTCAAAGCGGCTCAATCACCATAGACGGAATTGACATTCGCGACTACAAGCGCTCACAACTGCGTGAAAAAATCGCTATGGTTTTGCAAGATACACATCTGTTTAGCGGTACCATACGCGAAAACATTCGCTACGGCAGGCTTGACGCTACCGATGAAGAGGTTATTGCAGCTGCAAAAACGGCAAGTGCACACAGTTTTATTATGCGTCTTGAACATGGGTATGACACCGTTATCGAGGGTGATGGTGCAAACTTATCACAAGGACAGCGTCAACTACTCAACATTGCCCGTGCCGCACTTTCAAAAGCGCCGATACTTGTTCTCGACGAGGCAACAAGTTCGGTTGACACCCGTACCGAACGGCATATAGAACACGGTATGGACCGTCTTATGAAAGAACGTACTACCTTTGTTATTGCACACCGCTTGTCAACTGTTCGCAATTCAAATGCCATTATGGTTTTGGAACAGGGTGAAATTATCGAACGTGGTGACCACTACGATTTGTTAAAACAAAAAGGGCGTTATTACGAGCTGTATACAGGCAAACGCGAACTTGATTAAAGAAGGTATAAATATGAAAAGCGAAAATCTAAAACAATTTATTATGGCAGCGCTGTTTGCTGCTCTGACTTTTGTTGCAACCTGCATAAGCCTGCCAATCGGCAGTTTCGGGTATGTCCATATCGGTGATGCCGTAATTTATTTTGCGGCAGCAACTCTGCCACTCGGCTATGCTTTGCCCGCAGCCGTTATCGGCGCAGGGCTTTGCGATTTGGCGCTCGGATATGTTGCATATATCCCTGCTACAGTTATTATAAAAGCGCTTATTGTACTTGCAATTAAACTTATTATACGCATTTGCAACGGCAAGATAAAACCGCTTGCGGTAAGCCTTGCCGGTATTATAACGGTGCTTGGCTATTATTTTGCCGATGTTTTGCTTCTTATAATATCGGCAAGCGAAATGTCTGCCGCTTTCATGTCGTCACTAGGCGGCATAGGAATGAATTTCTTACAGGCACTTGCCTCTGCGGTGTTGTTTGCAGTGCTGTTAAAAGTAAAACCGAAATAAAAAAAGCCAAACGGAGATACTTCAAAGGAAGTATCTCCGTTGATTTTTTATAAAAATCGTTTTGTTGAGATTTAAAAATGTTATGGTAGATAAACTATTAAAACTCATTTTTTAAAATTGGCAATTTTATAACGTGTTTTCCTTTTTTTATGGCGTAATCAAGAGCAATCCTGGTTCCGCTTTTTCGGTTGACGGGTGAATTTTGTTCATCATAGTAAACGATACAAAATTGGCTGTTATTTATCATTTCATAGTTGCGCTTAATATAAATTGCTCTGCCTGCGCCTATTATCTTTTCGGGATAATAGGTGTCTTCATAACTTTCTAAAAGATAACTTTTATAATGCTCACTAATATATGGATATTCCGCCCGCACATAAATTCGTTTTATGTGCGGGTATTTTTCTTTGATTTTTGTTACAAGGTCAAGACAGAAATCATTAAAACAACTTTTACTTCCGAAAAGAAAGGTATCAACATTTTCGTTTAAAATCATTTTTTCAACAATATCGTAAAGGTTTGTTTTTAATTCCTCGGTTTCAGTTATCAAACTATGACCAAAAACACAACAAGTATGATATTTATTCATATTTTCACCTCTTAAAGAATACTATAAGCAAGAAAATTATGCTTTTTAATATTTATAGTATATCTATTTGGGTTATCAATATCAATAGTATGTAGAATATTTATAACAATATCAATAGACTCTAATATAGAGGTGATTTTATGAGTGATTTAGCTAAAATTGTTGGTCAGCGTATCCGTAATTATAGAACGCAACTTGGCTTAAGTCAAGAAAAGTTAGCCGAACTTGCCGGTTGCCACCCGACATATATCGGTCAGTTAGAACGCGGAGAAAAGAATGCCACATTGGAAAGTATTGATAAAGTTGCTTGTTCGTTAAAAATATCATTATCTAAACTTTTCGAGAATCTTGGCGGCGAAAACACTTCTGCTCGTAATTTACCTCTTGAATGCTATGAGTTTTTATTAACAAAAAGTCAAGAAGAGCAAGAAAAGATTATTAAGATTCTTATGGAGATAGAACAATACAAAGATAACTGATTTATTAAAACAAAAATTACTCTGCTATAACGGAGATACTTCCTTGCGAAGCATCTCCGTTAATTTTTATAAAGAAAAATGACACTTTCGATTTTTGAAAGTGTCATTTTGGGTTAGATATCTTACGGAGTACAAATTACGCTCTTAAAATATCGCCGTCTTTAATGTCAAACGGCATAGTTATAAAAAACTCTTGGTAGGGGTGCGGGCAACTGTCAATTACATTCATTTTGCTGTCAAACATATTTTCTATAACAAACGGGCGCCCTGTCATACCGGGCGATAAAACCTCGGCATTTTGCCCCACTGATACCTTGTTTTTTTGAATAAACTTTGCAAGTTTTGTATCTTTGTCATAACCTACGCAGTCGGCAAGGTATGCTTTTGATTCAAGATACCCTGCGCTGTTTGCAAGTTTAGGGTCGTTTTGGGGTGTGTCAAAGAAAAATCCGGTGTCATATTCACGGTGTGATACACTTTCAAGTTCTAAAAGCCACCGCTCGTCAAACTGATACGCATTGGGGTTTTTAATGTAACTGTCAATTGCCAACCGATATGCGTTTGCAGTAACTGCGGCATAATAAGCGCTTTTCATTCTGCCCTCTATTTTAAAAGACGTAATACCGCTTTGCATAAGGGCGGGGATATGTTCTATCATACAAAGGTCTTTTGAGCCAAACAAAAGCGTGCCACGCTCCGACTGCTCTGCTGTAAGCGGCATTTCAGGGCGTTTTTCTTCGGCAAACTTGTAAATCCAACGGCACGGCTGTGCACAAGCGCCGCGGTTTGCATCTCTGCCTGTAAAGTGGTTGGATATAAAGCAACGTCCGCTGTAAGATATGCACATGGCACCGTGAATAAACGCTTCAAGTTCAAGCTCTTTTGGCGTTTTTGCACGTATATCTGCAATTTCGTCAAAAGTGAGTTCGCGCGACAGTACAACGCGCTTGGCACCAAGGTCCATATACATTTTAGCACTTTGCGCCGATAATACAGATGCCTGAGTTGAAATGTGAATTTCGCGGTTGGGCGAAAGTTCCTTTACAAGTGACAGCACACCAAGGTCGGCAATTATGTATGCATCAAAATCAATATCTTCAATTTCTTTTAAATAGTTTGTAAGTGCAGGATATTCAAACGGGTGCAGCATAACATTAAGGGTAAGATACACCTTTTTGTTTCTTTGGTGACAGTATTGCACGGCGCTTCGCATTTCGTCAACCGAAAAACAGCCGGCAAGCGCACGCATACCAAACTGTTTTCCTGCAAGATAAACAGCGTCTGCACCGTAATGCACCGCCGCCTTTAACTTTTCAAAATTGCCCGCAGGCGATAATAATTCTACCATTACTCACCAATCTCCGACAGTGCTTTTGCAAGTTGGTCGGGGCAGGAAGTTGACTTAAATCCGCACTTTATCCCCTCAAGTCTGTCTATAACTTCGCTTACTTCCATTCCCTCAACAAGCGCACAAATTCCCTGTGTGTTGCCGTTGCAACCGCCTATAAATTCACAGCTTTTAACAATGCCGTTATCAACTTCAAAGCGTATTGCGCGTGAGCAAACGCCCTGCGTTTTATATTCATAAACCATTTTTAACACTCCTTTGCAGTTATGCTTGAAATAATTGTATTTGATAAGTAAAATCCTTTATCAGTAAGTATCAGCCGTCCGTCTTTGCGGGTGGCAAAACCGCCAGCTTCAAGTTGTAAAATAAACTTTTTGCTGTTTTGTAAATATTTAAGGTCTACACCCAAATCGGTGCGAAGCCCTAACATTATTTTTTCAAATAACGGGTCTGTTATCCGCTCACATTCATCAAAATCAAAGTTGTCTTTGTTTATAAATGTATTAATATCGCTTTTAAAACAGTAACGGTTACTGCCTATTTTTGAGTGTGCGGCAGGGCCCAACCCCAAATAATCATCGCCCGTCCAATAAGCACTGTTGTGTCTGCTTTCAAACCCGCGCTTGCAGAAGTTTGAAATTTCGTAGTGTCGGTAATCTTTAAGGCTTTCACACAAAATTTCGTACATCTGTGCTTCAAGTGCCTCGTTTGGCTTTGCAGTGTTATAAATGGGTGTGCCTTTTTCAATTTGCAGATTGTAGCATGAAATGTGCGGTATATCAAGCGCTTTAAGAGTTTCAATATTTTTTTTAAAACTTTGGGCACTTTGAGAGGGCAACCCGAAAATAAGGTCGCAGCTTATGTTGTCAAACCCACATTCCCGTGCAAGCAAAATTGTGTCAAGCGCCCGTTTACTGTCATGCAGTCTGCCAATTAATTTAAGTTCGCTGTCGCAAAGCGACTGAACCCCAATCGACAGCCGGTTTACCCCCACACTTTTAAGCGCTTGCAGTAATTGTCTGTCACAACTTTCAGGGTTAATTTCAACTGTTATCTCGGCATCTTTTTGCACATCAAAATACTTATAAACACTTTCGATAACCGGTATAAGCCTGTCCCCTAATATGCTCGGCGTTCCGCCGCCAATATACAGCGTTTTTATCTTTTTACCGCCGTGAAACTTTACGCACCGTATAATTGCGTCGATATATTGCTCACGGTAATCGTCTGTGATTGAATAAAACGAGCAGTAAAAGCACTTGCGTTTGCAAAACGGGATATGAATGTAAAGTGAAACCATATCAGTTGTCCGAGTCAAGTTTAAGTACCGCCATAAATGCTTCTTGCGGAACCTCAACATTACCGAGTGAACGCATACGCTTTTTACCCTCTTTTTGCTTTTCAAGAAGTTTCTTTTTACGGGTGATGTCACCGCCATAGCATTTGGCAAGAACATCTTTTCTAAGCGCTTTTACCGTTTCACGCGCAATGATTTTACCGCCAACTGCAGCTTGAATGGGTATTTCAAACAACTGGCGCGGTATGTGTTCTTTAAGTTTTTCTGCCATTTTGCGAGCCCTGGGGTATGCCTTGTCGGTATGGACAATAAACGACAGTGCATCAACCACTTCTCCCGACAGCATAATGTCAAGTTTAACAAGTTTTGACACCTTGTAGTCTGACAACTCGTAATCAAGAGATGCATAACCGCGTGTGCGGGATTTCAGAGTATCAAAAAAGTCGTATACAATTTCGCCCAAAGGCAGTTCGTAGTGTATATTTACACGGGTTGTGTCGAGGTATGTCATATCTTTAAATATGCCGCGTCTGTCTTGACACAGTTCCATAATGTTGCCCACAAATTCCTCAGGCGCTATTATATCCGCTTTGACATACGGCTCAAGCGTCTGTGCAATTTCTGCAGGGTCTGGGTAGTTTGTCGGGTTTGAGATATATTCCTTTTCGCCGTTTGTCTTTTCTACAAGATAGGAAACAGATGGTGCAGTGGTTATAATGTCCAGCATAAACTCGCGTTCAATACGCTCTTGAATAATTTCCATGTGCAGCAGTCCCAAAAAGCCGCAGCGGAAACCAAAACCGAGTGCCGCCGAGGTTTCGGGCTCAAACATAAACGAAGCGTCGTTGAGTTTGAGTTTTGCAAGCGCGTCTTTAAGGTCGTCGTATTTTGCGCCGTCTGCAGGATAAATACCCGAAAACACCATTGGCGTACACTCTTTATAACCTGCAAGCGCCGTTTGGCATGGGCGGTCAGCGTGCGTTACGGTGTCGCCCACACGAGTGTTTTCAACATTTTTAATTGATGCTGTAAAATAACCTACATCGCCTGCTTTAAGTATTCCTGTTTGTTCAAGGCCGAGCGGGCGCATAAAGCCGCATTCTACAACTTCAAATTCTGCACCTGTCGCCATCATACGAATAACATCACCCGTTTTCAAAGTGCCGTCCATCATACGAATGTAAACGATAACGCCCTTGTAACTGTCATAATAACTGTCAAAAATGAGTGCTGAAAGCGGTGCATTGTCGTCACCTGTCGGCGCCGGTATGTTTTGTACTACCGCTTCAAGCACCGATTCCATATTAATATTCATTTTAGCCGATACGAGAGGCGCATCCTCTGCAGGAATTCCGATAATATCCTCAATTTCGTGTATAACGCGCTGAGGGTCGGCAGACGGCAGGTCAATTTTGTTAATTACAGGTACAAGTTCTAAGTTGTTGTCAAGTGCGATGTAAGTGTTGGCAAGTGTTTGCGCCTCAATACCTTGTGAAGCGTCAACTACAAGTACTGCCCCCTCACAAGCCGCCAAAGCGCGCGAAACCTCGTAGTTAAAGTCAACATGTCCAGGTGTGTCAATAAGGTTAATTGTATACAGTTTACCGTCTTTTGCCCTGTAGTCAAGGTGGACAGCGCGTGCTTTTATTGTAATTCCGCGTTCGCGCTCGAGCTCCATATTATCAAGTAATTGGTTTTCCATTTCACGTTGCGTAACGGCATTACAAATTTCAAGCAGTCTATCGGCAATAGTTGATTTTCCGTGGTCGATATGTGCTATTATAGAAAAATTTCTTGTATTCTCTTTACTCACTTATTTCCTCTTTCTCTTCAGGGATTTGGTCGATGTATAAATCAAAGTCTGACATATCAGTCACAACTTCTTCATTTTTAACGACGGGTGCTTGTGCACTGTCAAGTTTTGCAAGAATTATAACGCCTAAAACAGCAACAGCAATTTCAAACAGCGCAAAAACAAACTCTGTTATATATAACTGTGTTACCTTTCCGAAAGCAAAAGCGATTAGTTTTGCAAGCGAGGTGGGTGCGCATATTGAAATATACAGCATTGTAAAAGCACCTAACCGCTTTTTACTTATATTTACACCCGCTTTTGAGCAACTGAAACTTATAAGCATCATTGCAAGCGCACATATTGTAAGTATTTCCAGTTTGCTTTCACTTACATGAACTTTTTCAAACGAATCAAAAAACGCTTTCACGCCGTAAACACAAATGTATATTGGCGGAAAAAAGCCAAGTACGGCGGTAACACGGCTTGTGCGTTTTGCAAACGCGTCGAATGCAAGCAACGCAAAGTATAAAGCCGACGCAAACGACAAAATTGCAACCCAGTCTAAAGTTTTGTTAGCCATCATTTGTCCAAGGCGTACACCACTGTCAAACAGCAACACAGCCGCTGCCGTAATCGAAACGCAGCCTGCACCGCTGTTATTTAAAAGTCCGTTTGCGTAACTTTCTGTTTTGTCACCGATAAACAGCCACAACACCGCGATTAATGCCAAAACACCTATCACACCGTATAGCGACACACTTAGTACTTTGTCAAAAACCGAATTAATACTAAACAGCCCTGAATTGTCAATAATAAAAATATACTGTAAAACGCGCAGTACCGCAGTTGTTAAAAATGCGGCAAGCGAAATTATCAAACCGTGTTTTGCTTTCAATGTAAGTACTCCTTTTAAAAATAGACATATTTAGTTTATTATACTATATAAATTATAAAAAATAAATACCCATTTGAAAAATCTGTCCGTGTTGACAAAACGTGAGTGCGAATATATAATATTGAAAGATATTTTTTAAACGGAGTTATTATGATTATTATTGACGAATACAAAATCCGCCTGTCTGCTTTAAAAGACGGGCTTGATAACCTGTATAATGCACTGAAACTTGACGAGGTTAAGCAAAAACTTAAACAGGACGAAGAACTTACAGCACAAGACGGTTTTTGGAATGATATGGAACGCAGCCAAAAGGTGTCGCAGTCTATTAAAAATGCAAAAGACACTATTGCCGAATATGAAAAACTTGTCCGTCAGTACGACGACCTTGCAACGCTTATTGAATTTGCCGATGACGGTGCGTTGGACGAGGTTGAAAGTGAAATTGTCGAGGGTTTTCCGGTGTTTGAACGTGACCTTGACAGCGCAAAACTTAAAACCTTGCTGTCGGGTGAGTATGACAAAAACAATGCCATTCTTACATTTCACGCAGGCGCAGGCGGTACCGAAGCGCAAGATTGGGTGGAAATGCTTTATCGTATGTATACAAGGTTTGCACAGCGCCACGACTACAAAATCACAGTACTTGATATGCTGGATGGTGATGAAGCCGGTATAAAAAGTGCCTCAATTCTTGTTGAGGGCGTTAACGCTTACGGCTATCTGAAAGGTGAAAACGGTGTGCACCGTCTTGTCCGTGTGTCGCCGTTTGACTCGTCGGGCAGACGCCATACATCATTTGCATCTTTAGAGGTTATGCCCGAACTTGACGACGATATAAATATAGAAATACGTGACGAAGACTTAAAGGTTGATACCTATCGTGCATCGGGTGCCGGCGGTCAGCATGTAAATAAAACCGAAAGCGCCATTCGTATTACCCACATACCCACAGGGGTTGTCGTTGCGTGCCAAAACGAGCGTTCTCAGCATAAAAATCGCGATATGGCGATGAAAATGTTAAAATCCAAACTTGTTGAAATAAAAGAACGCGAACACCTTGAAAAAATCGAGGATATAAAGGGCGAACACATGCAAATTGGTTGGGGTTCGCAAATCCGTTCGTATGTATTTATGCCGTATACTCTTGCCAAAGACCATCGCACCGGTTTTGAGTCGGGCAATATCAACGCCGTTATGGACGGTGACATAGATGGGTTTATAAACGCTTATTTGCTATCACTTTAATAAAAAAACTGCACAAAGTTTGTGCAGTTTTTTTGTTTAGAATGCAATACAAATGTATCAGTTATGTTACATTTTAAAATTGCGCGTTGACTATCAGTATTAATATATATATAATCAAAATATCAATAAATCCGGGAGGAAATTGTAATGAAACTTGCAAAAAGCTTACTTTCTGCTTTAATCATTGTTATTTTAAGTTGCACCATGTGTGTTTCTACATTTGCGGCTTATAACGATGTTGCTGCAGACAACGAAAACCTTAAGGCTATCGAATTTGTCGATAAACTCGGTGTTATTCCAAGTACTTGGAATGGTGATTTTAAACCCGACCAGTACCTTACACGTGCCGATGCACTTATGGCTGTTTACAGAACGCTTTACGGCAGTGATATTAACAAAGCTGAATATGAAGAAGCTGCAAACGCTATTGAATACATAGAATCGGGTGAAACGGGCGACGTTTCTGCTACTGCAGCACTTCGTTATTATATAGCATGGGGTATTGATAATTATATTGTGGCATCGTCTACAGAAAACTCAATGTTCCGTCCTTCAGAGCCTGTTACGGCAAACGAACTTTCTGCTTTGCTTGCAAAAATTCTTCGTCTTGTAGAAGATGAAAACGCACAGTTCCCTGACGGTTATACCGATCTTGTTTCTGAACTTATGGGTTCTGTAGAGGCTGGTGAAGACCCCGTTACAAGAGAACAGGCAGCTGTTATTTTCACAAACGCTATTACATCTGTTGAGGGCACTCCCGGTGAACTCGGTGTTTACACCGACTTTGACGGTGCTCCTCTCGATTCACTTGCAGTAAATGTATTCTGTATGGATACAGTTGACCTTGTAATCCGTGCAACTACAACAAGAAATCTTGGTTACAACGTTAAAAACGGTACACTTCTTTCAAACGGTGCCGACATCGACTTGGGCTCTGACTTCTCTGATTATATCGGCTACGGTATCTCACTTACATACCGTGATTCAGATGCTTCGGGTACATACACCGAGGATGAGGAAGTTTTGACATACTCAATCAGTTCAACCAAAACAGTAACCGTTCCCGCTTCAAGCCTTAAAATTTCATCAGGTAGTTCAATTGCTGTTGAATCCGAATCGGGCACATTAAACTTAGGTTCGTCAACATATATGTATCTAAACGATAATCCTTGGCCTTTAAATGACGACAAGTACGATCTTATTAAACTTGTTACATCAATTGGTGTTGACACAACAATCGAATCGCGCGACGGTTTCTTGTTTAAATGTATGCAGGCTACATCAACAGATACAGTTTATGCAACAGTATTTGCAACAGAGTCAAAACCCGGTAAAGTTGTTGGTATTAACAATGGTTATTACACAATTTTAGACTATTACTATGCAGGTTCTGACAATGAATACAGAACTTATAATGTTCTTGATTGTAAATTTGGCACAACCGTTAAGGTTGGTGATTATGTAAGTTTCTACGAAAGCGGAGATAAAGTATATATCAATCCCGGTAACACTCTTACAGCCGGTGTTAAAGAAACAAAAGTTGATAAATATACAGGTGTGTTCTCCATTGTATTTGACAATGATGTTTCAGGTTTCAAACATGCTTTCTATGTAGAAGGTGATACACCTATCGTTGCAAACAAAAAAGGTGAAGGCGAGAAATACAACTTTATTATGGATGACACAGGTGATAACTATGTTATTACTTGGGAAGCAATAAAAACAAACTACAAAACATTAGAAATTACAGAACTTACTGATGATGCTGCAAAATCAAGCATTACCGTTAAGGCTGTTGACCTTGCTACAGGCAAAGAAGTAAAGGCATTTACTGTTAAATATGACAACATCAACGCACCTACAGCATTAAAGGTCGGTGACATTGTTAACTACAGCGACAACGGTGCCGAAACTCCCAAAGCATATCTTGAAAAGAGAGCTACTATAACAGTTCAGGTTATGGATATGGGTGATCATATAATAGATATGAACACAAATAAAGTTTATTACAAGAGCCAGTATATTAAAGACGGCGGTGTTTTAGAGTCGGGCTTTACATATAAACTTACTCTTGATATGGCAAACTGTGTTGTAACTGCTGAAAAACTTTAATTTTTAACAATACATAAAAAGCAGGCTGTAAAAAACAATTGTTTTTTACAGCCTGCTTTTAATTAACAACGAAACTAACTTTAATTTTATTTAAAAAAATTATTCATAATTTTGAAATAATACCCGTCTATAATAAATATATAAAAACGAAGGGTTGGGTTACAATGAACGATAATTTTAACAATTCAAATTATACATTTTCGCCAAACGGCGAATATCGTGGTTACGGATATACCGACAAGCCCAAACAGAAAAAACCGAAGAAAAAACTCGGCACTGTTTCAACCGTTGCAATATGTGTTGTATTTTCACTTATCGCCGGGGTTGCGGGCGGCGCACTGGGTGCGGTAATTATCGGTGATGGCGCCGGTAATGCGGTGCTTGGCAATACGGCAGTAATTTACCGCGATGTTAACATTGCAGACAAAGACGGAAACGACATTAAAAATGCCTTGACTGTCGGACAGATTGCCGATATGGCAAAAGATAGTGTGGTTGAAATTACAACCGAGGCAGTGCAGACCGGCTCGTTTATGATGCAATATGTAAGTGAGGGTGCCGGCAGTGGTGTGATAATCACTGAAGACGGCTATATTGCTACAAATTATCACGTAATTGACGGTGCGACTAAAGTATCTGTCCGTACAACTGACGGAACAAGTTATGAAGCAAAAATTGTTGGCGGCGATGAAAAAAGTGACCTTGCTGTTTTAAAAATAGAGGCTAAAGAACTTGTAAGCGCAGTTGTTGGCGACTTTGAAAAATGCAAGGTGGGTGATACGGTTGTTGCAATCGGCAATCCGCTTGGCCAACTTGGCGGGACTGTTACCGACGGTATTATAAGTGCGCTTGACAGAGAAATTACAATTGATAATAATATAATGACGCTTATTCAAACCAACACCGCAATAAACCCCGGCAACTCGGGCGGTGGGCTGTTTAACCAAAGCGGTCAACTTATTGGTATTGTAAATGCAAAATCATCCGGTGAAGACGTTGAAGGTCTTGGTTTTGCAATTCCTATTGATGTTGCAAGCACCGTAATTTCCGACCTTATCGAGCACGGCTATGTAACAGGCAGGGTCGAAACAGGCATAGAAGTTTTAGAGATAAACGATTTTCACACCGCTATGTATTACCGTGTGTCGCAAGCAGGCCTTTATGTATACAGTGTAGAAGACAACTCGCACGCACAAAGGGCAGGTTTTAAAGCCGGCGACCTTATAAAATCGCTTGACGGCCTTTCAATTACGACCGAAGAAGAATATAACAAAATATTAAAAGACCACGCCATAGGCGATGTTATAAGTGTTGTGGTAGTACGGGGCGGAAAAGAACTCACTTTAAATCTTGAATTGTACGAGTACACCCCAACAACCGGCAACCAGATATTCTAAATTAATTTTTTAGAAAATAATACAACCTTTACAAAATAAAAATATCGCATAAAATTTTATGCGATATTTTTTATTGTTTTATTTTTTTATGTATCCCAAAGATTCGTGGAACTCGTTGCCTGAAAGCGCATATTTTTTCACTTTTTCGGCAAAAGAGGAATTACATAACCTTGTATTAAGGTTTAAGATGTTCGTGTCCCATGTAAAGACATATTTAAGAATGGCAAACGACTCATCCTCTTGCTTTATATCAAATAAGTTTTGGAACTTTATGATATTGCTGTTTTCGTCAAGCAGTTGCTTAAGAGTGCTGTCAAGTAACCATGAATGGCAGGTAAAATTCTCATATTCAAACTCAGGAAAATGCTTTGTAAAAAATACCTTTGCACGTGCTATAGATGCCTGACACTCTGCAATATCAAGCGGTGCGCCGGCGGGTATGTGAATTTCTATAACATTGTTTTCATATTTGTCTTTACCCATGCAAAACTGAAGTCTGCCGAGTTTAAACAGTTTCATAGAAAGGTGACGTGAAAGCCAACAAAGTTCACCAAGGTACAGCCCGCCTTTTATCTGACTCCATGTATTTGTCCAGATAACAATATCACTAAGCGTGTCAATTAATATTTCATTGTCTATGCCCTTGTTTTTATATTTGGTTTCAAGAAGGTGGGCAAAGTAGAGAAATGACAAAAGGTTGCGCGCCCCGTCTTGACAGTTTTTGTCATAACCGTCAATGGTTATCGCGTCGGATATTTTGAGTTGTGACAGTGCTTTATAAAACTCGTTGTTATATTCTTTTGGGAAGTTAAGTCGAAGATACATATCTTCAATTATCTTTTGCATATCCTGCCTTACAGGCGACCAATGTTTGTCGTTATCACAGTCGGGACTTATGTGGTTATGCACCAATTCGGTTTTGCCGAGAAAACGGAAAAGATTATCACGGTAGAGTTTTTGGCGGTTTTCAAGGCTTACACCAAGTTCGTCCATTATCTTAGCGTCAATGTCAAGCCATTTTGTGCACCACTCGGCGCGGTAACTGTCTGCAGACGCATCAGTGCCGAACATTATGTTGTCACCGACATCGTAACCAATGGTATACAGTTTTGTAATAAGTTCGCGTCGGTATATTTCAGGGGTGCCGGGGGTGATGTCAAAAAACATCTCTGCCGTTTTTTTATCGCCGCCTGCATTCATAAATTTACCGTACATTGCAATACACTCGTCTATCCACGGCCACGAACAATGCCCCATTGAAAAGCGCAGGCCTTCTATCTTTAAAAGCGGCTCCCAGTTAAGAGGTCTGTTGTGGTTTGAGGAAACCTCACCGTCCCATAATATTCCCGAATGGAAAAATACAGGCTTGTTTAAAGCCGCAATCTCGCGTAGCAGAGCCATAGGAGTGTCTTCATAGATATAGTAGTCTGTGCATATCATTTTAAAAGCGGCAATACCGCGGTCGGCTGCTTTCTTTATATTTTCAAAAATGTCTTTTTCGTAAGGGTGTATCCACATAACAGGGAAAAGCCTGTCGGGATAGCCTTTAGTCCAGTTAAGAACGGTATTAAGGCGGGTTTCAAAATCTGCACTATGAGGCCAGTCGGAAAATACACAGCCGCCGTAAACACCCGCTGTATCCATTTTGTCTAAAAGTGATTTCGGGTTGGGAGTGCCGCCAAAGTTATGTATATGCATATCAAATATCTGCATAAGTTTCTCCGTTTTTTATTTTACAAATGTATCTGTAAATTTTCTAAGATATTTACCTAGATATTCAACAGTGTCTTCAAGACTGTAGCCAAGTTTTGCAAGGTTTATTTCGTAGTTATAAACACCGTTATATCCCACTTCTTCAAGCGCATTAAAGGTGTCTTTCCAATTAATAGTGCCTTGTCCTGGAATAAGGTGCTGGTCAGAACAACCGTTGTTGTCGTGAAGATGTAAAACCTTAGTGCGTGCACCAAACATTCTTATAAAATTGCCTGCTGATAAAAAGCCTGCATCAATTGCAGCGTTTGTGTGTCCTGTGTCCATACAAAATGCTTTCATATCAGTCGGTATGCTCTCATACTCTTCAAACATTCTTTCAGGATGAGCAAAATGGTCAAAACCTGCAACACCTTTGTGTTTGCAGCGTCCAAAAGTTTCAAGACACATTTTAACCTTAAACTGTTCAGCACAGGGCAAAATTTGGGCATACATATTTTGATTTTCAATATGCATTTCCTTTGCAGTTTTGTCAAACCCCCAATGCATTGTCGAAATGCAGTGAACAACAGTATAGTCGGTGCCCAGTATGCGTGATGCCTCAATTCCGCAGTTTGCTATGTGCAAAAGTTCTTCGTTTTTTTGTGCATCGGGAGTGTATGCGCCGACAAGGTTGTGTGTTTGTGCAATTTCAATGCCAAGTTCGTCTGCTTTGTTTTTAACAGTTGTAAAGTATTCCAAAAACTCATCGTGGCCCATATTGTAAACATCAGGCCTTGAACGTTTGCCGTAGCCTACAACGTCAAAATCAACAGCGTCAAAGCCTGCTTTTTTTGCCATTTCAAGCGCTTTTAAATCGCCGTAGCGTGCCTGAAGTGTGCCAACGCTTAAACTAATTTTTGCCATAATAAATCTCTCCTTCATCCATGACCGTTTTAATGTTAGTTATTTCACAGCCCTTTTTAAGAGCAAGGTCAACCGTGTATTTTGTGCCGCCGCTGTTTTTGCGTAAAAAACAGATACAATAGTCACTGTGCATTACAAGTTCTCTGTTGCGCTTGTGCATACACCCACTGTAATATTTGTCCGAAACATAATGAATTTCATCTGCCAATTCTAAAGTATTACGGTATATTTTCTTTTGAAAATCGCTAAAATACTTGTCTTGATCTTTGCAAGGAAGAATAAGTATAAGTTTTGTTTGCGGTAACTTTTTACGCAGTTTTATAACTTCATTTGCTGCATACTGGTCAAAACCCACAGCACCACCGCAAAGAAAATATCTGCAGCCGCGCGAATAATGGTCCAACAGTATGTCTTGCATATATTTATCAAGAAAGATGTATTCGTTTTGGGTAATATCGCGGTGCCCTGTAAAAAAGCACGCCTTATTTTGTTCAATGTTCATCATAAATCAATTCAAACTTTGTGTATTCGTTAATCTCGCTTTGTACCGTTATACGTGCATTCATTGCTTTTGCACATTCAAGCGCAATTGCAAGCCCCAGCCCGCTTCCGCCGGTCTGACGCGAGCGAGCTTTGTCGGTGCGGTAAAACCGTTCAAAAACGTGTTTTAAATCCTCTTTATCAATGCCTATACCATTATCCCAAACCGAAACGCTATTGTCCTTAACGCTGATAATAACGCGTCCGCCCTGTTTGGAATATTTAACGGCGTTGGTTAAAAGGTTTGTAATAACAGTAACCGTTTTGTCAAAATCAGCCTTGGTTTCACCTTTGCCATTAACTGTTATTTCAATACCCTTTTTGTCTGCTTCAAATTTTAATGTGTCTGCAATATCTGTGCAGATTTTAAATAAGTCGATTTTTTCGTTGGCAGTAATTTTTTGCTCAAGCCTTGAAATTTTAAGTAGTTGCGATACAATATCGGTCATTCTGTCAACTTCGCTGTCAATTACCGTTAAAAACTTTTTCTGTGTGTCGCTGTCAACTTGGGTGTTGCAAAGCGTTTGGCTGTAACTTTTAATAACGGTAAGCGGAGTTTTAAGTTCGTGCGATACGTTGGCAACAAACTCTTTTCGTGAAGTTTCTGCTTGTTTTAATGTATTAAAATCGTCTTGTATCTGACTTCCCATTTCGTTAAAAACACGGCATAAACTTCCCACTTCATCCGCTGTTTTAATCTCAATTTTTTCAAACTCGCCTTTAGACATACGCTTAGCCCCGTACTCCAGTTTTTTAAGAGATGCGGTAAGACGCTTTGAAATTATAAAACTTAATAACAGCGCAAGCCCGATTCCTATAATAAGTGCTTGCAAAAACAAAAACGAAATTTCGTAAATACCGTCAAGCAACTCACGTTTAGTATCAACTATATAAATCAATATGCCGTTTTCAAGCGGTTTTGCACAGCATATTATTTTATCAGTGATTGAGTCTGTAACGGCAAATTCTCCCAGTAAACCCTTGTTTAACACTGCACTTTTTTCAATAATGCCGCCAGAAGCGGAACTTTTTACAATATTGCCGTTTAAAAATATGTAATAATCTTTAACTGATGTGTTGCACAGTTGCTGACTTTTGTTGTCAAGATAATTTTTGGCTTTGTCAACACTGTCAATTTGCGATACGGCGCCGTCCTCTAAAAGCGGCAACACCGTTTTTTCAAAATCACGGTGGTAGTCAACGGTCATATTTACAATTAAAATGGCGCCCACAAATGTAAGTACTGTGATTACAACCGCAAGTATTGAAATGTTAATTTTTGTAGAAATCTTTTTCATACTATATAATACCCCACACCCCGTCGGCTGAGAATAATCTCAGGTGTGCCGGGTGCAAGTTCAATTTTGGCACGCAGCCTGCCAATTGCAACATCAACGGTGTGTAAATCACCCAGATACCCGTCGTATCCCCACACTTTTTCAAGTATCTGTTCGCGAGTTATAACTTTGCCGCGGTTTTTTACAAGTAACGACAAAATTTCAAACTCCTTTTTGCTTACAGAAAGTTCGTTTTGTCCGCGAAAAACGGTGTGCTTTGATAAATCTATCGTAATATCACAAACCTGCATAACTCCGTTTTGACTAATGCCTGCACGGTTTAAGTTTACTTTAATACGTGCAATAAGTTCATTTATCGAAAACGGCTTTGTCATATAATCATCAGCCATCAGCGAAAGCCCTTCAAGTTTATCCTGCTCATCATTACGTGCGGACAGTATAATAACGGGTATGTCAGACTTTTCGCGCAGTGATTTTAACACTTCAAAACCGGACATTGAGGGCAGCATAACATCAAGCACAAGCAGGTCAAAGCGCTCATTAAAAAGTCGCGCAAGCCCTGCCGCACCATCATACTCCTGCACCGCCTCAAATCCTGCATTTTTAAGGTTGAACGCGATTATAGAGGATATATTTTCATCGTCTTCTAAAATTAAAATTCTGCTCATCAGTCACGCTTTACCATCATTTCCTGATATTCTGACATAGTCATATTTACCTGGCGCGGTTTTGCACCCTCGTACTCGCCGATGATACCCTTTTCTTCCATTATGTCAATAATTCTTGCAGCCCTTGCATAGCCGAGTTTAAATTTACGCTGAAGGTTTGAAGTAGATGCTTTTCCGCTTTCAATTACAAACTCAACGGCAGGCCAGAACATCTCATCTAAATCCTCGTCTTCCGAACTGCCGCCTGCGGCACCGCCGTCTTTTTGAGAGTAATTTTCCATAGCGTCGTTTGCACTTTCATCGTATTGTGCAGTGCCCGAATATTTTTTAATATATTCAACTACCGATTCAACTTCGGCGTCGCTTACAAAACAACACTGTATTCTGCGCGCCGCGCCCATTGTTCTGCCTTTAAAGAGCATATCACCCTTACCAAGCAGTTTTTCAGCACCCGAACCGTCGAGTATAACGCGCGAGTCGGTGTTGGACGTAACGGCAAAAGCAATTCTTGAGGGGACATTGGCTTTGATAAGTCCGGTTACTACATTAACAGATGGCCGCTGTGTTGCAATAATCAGATAAATACCTGCAGCACGCGCTTTTTGGCACAACCTTACAATGTAATCCTCAACCTCTTTTGCACATGTCATCATAAGGTCGGCAAGCTCGTCAATTACAATTACAATTTGCGGCATTTTTTCACAGTTTTCCGAGTGCTTTGCGGCATAGGCGTTGTAACCGTGAATATTTCTGGCGTTAACGCTAAAAAACATATTGTACCGCTTTTCCATTTCGTTTACCGCCCACTGCAAAGCGCCTGCGGCTTTTTTGGGGTTTGAAACAACAGGTACAATAAGGTGAGGTATTTTGTTGTAAACTTCAAGTTCAACTACTTTCGGGTCAATAAGTATAAGTTTTACATCTTCGGGTGATGCCTTGTAAAGAAGCGACATCAAAATGGTGTTTATACATACCGATTTACCCGAACCTGTAGCACCTGCAACAAGTAAGTGCGGCATATCTGACAGGTCGCCGTAAACAAGGTTACCAGAAATATCTTTGCCCAACGCCACGGTTAGCGGATTTTTGGAGTTTACAAACTCGTCAGAGTCAAGCAACTCTTTTATATATACCATACTTTTTTTCTTGTTTGGCACCTCAATACCAACCGCGGCTTTACCCGGAATTGGCGCCTCGATACGTATTGTTGTTGCAGCAAGCGACAGCGCTATATCGTCGGCAAGCGATGTTATTTTAGAAACGCGAACACCCTTGCTTGGTGATATTTCATAGCGCGTTACGATAGGGCCTACAGATGCACCAACCATTGTGGCATCTATGCCAAAATCAGACAACGTTTGCATAAGTGTTTTTTCTGTTTGCATAAGTTCTTGACGGGTAATTCCGCCCGTTTGTTTTGGTGTTTCCAGCAAACTTTTAGGCGGGAACATATACATCTGTTGCTGCTCACCCGAAATCTCTTGGCTTTCGCTTTTCTTTGCGCGCGGTTTGCGTGCCGGTTTTAGCGCTTCTATGTTTGCAGTTGTTACATATTCGTCGGCGTTTACATCGTCATGCACAAAAAACGGTATACTTGAAAACGGTTTTATTTCAACATCGTCACCGTCGATAATAATTTCAGGTTCAGCCGTCGGTTCGTCTTGCATTGCAACAGGTTCTTCGTCAACAAAAACATCAATTTTCTTTGCGCGCCGTGGCTTTTCAACCACTTCAGCGCGAACCGCTTTTGGCTCGCTTTTTTGCTCTTTTGCAAAAACAGATTGTATTTTACACCAAATCTGATAGAGAGTTATATCGAAAAATGTCAGAGCCGAGATAAGTGCAAGTGCTATAAAAATAATGGCAAAACCTATCTTTGTCAAAAGGCATATTAGTGGGTATGCAACAATACCTCCCACAATACCGCCGGCACGGCCTGCCATATCAACAATGCCGTCAGGTATAAATTCTAAAAAGCCAAACGAACCAAAATATTCTTTAGGTTCAAACAGATAACACACGCCCGAAAGCGAAATAACAAGCATAAGGCCTGTCCACAACCGAACTGACAGTGCAACTTTGCTTTCGCGGACAAGCGAAATGCCAAGCCATAAAGTAAATGCAGGCAAAAAATATGCCCCCGCACCGAACATTGTGTGCAACACCGAGTGTAAAACTGCACCGAACGCGCCAAGTGCATTTATGTATACTGATAAAAGCAACAAAAGGGTTACCGCAAATGAAATAACAGCAATAACACTTTCAAGTACTTCGTGCCGTAATTTTTTTGGCGCAGGCGTACTTGCTGCTTTTTTCGTTGTTTTAGTTTTTTTGTTTGTAGCCATTTTGACCTCTCTATACAGTTATTCTATTTTATTATATCATGAACACAAAGTGTTATGATATAATTGTCCATGTTTTACGGTTGCCGTGAAAGCGGCGAGTAAAACGGACATTAAATCAAATATAATAATCGTTTGCGATGGACATTAAATCAAATATAATAATCGTTTGCGATTATTATATCATATAAAAATTTAATTTACTACTATTATTTTTTATATATAAATAAAGTCGTTTACTTGACAGCACTTTGTAAAAGTTGTATAATTTAAAAGGCTATATATGCTAAATTCAAAAGGGAGGATTTTAAAATGTCATCAACGGTTTTAGTTGCCGTTGCTGTAGGTTCCGCCCTTGTTATCGGATTTATTGCTTTTATATGTGGATTTTTTTATAGGAAATCGGTATCGGAAAAACAAATCGGTTCTGCTAACGATGAAGCCAGAAGAATAATCAATGAGGCGATAAAAACAGCCGACACTAAGAAAAAAGAGGCTATACTTGAAGCGAAAGAACAGTTACATAAAGAGAGAACTGAGCAAGAACGCGAACTCAAGGAGCGTCGTGTCGAGGTAACAAGGCAGGAAAAACGTCTTCAGCAACGTGAAGAAAGTCTTGATAAAAAATACGATAATCTTGACAAAAAAGAAGAAATTTTAAACGAAAAAATTAAAAAAGCAGAGGAAACTCAGGCAGAGGCAGACGAGGTTAAGCGTGCACAGGTAGCTGTGCTTGAACGCATCTCGGGCTTTACGGCTGATGCTGCAAAGGCTGAACTTTTCCGTCAACTTGAAGAACAGTTGCAACACGATTATGCGGTTAAAATTTCGGAGTACGAAGCAAGATATGCAGAAAACGCTGACGAAAAAGCACGCAATCTGTTATCTCTTGCAATTCAAAAATGTGCGGCAGACCACGTTGTCGAATCAACAGTGTCTGTTGTTGCACTGCCAAACGATGAGATGAAGGGCAGAATTATCGGTCGTGAAGGCCGTAATATACGCTCACTTGAAACAATCACGGGTGTTGACCTTATTATTGATGACACACCAGAGGCTATTACTGTTTCCAGCTTTGACCCGATTAGGCGTGAGGTTGCAAGGCTTACACTTGAAAAACTCATTTCAGACGGCCGTATCCATCCTGCACGTATTGAAGAAACGGTTGAAAAAGTTCGCCGTGACCTTGAAATAACAATGAAAAAAGAGGGCGAGCGCGCTGTGTTTGAAACCGGTGTGCACGGTGTACACCCCGAATTTATTAAACTTTTGGGACGTCTTAAATACAGGACAAGTTACGGTCAAAATGTACTCAATCATTCTATTGAGGTGGCTCAGCTTTGCGGACTTATTGCGGCAGAGATGGGTGAGGATGTTGCCCTTGCCAAAAAGGCGGGTCTTCTCCACGATATAGGCAAGAGTGTTGACTTTGAAATGGAAGGTTCGCACATTCAAATCGGTGTTGACCTTGCTAAAAAGTACCGTGAGTCTGCAGGCGTTATTCACGCTATTGAGGCGCATCACGGTGATGTTGAAACAAAAACAAACATCGCGGCTATCGTTCAGGCTGCAGATGCCATTTCGGCTGCAAGGCCCGGTGCACGCCGTGAAAACCTTGAAAATTATATTAAGCGCCTTGAAAAACTTGAGGAAATTGCAAACTCCTTTGAAGGTGTTGAAAAAACATTTGCAATTCAAGCAGGCCGTGAGATCAGAATTATGGTTAACCCCAATGACGTTTCTGACGATCAGATGGTATTGCTGACTCGTGACATCTGTAAAAAGATTGAAAACGAGCTTGAATATCCCGGTCAAATTAAGGTTCACCTTATTCGTGAAAACCGCGCGATAGACTACGCAAAATAATTATGACACCCCGAAAAGCCAAACTTTTCGGGGTGTTGGTTTATAGGATGGAATAATGAAAAAAGTTGATTTAGTGATTGATAAAATGTACGAAAACAGGGTGCAATTGCTAAAATATTTTGCAGTTGCCTTGGTTTGTGCACTTTTTCGCACTCTGCTTGACAGCAGTTTGCAAATAATCGGTGTGGCTGCATCGGGGGCTGAACTTACGGCTTATTCGCTGTGGGCGCTTGTTATGTTCTGGCCACTTAAAAAATTTGTTTTTAAATACCGTGCAAACGATATTTTTGCCTTGCTAAACCGCTTTTTTGTTTACCTTATGTGTGTTGCACTGCTGTGGCTTGCAAAGCAAATTTTGGTGTCGTTGCTTTATATTTTAACTAATAATATAACTGTTGCTTTAGCGCTTGGCGGTATGTTTTGCGAACTTATTTGTCTTGTGTTAATGTTTAAGGTGGCGTTTAAAGTTAAAAAAGATAAATAATTGTTGTTTTTTGCTTTTTTATACTATATAATTATTTTATTGAGATACTAATAATCGGAGGTAATTAATATGAAAAATAAAAACACCCTCATAATAGTTATATCTGTCATAGTTGGCGTGCTGGCAGCGGTGGCTGCAACACTGGTTGTGCTTAAACTTGTGAAAAACAAAAAAGAACTTCAGCCAACAAATATAATGTTTGAAAACGATTTTGAAAAGGACCCTGTAGAAGACTAATAAAAAAGCGCGTAGCCAAATTTTTGGTTACGCGCTTTTTTATTAATTGTTAGTAAAGTGAAACTAAAACTTTTTCCAGGCGTGGCGGCTAAACAGCATAAGCATAGGGAATAACTCAAGCCTGCCCGCCAGCATATCGAATATCAAAACCAGTTTCGCGCCTGCCGAAAAAGTCGAAAAGTTTCCTGCGGGCCCTACAATTTCAAGGCCGGGACCGATATTATTAAAGGTTGCAGCAACCGATGTAAAAGTTGTCACAAGGTCTTTACCGTCAAACGACACCAGAAATATTGACAATGCAAATATTAAAACATAGGTCACAAAAAACACATTGGTTGTACGTACAACTTCGTGAGGGATTTGTTTACCGTTTAGTGTGATTTTTTTAACACTGCCGGGATGGATATACCCGTGCAATTCTTTAGCTACCGTTTTAACAAGAATAATAAGCCGTGAAACTTTCATACCGCCGCCCGTAGAGCCGGCACACGCGCCTATAAACATAAGAATAACAAGTACTGTTTTTGATACCTGTGGCCATAAATTAAAGTCAGTCGTTGAAAAACCGGTGGTTGTGATTATCGAACCAACTTGAAATGCCGATTGTTGAAGGGCTATACCAATACTGCCGAAAATTTCACGAATGTCAACAGTAATAATGGCAATTGCCGCCGCTATAATGACAAAATAGGTAAGCACCTCTTCATTTTTAAAGGCGCGCTTAAAACGTTTGCAGATAAGTAGAAAATAGAAATTAAAATTAATGCCAAACAACAACATAAATATTGTTACAACTACTTGGTTATACATAGAATAACCGGCAAGGCTTGTATTTTTAACTCCAAAGCCGCCGGTGCCTGCCGTGCCGAAAGCCGTGGTAACGGCATCAAATAACGGCATTTTTCCAATTAGTAAAAATACAATTTGCAAAAGTGTTAGTACAATATATATCGAGTAAAGAATTTTGGCATTGGTTTTAACCTTGGGCGCAAATTTGTCAACCGAGGGACCAGGGCTTTCTGCTTTCATAAGGTTCATGTGGTTGCCGCTGCTCATCGGCAAAACGGTAAGTATAAACACAAGCACGCCCATACCGCCAATCCAGTGGGTAAAACTGCGCCAAAACAGCATACTTTTGGGCAAAACTTCAACATCGGTTAAAATGCTGGCACCGGTCGTTGTAAAACCGGACACCGTTTCAAACAGTGCGTCGATAGGGTCCCGTATTGCACCGCTTATAATAAACGGCAAAGCACCGATAATACTTAAAGCAAGCCAACTAAGCGCCACTATTACAAATCCCTCTTTGGCGTGTAGTTCGGCGCGTTTGGGTCGGGTCAGTTTAAACGGAAAACCAATAATAACGCAAAGCGCAATACAAATCAGAAAAGCAATACCGCAGCTCTCACCGTAAATTAAAGAAACAGCAAGAGGCAACAGCATAAGCAGTCCCTCACAGCATAAAATATACCGCAATATATATGCAATCATTCGGTAGTTCATAGTTTTCAGCCTCAGTCATCAATAATATCCGAAATATCGTCAAGTCCTTTTTCCAGTGTCACAACAATTACCGAGTCACCTTTTTCAATGCTGTCGTTACCGCCGGGGATTATAATTTTGTCGTTACGGCAAATACAGCAGATAAGCAGATTTTGTTTAAGGTTTAAACTCATAATAGGTTTTGATGTAACGGGCGAGTCTTCGTTTACTGCAAACTCAATTGCCTCAACTGTGTTGTCAAGTAGACGGTAAAGCGTTGAAACGTTGTTGCCTGCCGAGTTTTTCAGTGCACGGACATATTGCATAATATAGTCAGCGGTGAGATACTTGGGATAAATAACACTGCCTATATCCAACTCCTTTATAATATTGTCAAAGTCTAAACGGTTGACCTTGGAAACAAGTTTTGCATTTGAAATATCTTTTGCAAACATAGACAGGAAAATGTTTTCCTCGTCAATGTGTGTATTGGCAACAAAAGCACCGGCAGACTCAAGCCCTTCATCAAGCAATAATTTTTTGTCGGTGTCGTCACCGTGTATAACGGTAACTTCGGGTAAAAGTTCGTGCAGTCTTTCACACCGCTCGATGTTGCTGTCAATTATTTTAACGTCAACACCAGACTTTATCAATTTTTTGGAAAGGTAGTAGGCAATGGTGTCGCCGCCCACAATCATGGCGCTTTTTACCGGCTTGTGTTTTAGCGACAGTTTTGACAGAATGTTGCGCACTTTGCCGCCTTCCGCCACAAAAGAAACAGTGTCGCCCGCTTTGATAAGTGTACTACCAAACGGTATAATAACCTGTGTGCCGCGTTCAATTGCACACACAAGCATTTCAGCACCCGTCTTTGAATATATTTCGCGTATTTCGGCGTTTGCAAGCGGTGAACTTTCTGTAATTTTTATTTTAACTAATTTCACTTTACCTTTTGCAAATGAGTCAATGTTTTCTGCTGATGGGTATTTTAAAATATGTGCAATTTCCGATGCTGTTTCAAGTTCGGGATTAATTGTGCGAGTAATACCCAGGCTCTTTTTAATAAAGTCTGTTTCGCCGCTGTAAATAGGGCTTCTTACTCTTGCTATAGTATGGCATTTGCTTGCTTTTTTTGCCATAACACAACAAAGCAGATTAATCTCGTCCGATTCGGTAACCGCAATCAAAATATCTGCATTTTCAATTCCCGCTTCTTCTAAAACAGTAATGCTTACGCCGTTGCCGCATACACCCATTATATCAAAGCGCTCGGTAAGTGTTGCAATTTTATTTTCGTCTTTGTCAATTACGGTAATATCGTGTTCCTCACCTGACAACTGTCCTGCAAGGGTAGTACCGACCTGACCGCAACCAATAATAATTATGTTCATAATTTTACCACTCTATTAAAGTTATTTGTATAAGTATATCACATTAAATTTATACTAGCAATGATATTTTATTAAAAAATAGTCTTTACATCAGTGTGTGTTTTAGTATAGAATAAAAGAAAAAGGCGGAAAAATCTATGCGAAAACTCAAACTCATATCAGCGTGGCTATTAATTGTTGTGTTGCTTTGCGGCTGTGCAAAAACAAACCCACCTGCTCAAACCCCTACAGACGAACAGCAAAACGATAATTCTCAGCAACAACCTCAAACACCAACCGGCGTTAAAAATCCGCTTACCGGCGAATATTCGCTTACTGACGAAACACAATTGTCATTAAGGCCTGTTGCAGTGTCTGTAAATAACCAACTTACAGCGCGTAAATGCCAGTCCGGCCTTAATGATGCCGATATAATATATGAAACTTACGTTGAGGGTGGCCTTACCAGAATACTTGCTTTATATAAAGATATTTCCAAAGTAGGTGAAATTGGTTCAATCCGTTCAGCACGTTACGATTTTGTTGATTTGTGCCTCGGACACGATGCGACTTATATTCATGCGGGAATTGACCCCACATATTGTCAGCCGTATATAAAAGAAATGAATGTAGACAGCGCAAACCTGCTTTATGGTTCACTTTATAGTTATGCTTACCGTATTGAAAACGGGCTTGTGTTTGAACACACACTGTACTCAACAGGCGAAAACCTAAATAAAATGTTAAAGGATAAAGGCTGGCGTACAACTGTAAAAGACGATTACAAAGGTGACTGGCAAGCTTTTAATAACGAAACTAAAAAACTTACAGGTGGTACTGCTACAAGCATCACTGCAAAGTTTTCGGGTGATTTTATAACCACATTTAAGTATGATGCGCAAAAAGATGTGTATATAAATGGTGAGCGTAAGGACTGGCATACAGGAAATGACGTTGCAGTTAAAAATGTTGTTGTGCTGTTTACAAGTCTTAAGATGTTCGGTGACGGTTATAGGGTAAAAGTAGGTCTTACAGGCGGTGAGGGTTATTATTTCTCAAACGGCACTTACCAGAAAATCAAATGGACCAAGGGCGGCGCATACGACAGTATGAAGTTTACCGACGAAAACGGAAACCCGCTTAATTACAATCCGGGAAATTCGTGGGTTTGTATGGTAAGCAACGATATGCGCGGTGCTTTTAAATACGAATAGAGGTACTTTTATGGATTTTAATAAAGTTTTACAGTCGCGCTATTCAGTGCGTAGTTTTGCGTCAACCCCGGTTGAGCAACAAAAGATAGATAATATTTTAAATGCATTTAAATCGGCTCCTACTGCTATGAATATGCAGCCGGTGCGTGTATATGTTGTAAATAATCCCGATACTGTTAAAAAAATGACCAAAGCAACCCCGTGCGTATACGGTGCACCGCTTATTTTTGCAATATGCCACGATGATGATAAGTGTTGTGTTCAGCAAAGCGGAAGACGGCTGGGCGAAATGGACGCGTCAATTGCTGCGACATATATTATGCTTGCCGCTGCAAACGAAGGGCTTGGCTCTTGCTGGGTTTGTAGGTTTGACGCTGATGTTACAAAACAGGTGCTGGGGATAGAGGATAACAAGATAGTACAATGTCTTATGATAGTCGGCTACCCCGAAAAAGACAGCGCGCCGTCGGATAGACATTTTAAACGCCTTGACCTTAGTGAAAGCGTAATATATAAATAAAATAAAAAACATCGCATTTAAATGCGATGTTTTTTATTTTATGGTTTTTTAGTTTTAACCGATATATCTCATGGCATTAACAGCTGTTCCGTTAATTCTTAATTCAAAGTGAAGGTGCGGTCCGCTTGAATTACCGGTCGAACCAATTCTACCAATCTGCTGACCCTGGTAAACGGTATCACCTACAGAAACATTAATAGAACTTAAATGTGCGTACCATGTTGCATATCCGTTTGCGTGGCTTATTTTAATAACTTTGCCGTAGCCGCCTGACCAGCCTGCAAAAATTACAGTACCCGATGCCGATGCGAAAACAGGTTTTCCGTAAGCACCACTCATTGTAAGGTCAGTGCCTTTGTGTCCTGCGTAACCGCCATAGCCACACGATACATAACCGCCGTTTATGGGACGTATAAATGTGCCGGTACCGGCGAGAGGCGATGTACTAAGCGGAAGCGCTTTTGTGCCCACATAAATCTCTTTAGTAACGGGCTCTCTTGTCACGGTTTCTGAAATAATGTTCTTTTCAACCTGTGAGCCGTCAATATAGGTAACCTCTGCTACAATGTCTTTTTTGCCGACCCTGCCCGCAGTTTTAACCTTTGTCTGTGTTTTATACATTGAACTGTCTTGAATTTTTACAGTGTCGTAAGCAATATCTTCAGTATATGAAATTGTTTTTACAATTTTAATGCCAAGATAAACCTCAGGCTGAGAAATATTGAGCTTTCTGCCTGGAACAAGGCGTCTTTCATCAAGCTCGGGGTTGAGCGCATAAAGCTGCGCTTTTGAAAGGCCTGTTGCCTTTGCTATATCAGAAAGATAATCATCTTCTTGAATTGTGTAGTACATAGGGTTTGTTGAACTTGAAAATTTAGCGCGTATATCGTCTTCACTCAAAAAGTAAGACGGTGCAAAGATGCCTTTTTTAATTTCAACATCAGCAACAAATTCAACACTTTCATTTTCAGCACCCGTCTGGTAGGGGGCTTTTAGTTCGCCCAGAACATTGGTTATTTCTTCTTTGGTCTCAGTTGCTGCAACAAGTTTGCCGTCAACATATAAACCGTAATGCTGGCCGATTTCTTCACAGACGATTGAATATACATCTTTATAAATATCTTCGTTTTCAAGCTTGGATTTATTTACAATGGCAAATGAATATTCAGGAGATGACGCCATAACATAATTCTCGCCGATTGATTTTCCAAGGTCAGTTTCCACCTCAGAAACAACGCTTGAAAATGCCGCTTCATCCTCAACATAACCAATTGTTTCACCGTTGACGGTAACTTTAAGTGCAAGCGCATAAAAATTAGTCGAAAAAATAATTGCAACAACTGCCACAACAGATGCGGCCGATGCCCAGTACGAAAAATCACGCACAATGCTTTTTGGTACAAGCATTAAAAGCTTTATTATTTTTACTGAGTAATATTTTGTATAATGTATTACAAACTCGCCTGTTTTATAAGTGAAAATAATTGCGGATTTAATTGTGTTTACAATAAATTTAATTACCGCAATTACTGTGTTTTCAACTGCAAGGCCTACATTATATATGAATTTAATAACGCTTTCGCCAATATGTGCAATTCCGTGTGCAAGCCCTTTAAACGAAAAGTTTTTTGCAGCGTGTCCCAATTTGAAACAACCGCGCAACACTGCTTTTATCGGGGCTAGCATTATATTTTTAAGTTTTGCAAAAAAATCTTTTTTCATCAAAACACTCCGTAACAAAATTATATCAAAAAATTACAATTTAGTAACAACTATTGATATGATACAATACTTTTGTAAGAAAATCAAGCCTTTTTTGTAATTTTTAAAAACTAATTTCTAAATACCGCGTTATAATACTAATATATACATAGAATAGGTAAATATTACAAATCGGTAACAAAAAAGCACTTAGGTTTATACCCTAAGTGCTTTTTATTATTCTTCGTCTTCAATATTAAGTTGGTCTTTAATCTCGTCAATTGAGGGATATTGCGATTGTGACTCAGACTCTGTATCAAGAGTTTTGATATTAACAACAGACAGTTTTTCAAGCAGAGAATCGTTGTATTTAACACCTATGCGCTCTTTTAAATCGTCAAGCAGGTCTGCCGATTCTTCACTCATCATATTTTCAATAAGTGTTACTAAAGTGTCTTTGTCAATTTCACCATCGGTAAACGAGTATCTTTGCATAATATGAAAGCCGAGGTTTGTTTGGACAAGTCTGATTTCGCCGATTTCCATATCAAATGCTGCATTATGAAACATACGGGTGTACGATGTGTCATCTTTTGAAAAGATATACCCGTCGGGGCTTGTTGTCATACCGGGGTCTTCGCCGTACTCGTCAATAAGTTTATCAAAGTCCTCGCCGTTTAGCGCCTTTTTATAAATATTATCAGCTTTATCGGCTATTTTTTGCTGTTCAGGTTTTGAAAGGTCATTGTCTGCGTCATCTTTAGTTGACAAGAAAATATGTTTAACTTTTGTATAATACTCATCGTAATACAACTTTAAATCTTGTTGTGACACAGGGTTTTCCTTGCTGTCAGGACCAAAATAGTGCATAATTACAGCCGTCTTTTTTGCTTCGTTATAATATTGCTCTTTAAGATCATCGTATGTATATCCCTGCAAAGCAAGACTTTGTTCAAGCTTTTCTTTACTGCCTGCCTGAGAAACATATTCATTCATTGTGTTTTCAATTTTATCTGTTACATCTTTATCAAGTTGTAACCCTAATTCGTCAAAATGTATTGAGTAAAGAGTGTAAGAAATAATATAACTTTGAACCATCGAGTCAAGATATTGTTGTACTGTCGCCGAATACGACTCGTCAATAAACTGTGTCCATATCTCATCAGTTTCCTCAAGGTCGTTACTTGTGAAAAATTGTGATTTTATACTTACAGCCGTTGCCTCATACTTTTCGGCACTGATTTTTTTGTCACCTATTGTAAGGGCATATTTATTAGAAGAACAGGCAGAAGCACCGGTGAGTATAATCACCGCGGCGCACAGTGCACTTAAAACTTTTATGAATCTATTCATATTTATATTTCCTCCGCATTTTAAACTTGGATATTAAATTGTATATAATATAATCATTTATGATTTAGCATTTATGATTATTATATCGTTATACGTGCAGTTTGTCTATAACCAAAATGTTAAAAATGTATAAAAAACGATTTACCTTGTAAGAGTTTTATGTTATATTTATTAATATGAAAAAGAATGATGAATTACAAGTGTATATAGAAGGCTACAGTTCTGAGGGGTATGGCGTTGCAAAACCCGACGGTTTTGTGCTGTTTATTCCAAACACCATAAAAGGTGAAACAGTTATAGCGCATGTTACAAAGGTAAACAAGCATTTTGGTTACGCTTTTGTAAAAGAGGTTGTTACCCCATCCCCTTGCCGTAAAACTCCCGATTGTCTTGCTTTTAAAAAATGCGGCGGCTGTGCGCTGTGGCATATCGACTACAGCGAGGAGATGGAGTTTAAACGGCAAAAGGTTATGCAAAACCTAAAAAAAGCGGGTATTGATTTTAATGTGCCCGATATTTTGTCGCCGTCGGCTAAAACAGGTTACCGCAATAAAGCGCAGTATCCCGTGCGCGAACAAAACGGGCAGGTGTGTGTCGGCTTTTACCGTGCTAATTCACATACCGTAATACAAAGCCAATGCCTTATCCAACCCTCCGTTTTTGATGAAATAGCAAACGCTGTAAAACGCTTTATGATTCAAAAAAATATATCTGCATATAACGAGCAAACGCTGTCAGGTACCGTTAGGCATATCTATCTTCGTCGTGGCGACGGCATTATGCTCTGCCTTGTCGTGAATGGTGAAATGCCTTATAAAACCGAATTTGCGCAAACACTTTCGGTACAATTTAAAGAAATTAATACTATATGTATAAATTATAACAGTAAAAATACAAATGTAATTTTGGGTGATAAATACGAAAATCTGTTAGGTGACGGTTGTATTACAGACACATTGCTTGGCAAACGGTTTAAAATTTCGCCGTCGGCATTTTATCAGGTAAACCACGATGGGTGCGAGTGCCTTTATTCTGTTGTCAAACAATTTGCAGCAGTTAAAAAAGACGAGCGGGTGCTTGATTTGTATTGTGGCATTGGTACGATAGGTCTTTGCGTGGCGGACAACGCGCGTGAACTGGTCGGCGTGGAGATAGTAGAGGCTGCGGTGGCGGATGCCAAAGCAAACGCAAAGGCAAACGGCATTCAAAATGCACATTTTTATGCCGATGATGCAGGCAATATTGCAAAAGTTGCAACGGGCAACTTTGATGTTATTATAGTCGACCCGCCCAGAAAAGGCTGTGACAAAAAAACACTTGACTTTATAATTGACAAAAAGCCTGCGCGCCTTGTTTATGTTTCGTGCGACAGCGCGACACTTGCGCGGGATTTAAAAATACTGACAGAGGGCGGTTTTAAACTTATGGAAGTCCAGCCCGTTGATATGTTTCCAAAAACAAGCCATATTGAAACGGTAGTCTTGCTTTGTAAAATATGATAAAGTCTATAAAAACCAATTTAATAACCAAAATGCCGGTTTTCTTTTATGAAACAACCGATTCTACCAACCTGCGCGCAAGGGAGTATCTTAAAACGGGCAAAAAAACGCCCGCACTGTTTATTGCAAATAGCCAAAGTGCAGGCAGGGGCAGACTTGGTAAAAGTTTTTACTCACCAAAGGACACGGGCATTTATATGACCTATGCCTTTTCGCCTGAGATTGCGCTTGACAGCGCGGTGTCGGTAACTACTGTGGCGTCTGTTGCGGTAATGCGCGCAATTGAGCGTGTGTGTGGTAAAAAAACTATGATAAAATGGGTAAACGACCTTTATCTTGACGGCAAAAAAGTATGCGGTATTCTTGCCGAAGCAGTAACAGACGGTGCCGTTTTAAAGCACATTATTATCGGTGTCGGTATTAACCTTACAACCGCTGTTTTTCCTGACGATATAAAAGATACGGCGGGCAGTATAGGAAGTAACGATAAAGCACGGCTTATAGGTGAAATTGCAAATGAGTTTGCAATTTCAGATTTTTTTAATTTTGACAGATATATTGACGAGTATAAATCTCGGTCAATGGTTTTGCTAAAAGAGATAACATATATTGAAAACGGTAAGTGTATTGACGCCGTGGCTGTAGATATAGACTCTGCTGGCGGACTTGTCGTGCGCCATTGTGATGGCAGTTTAAAAACACTGCGTTCGGGTGAAATAAGCATAAAAATGAGGCAAACCTAAGTTTGCCTCATTTTTTATATTGTGATTTTTAATCGAGCATATCTAAAACAGTGTCGTGGAGTTTAACATAAAACTCTGCATTTCTCGGATAACTGTCAAATGTAAGTTCTCCGCCAGCCAAATCCAAAACAAGCTGTTTTACTTTTTCTTTACCTATTTTCTTTTCGAGTTCTAACAACAAAAGTCTGTCCTGAAGTCCCTCATAGAACACAACAGCACGTAAAGATTCAATAGCACCGTTGTTGTAGGGGTAAACAGAAAACGGGTCGCCTGAAGGCCAAGCCTGTAAACCGTCTGTTGTAGCAAACGGATTTATAAGACATTCGCTTCCTGCTGAGTAGTAGAAGTTGTAACCCCACTGTAAGAAACCGTCCATATCATACATATATAACTGAACGCCGCTTACACGGTTGCGGTATGACGGCATTGCAAAGAAACGGTTAGCAACATCTTGACCTTGTGAACAGCAGTAGTAGCACCAACGCTCTTTAAATGTTCTTTCAAGGAAAGGACCGATATGGTTTGTTGCAGGTACAGGATATTCAACAAGTCCGTTGTCATAGTATGCAACATTTGAAAGAGCATCCATAATCTTAACATTTGTAATATATTTAGAAACAATGCTCTTAGCTCGCGAATAGTTGTTATAGTCATTTTCACGCTTGTCAGACGGCTCGTCTGAAATGTGGAAATAGCAGTTTTCTGCAATACCGAGTTTTTGAATATGCTCGTTTATTGCGGGTAAGAACTGTGAAAGGAAGTTTTCGTAAAGCGGGTCGTTTGAAGCAACATGCCAGCCAAACAATTTTACATCCTTGCCGTTTTCTTTAACAACAATTTTCGGGCAAGCGTTTGCGCCCCACTGTGTAAACAGATGGCTCATTTCAAAATACTTAATTCCGTATTTGTGGCAGATGTTAACCCATCTGTCAAGCAAATCAAAGTTGAAACTGTATTTATCACCGTTCTTTTCAATCTTTACAAGCTGCATTGTCGGGCGCTCAGCACCGATTTTTGTGTCAAGTGCAGGCGTGAAAAGAGGTGTGAGCAGCATGGTAATACCTATGTGTGCTGCAGTTTTGATAAAGTTTTCAATGAGTTTCCAGTGCTTTTCACTCATCATTTTAACGCCAAAATGGTCAGCAATACAGTCACAGTGGAACCATTGTGACATTTTAAGATCGCTTTTGCCGATAACAGCGTTTTTAACTTCAATTACAACCTTAACTTTTGTTGAAACTTCGTCAGCGTTGTCTGTAATAGTAATATTGATGGGGTAACTGCCAACTTCCAAATCCTGCGGAAGTTCAAGAGTGTACCAGATAGATGTGCAGTTATATCTGTCGGCTTTTATAAGATTTTTGTCTTTAACGGGGAATAAAACATCAGGATAAAAGCCGGGCTCTTTCGATATGTAATCATCGTCACTTCTTTCAAGATAAGCGGGAAGTTCAGACGGAACGTGAGCCACGCGGTACATAGAAATGTACTTAGAAAGTTTTGAACGGTTTGCAATTTTAAGAGAAACACCGTTTTGACGTACAGGATCAATGGGTTTAAATACCATTAACTGAAATGAAACACGCTCGCCCCTTGCGGCTTTGAGTGTTTTGATTTCTGCTTTGCTTTCAAAGGTATCTCTTATAAGTATCTTTTCAAGCGATGAAACAGCCTTCGCTAAAACCATGGTTTTGCACCTTCCTTTTAGTAGTTTAGTTCAATATATAATAAACAAAATTTAAAATCAACTATTTAACCTTTTTTATAACAAAAAAGCCCGAAATTATAAATTACTTGGTTCCGAAAATTCTGTCGCCTGCATCACCAAGACCGGGAACGATATAACCGTTCTCGTTAAGTTTTTCGTCAACACAAGCACAGTAAATCTGTATATCGGGGTGTGCTGTCGAGAGTGCTTTGATACCTTCGGGAGCAGCGATAATACACATAAATTTAATGTTTTCACCGCCATATTCTTTAATGCGTGTAATGGCATCAATCGCAGAACCGCCAGTTGCAAGCATGGGGTCTGTAACAATTATAAGACGTTTGTCAATGTTGCTTGGCAATTTACAGTAATATTCGTGAGGTATAAGCGTTTTTTCGTCACGGTACATGCCAATGTGTCCAACCCTTGCAGACGGAACGAGTTTTAAAATACCGCCAACCATGCCAAGTCCTGCACGTAAAATCGGAACAACTGCAAGTTTTACACCTTTTATCATGTGTGCAGTTGTTGTAGTTATAGGAGTTGTAACTTCAACATCCTCAAGCGGTAAATCGCGCATTGATTCAAAACACATAAGCATTGTGATTTCTTCAATAAGTTCACGGAATTGTTTTGAAGGTGTGTCTACAGAGCGCAGTATTGAACATTTGTGCTGAATAAGCGGGTGGTCAAAAACTGTTATATTCTCCATTTTTCATTTCTCCTTTTGTTTTTTATATTTTATCAAATTTATATTGTTTTTACAAGCCTAAAACATACTTTTTTAAAGATTGACAAATAATTATATAAGCAGATATAATATTTGGAGAGGTGATTATATGAAACTTAAGGATAAAAAAGGTTTTATTTGTGATATGGACGGTGTTATATATCACGGAAATCAACTTTTACCCGGTGTCAAAGAATTTATTGATTGGTTGTATAAAAACAATAAAAAATTTTTGTTTTTAACAAATAGTTCTGCCCGTTCTCCTATAGAACTTGCGCAAAAACTTGCAAGAATGGGATTGGATATTGACCCATCGCATTTTTACACATCAGGTCTTTCAACGGCGGCATACCTTGCAAAACAAAAAAGCGGCTGTACAGCTTATGTAATAGGTGATGCCGGACTGATAAATGCTATGTATGATGCGGGTATTTCTATGAACGATGTTAACCCTGACTATGTTGTTATCGGTGAAACTGCAAACTATAACTTTGCAAATATTGCAAAGGCGGTAAAACTCGTTTTAAACGGTGCAAAACTTATAGGAACAAACCCAGACATAACAGGTCAAACCGACGGCGGTGTTATCGAACCTGCATGCCGTGCGCTTGTTGCACCGATAGAAATTGCAACCGGTAAATCCGCTTATTTTTTAGGAAAGCCAAATCCGCTTATGATGCGTTGCGGTCTTAATATTCTGGGCTGTGAAGAGGAGGACGTTGCAATCATCGGTGACAGAATGGACACAGATATTATAGCAGGTATCGAATCTGAAATTGATACAGTTTTAGTAATGACAGGTGTTACTACAAAAGAAATTATGAAAAGTTTTCCTTACCGTCCCAAATATATTTTAGACGGCGTTGGAGATATTGTTAACAACTAATGGATAAAATCGAACTGGAAAAGACAATAGAACGAGTAATGGAAAAGCGCCGGCTTGGCTGTTACATCAGCGATAAAGAATTGCTTACTGCTTTGCTGTATGATATTTCAATTTTTGTATCGGCTGATAAGGCGGCAGAAAAATTACTTGAAAAGTACGGCTCGCTTTCCGAAGTTTGCACAGTGCCGTACGATGTTTTAAAAAATATCGAGGGTGTGGGTACGCGCGGTGCACAACTCATTTGCACTTTAGATGCTTCAATACCAAACATACTCGAAGGCCGTTCAACTATTAAAAGGCGAAAACTGTTTAAACTTGAGGAATTTGACGAGTATATGCGTAAATACTTCATAAAGCCTACAGTAGAAATGTTGTATATGGTTATGCTTGATTACAAATTTCGCCTTATTGATGTAAAACTTATTGCAAAGGGTTCTGACTGTAGTCTTGATTTTGACTATAAGTATATTCTCGACTTGGTTATAAAACATAAGGCGGCTCATATACTACTTGCGCATAACCATCTTATAACTCAAGTTCCCTCTAAAAAGGATATAGAACACACTTTGCGTCTTCGTGATCTGTTGGCTGTTATCGGTGTAGAACTCGGTGACCATTACATCTGCCACGAAAACCGGTTTTATTCTATGCGTGATTACGGTATATTTGATAAAGAAGATAAAAAGAAAGATAAAGACTCTGATAAACAATAATATAAACACTTGATTTTTTTAAAATATGTGCTATATTAATTAGATAAACATTTCGGAGGCGGTCTTTTTTGAACCAGATAATGCAAATTTTACAGTATTTAAGAGAATTCTCACTGGCGTCAGTTGTTGTGCGTCTTGCACTTGCAGTAACGCTTGGTGCCTGCGTTGGTATCGAGCGGGAGCGTCACGGAAGGGCGGCAGGTTTGCGTACTCATGCACTTGTCTGTCTTGGCGCAGCACTTGCAACCCTTATAGGACACTATAATATATCCGAACTGGCTGTAACAAGCGACCCTATGCGTATTGGCGCTCAGGTTGTTTCAGGCATCGGTTTTTTGGGTGCGGGCACCATTTTGTCAAAGGGTAGATTTCATATAACAGGTCTTACAACGGCGGCAGGTTTGTGGGCAACTGCTGCAATCGGTCTTGCAATTGGCATCGGCTTTTATGAGGGCGCGATTATAGGCACTTTGTTTGCAACGCTCACAATGACCTTTTTGTCACGCTTTGATTCGCATATTGTAAAACGCAATAGAAAACTGCGTATGTATATCGAGGTAAACGAGGTCCAAAAAATGACCGAAATTATATCACTGCTTGAAAATGTTTATGGTGCACACGATGTTCAGGTTACCGTTCCCAGAAGCGGCATTTCAAATAGTGCAGGTATTGAGGTCACTATCCGGGTGCCTGTCGGTCAGACACCTAAAGCGGTTTTAGAAAGTATCAATGCTGAAAAATGTGTAGCATTTGCTCTCCACTCAATATAAAACAAAATCCGTAATGCAAACGCATTACGGATTTTTAAATTATATAACTTTTATTATAATTTTGTTTTGTGTAAGACAGTCTTTGCCTATATAAACTTCAAATTCGCCGCGTTCTAAAACATACTCGCCCTTGTCGTTGTAAAAGCCGAGCTTGTCAAACCCCAGTTCGAATTTAACACGCGCAACGTCGCCCTTTTTAATAAAAGGCTTTTCAAACCCCTTAAGTTCGCGTATTGGGCGCATAACAGATGCCACCTTGTCGCGAATAAATAGAAAAACAGTTTCTTTCGCATCATAACCGCCTTTGTTTTCAACATCAATTTCAATGTTAAATTTAGCCCCGTCTTTTAACTGCTCAAGCGAAAGGCAAACGGTATCGGCAATTATTTCTTTGTATTCAAACTCAGTATAAGACAGCCCGTGCCCGAACGGATAGCATGGAGAACCCAAAGTATCGGTGTATACATATTCAGGACGCTCACCGTAGTATCCGTTTACAGGTCTTCCGCTTGATGTGACATTGTAATACAACGGCACCTGTCCTACATTTCGTAAAAACGTAACAGCCGTTTTGCCCGACGGTACTGCATCGCCAAACAGCAAATCACACGCAGCGTTTGCACATTCGCTTCCCGAATGCCACGCGTATAACACCGCGTCAAGCATTTCGGCAACACCGTCCATCGCCAGCGGGCGCCCGCCAAAAATTACCCCTACAACTTTTTTGTTGTATCGTTTTGCGCGTGCTATAAGGTCTTTTTGTTCGCAAGACAGCGAAATATCCGCCACAGAATGTGCTTCACCTGTTACCCGGTGACTTTCTCCAAGCGCTAGTACTATAACGTCGGAGTTTTGCGCGTAGCGGTTAAAGTTATCAAAAATACGGTTTGTGTCGTCGTCACAAAAAACTTTGGCACAGCCGATTTTATTTTGCATAGCCTCTTTAATACTTGGTGTTTCTTCTGCCCTGCCGTCGAGAGTCCAACTGCCTAAAAGTGCACGCTTTTCATTCACAAACGGCCCTGCAAGTAAAACCTGCATATCCTTTTTAAGAGGTAATACATTTTCGTTTTTTAAAAGCACCATACTCTCACACGCAAGTTCCCTGGCACTTTTAAGATGTTCTGTTCGGTTAACGGTTCGTTTTTCGCAATAAGGCCGCTCAAAAAGGCCTTTGGCAAACTTAATACTCAGTACACGGCGCACCGCTAAATCAATATAACTTTCTTCGAGTTTTCCGTCGTTTACAAGTTTTTCAAGTGTTGATATGTAACAGTCGTCAACCATATCCATATCAACACCCGCTTTAAGCGCAATCGCACTTGCTTTGGCATCAGTTTCACAAATACCTTGTTTTTTGAGTTGTTGTACCGCCATCCAATCTGATACAACAAACCCTTTAAAGCCCAGCATACTGCGTAAAATGTCGGTCAGATATTTTTTAGAACCGCTTACAGGCACACCGTTAATATCGTTAAATGCCGACATTACAGTGCCAACACCGCTTTCGACTGCGGCACGGAATGCAGGCATATAATAATTAAATAGTGAATAATCTGAAATTTCAGTGCGGTGATAGTCACGCCCGCCTTCACTTGCACCGTATCCGATATAATGCTTGGCACACGCAACAAGACTGTCTTTATCTGAAATGTCATTGCCTTGAAAACCTTTAACACATGCTTTGGCAATTTCGGCACTCAAAAACGGGTCTTCACCCATTCCTTCAATAATTCTGCCCCAACGCGCGTCACGGCATAAATCCAACATAGGTGCAAAAGTCCAATGTATTCCGTCTGCTGCCGCTTCTTTTGCTGTAAAACGATAGCATTTTTCAATAAGACTAGGGTTAAACGATGCCGAAAAAGCAAGCGGTATCGGATACACCGTTCGATGTCCGTGAATTACATCGCGCCCAAAAATCATCGGTATTTTTGACGGGCTTTGCTCTACCGCCACGCGCTGAAGTTCATTGTAAAAATCAACATCAATCCGTCCTTGTTTGTCGTTGCCGGCAGTAGCACTGTTTGCAATTAAAATCGAGCCAACTTCGCCTTTTCGTATTTGTTCAATAACTGCCGCTTTGTCGGTATTAAGCCTTCTTGCTTGTATTTGATTTAACTGCCCGATTTTTTCGCGCAGACTCATACTTTTTATAAGCTTATCAATTTCAGTATTATACCTTGCAAACATATTACCGCTCCTGCTGTTTTATTTTCAGTATATCAACCAAACATTTTAAAAGCAATATTTATTTAGTGTTTCTGTCTTGCATTAATGTGTAGTATTTGTTAAAATTAATAATGAACATTTTAATAGGGGGCAGTGCTATGAAAGTTGATATTCTCGGTGTAATGGTTGATAATGTGACAATGGATAAAGCGGTGGCTTTACTGTCAGAATATATCGACAGTGACAGCGCGCACACTGTTGTAACTCCAAATGCCGAAATACTTAAAATGTGTGTTGAAGACGAAACATTAAAAAATGCTGTAAACTCGGCTGATTTTGTGTCACCCGACGGTGTTGGTGTGCTGTATGCCGCAAAAATTTTCGGCACTCCCATAAAAGAAAAGGTCGCAGGTTGCGAACTTGGTTTAAACCTTTTAAAAGAGGCTGCTAAAAAAGGTGCAGGCGTTTTCCTGTTTGGCGCAAAACCCGGTGTTGCACAACTTTGCGGACAAAAACTAAAAGAGCAAATACCCGGTCTTATAGTGTCAGGTGTGCGTGACGGCTATTTTAAAAACGAGGACAACGACAGTATTATTCAGATGATAAACGACAGCGGTGCCAAAATCCTTTGGGTATGCCTTGGCGCACCTAAACAAGAACTGTGGATGGCTCAAAACAAGGACAAGCTTAATGTCGGGCTTATGATGGGCCTTGGCGGAAGCATTGACCTGTATGCAGGTAATGTAAAACGTGCTCCTAAAATTATGATAAAACTTAAAATCGAGTGGCTGTACCGACTTATTAAAGAGCCGTGGCGACTTGGCAGAATGTTAAAGATACCCGAGGTTTTAGTACTTGCTAAAAAAGAGGCAAAACTTAGAAAAAAACAAAACCGTAATAAGCGGTAGAAACGGAGAAAAACAATGCCTGAACTTAAAGTAAAACTTTTAACACATACACCCGACCCTCAAAAAATTGTTGCAGCAGCTGCAAAACTTTGTTATGCCCGTGCCGATATTGATTCGGTGCTTGACGGTTTAACACCTGAAAAAACCGAAAGTTTTATAGATATGCTTGCAGGTCTGGGTCACGAAAGTCCGCTTGAACACATGGTTTTCACATTTGGTATTGAAAATGTGTCACGCTCGCTGCTTGCACAAATCACCCGTCACCGTATGGCATCGTTTAGTGTGCAAAGCCAACGCTATGTATCCGAAATGGACTTTGAGTTTATAACTCCGCCTCAAATTGCAGACAATGCTGCGGCACACAAGATTTATCTTGATACAATGAACGATATTGCAAAGTCATATAACACGCTTGCTGATATGTTAAAAGAGAATAACATTAAAAACGGTATGGACCCAAAGCCTGCCGAGAAAAAGGCAATCGAAGATGCACGTTATGTTTTGCCAAACTCTTGCACAACTAAAATGATTGTAACAATGAATGCACGCTCGCTTCTCAATTTCTTTAAACACCGTTGCTGTTCACGTGCACAGTGGGAAATTCAGGACCTGGCATGTAAAATGCTCGAACTTGTAAAGGCGGTTGCTCCGGGTGTATTTAAAAATGCAGGGCCCGCTTGTGTCCGCGGTGCATGTTCGGAGGGCGCTATGGGTTGCGGTAAAGCAGTTGAAATGCGAAAGAAATTTAAAGGAGAATAAAAATGCCGCTAATTGTTATTGAGGGGCTTGACGGAAGCGGAAAGGCTACCAACGCAAAACTGTTATATGAAAAACTGTCAGCGCTTGGCAAGGACACCGTTAAAATCAACTTTCCCGATTATGACAGTGATTCCAGTGCACTTGTGAAAATGTACCTGTCGGGTGCGTTTGGCTCGTCACCGGACGATGTAAATGCCTATGCTGCGTCGTGCTTTTATGCAGTTGACCGCTATGCAAGTTACAAAACAAATTGGCAAGACGCTTATAACCGTGGTGCGTGGATTGTTGCCGACCGCTATACCACTTCAAACGCAGTGCATCAGGCATCTAAACTCAGTGGACAACAACGAGAAAATTATCTTGACTGGTTGTACGATTTTGAGTTTAATAAACTCGGTTTGCCAAAGCCCGATGCTGTTATTTACCTTGATGTAGATACTGCCGTTTCTCAAAAACTTATGAGCGGTCGTTATAACGGCAACGAGTCAAAAAAGGATATTCACGAAGCAGATGTAAACTATCTCTTAAAGTGCAGAAAAGCAGCGCTTTTTGCAGCAGAACGTCTGGGCTGGAATGTTGTGTCACCCTGTAAAGACGGTGTAATGCAGCCCATTGATAAGGTTTTTGAGATGGTTTTTAACACTTTAAAAGGAATTTATGGAGATAAACTTTAAACCTATTACACTTTCTGACAAAGCGGCAGTCAGTGCTGTTTTATTACAGTCTGAGAGTCGTTTTTGCGAACTTACTTTCGGTAATTTGTTTTGCTGGGGTGCGTTTTTTGATAATATGCTGTTTTGCGACGGCGAAACACTTGTTACTGGTGATGTAAAAAAAGCGCGCTTTTCGGTACCTTTGGGTAAAAACCGCACTCAAGCAATGGATATTCTTGTAAATGAGTTTGGCGCAAAGCGTTTTACCTCACTGTCAAAAGAGGATATAGCTCTGTTTGACGACCGTTTTGAAATAACCCAAAACAAAAACTATAACGATTATATCTATCTGTCCGAATCGCTAAGGGAACTTAAGGGTAAAAAACTTGCCTCAAAGCGTAATCATATCAATGCCTTTACAGCAGACGGTGAGTGGAATATAAAACCAATTACACAAAGTGATATTGAAACGATTTTATCGTTTAATAAAAAGTGGTGTAAAAACTATTGCGGTGAAATAAAAGAGTCGTTAGGGCTTGAACTGTGCGCAACACGGCGTGGTCTTGAAAATTTTGAAAAACTCGGTTTTGTTGGGCTTATGCTTTATAAGAACGGACAACTGTGTGCATATAGTTACGGTGAGCCGATAAACCATGATACATTCTGCGTTCACGTTGAAAAGGCGGACCAGTCGGTGCGCGGTGCCTATCAGATGATAAATCGCGAATTTGCGCGAACATTTTGTGCAGATTTTTTGTATATAAACCGCGAGGACGATGCAGGGGATGAGGGGCTTAAACGTGCCAAACTGAGTTATTACCCCACAGATCTTGGAATTAAATACACAGCTACTTTAAAATAGGGGAGATTTTAAGTGAAATCAGTATATATTTATCTTGCCGACGGTTTTGAAGAAATCGAGGCATTGTCACCTGCCGATGTTTTGCGCAGGGCAGGTGTTAATGTAACGTTGGTTGCGGTAAAAGACGAGCTTACCGTAACGGGCGCACGCGGTGTAAATGTTGTTTGCGATGCGCTTTTAGAGGAAGTTGACATCACTTTGCCCGATATGATTATCTTACCGGGCGGCTATCCCGGTTTTGAAAACCTTGCGAATAGCCCAAAAGTGATGCAGTCGGTTGAATTTATGTCAAAACACGAGCGGATTATCGGCGCTATTTGTGGTGCTCCTGCGGCAGTACTTGGCAAAAACGGATATCTTGAAAACCGCCGTGCCGTTTGCTATCCGGGAATGGAAGATGATTTAAATTGTAAGCGTGTGCATAACGGTCACGTTTGTGCCGACCAAAATATTATTACCGCAAAAGCGGCATCTTCAGCTCTTGACTTTTCTTTTGTTTTACTGCAAAACCTTTGCGGTGTTTCAAAAGCAAATGAAGTCAAACGCGCTATAGTTTACGATGTCTGAAAAAGTATACCGTTCAAATGTTTCAAACAGGGTATCGCTGTTAATGCTCGTCGTACTAGCCCTGCTTGTAATGCTTGATGTTTTCACCCAGTATTTTTTAAAGGATATAACAAACCTTGAAAAAATACTTATTTATATTGTAATATTTTTAATTCCTATTTTTGTATATATTAAACTTAATAAATATAAAACCCGTACTACTTTGCGGTTACACCATTTTAAAATGCGTTATCTTCCGTTTATTTTATTAGCCGGAATTACACTGTCAGTGGTGTGTGCACTTTTAAATGTTATATGTTCTGCATTGTTTTCACGGTTTGGCTTGCCCACCCTTGTAACTTCAACGGTAAACTTTTCAAGCGACAGCCCGTTTGTTATTTTTGTATCTGCGGTTTTTATGCCGGCACTATGCGAAGAACTGTTAATACGCGGTGTTGCGCTTACCGAATATGAAAAGTACGGTATTCCCGTGTCAGTATTTATGACATCGCTTATCTTTGCGTTGTTTCACGGCTCTCCTGTTACTTTTGTTTCTCTTTTTGTTGCAGGTGCGGCTTACGCTGTTATGACATACTTGTTTAAAAGCGTTTGGCCGTCGTTTATTTGCCACGCTATTAACAACTTAATTGCGGTGTTTATAAGTTATAATAGTGACTTTTTGGGATATTTATTAACTGATATCCTATTTGTGATAATGATAATTGCGCTTGTTGTTTTAGTATTGTATTTTACTTTAAAACTTGCAGAAAACGTTGTTGATGAACTTGGTAATAAAAACAGACTTAAAACAAACACTAAAAAACTTGTATACGGTGAGCCGCTTGCTTCACCGTATATATGGCTGTTTTTGGCAATAAGTATTTATTTGACTGTACGGAGATTTTTATGACGCTTAATGTAATGACTTTTAATATACAGCACGGCATTGACTATAAAAAGAAAATAGGTCAAACAAAGGAATATTGTATTGACCTTGACCTTATGGCAAATGTAATAAAACAACTAGATGCTGATGTATGCGGACTTAACGAGATTTACTCAATTTGTGAAGGCGAGGTTTCTGCACAGACAGAAAAACTCGGTGCAAAGACAAATATGAACGGTATTTTCGGCTTGGCAGCCCTCATTCGCGGTAAAAAACCGTACGGAAATGCTGTCTTGTCAAAATCACCTATTATAAAAAGCGAGGTAACGCCAATCCCCGTTCCAAATGAAAATCAAGAGCCACGCTCGGTGCTTCGCTGCGAACTTGCAAACGGACTTGTTGTTTATCAAACTCATTTCGGTCTGTCACCCGAAGATGTAACGCTTGCGGCAGATACGGTTTTTTCACTGTTTGAAAACGAGCAAAAGCCCGCGATACTTATGGGTGACTTTAATATAACGCCCGATAACCCTGTCCTTTTACGGCTCTATAACAACCCCGATATTACGGCGACAGATGTATTTATTAAAGATAAACTGTCTTTTCCTTCTATCGACCCTACCAAAAAAATAGATTACATTTTTGCAAACAAAAAGGTAAAGGTTTTAAATGCCGACATTCCCGACGTTGTCGCAAGTGACCACCGTCCTGTAATTGCATGTATAGAATTTTAAACTTACAAATAAAAAGGTTCTGTGGGTAGGCTAAGTGCCTGTAAGGACAGTAAAAAAGCTGTGTAGAAATTTTCTACACAGCTTTTAAATTTGTCTCATACCGTAACAAGCAGGACATTTGGGTTCCCAAATCTCACTTATCAGGAGAACCTAAAACTATAATACCATGATAATATTTTTACATTTCTTTATGGCATAATCCAAGGCAATTTTGGTGCCACTTTTACGAATAGCTGGGATGTTGAGTTCGTCATAATAGACAATGCAATAGTGGCTTTTATCTATCATCTCATAATTGCGTTCTACATAAGAAGCTCTCCCTGAATGGATTATCTTTTCGGGGTAATAGGTGTCCTCATAGTTTTCAAGCAAGTACTTTTTATAGTGCTCGCTTATATAAGGATATTCTGCTCGTACATAGACTCGTTTTATGTGCGGGTATTTTTCTTTTATATCGGTTACGGCTTCAAGACACAAACTATTAAAACGGCTTTTACTCCCCAAAAGAAACGTGTCAACTTGTTTCTCAACAATCAGTTTCTCAATTATTTCAATAAGTTTTGATTTTAGTTCCTCAGTTTCGTTTATCTTTCTATGACCGAAAAAACAACAGGTATTTTTACACACAATATATCACCTCCGCCTTTAGTTTACCATATATGGACCAAAAAGTCCATAAATGGTCGTTATAGTTTATCTAAAAAGTATAAACTATGTATACAACTTTTTAGGGGGGTGATATTGTGGATACAAGAAAAGCCA
>JAZQJA010000033.1:0-29019 GCA_045541455.1 Eubacteriales bacterium
ACTGCTTTGTTTTTCTTGTTCTTTTGACTAAGTTCTTCCCAATGCTTCTTAGAGGGTTCGATAATCTCCTTTTGAACATCCAACTTGTCAACATCAAGATATAAACCCTTCTCAGTCAAGGTAACAGGAGATGAATCAGTAAATGTTAACAGGCCATTAAAGAACAGATCCTTAATAGCAAAGTTAAACTTAAAATTAAATTCTTTATATGTGTTACCTGTCTGTTTGGATTTCTTTTCCAATACAGCATACTCTGCAATCTGGTCATCTAAATCAGCAATACGTTCTTTGATTTCGGAACGTTCTAACTGACCACCAGCCTCTTGTAAAACCTTCAATATAGGTTTAATCAAATATGCAATTTTACCTTCAGAAGATAATGTCTTTAAATTCATAATATATTCCTCGATTCCTGATCTTAATGTCAACCATCTAATGCTTTTTTATGATTGCGACTCAAATGCTGATTTTAGTCTATCTATCGCCATTTCGGGGCTCATGGTATGATACATGAGGTAAACCACCTGCATGGTTTTTGCCGGGGCTTGGCGGTAGATTTCTTTGCTGCTTTCGCCGGCATACAGGTTCCAGTAGCGGTAGATATAACCCGTCCAGTAGAGCGTTTCTTTATCATACACTTCGCCGGGAGCGGCGAGAGCATCTTTGCACTCGTCTTCCATGCGCGAGTAGATATATTCCTTACCTGCCCACTGGACGTGATTGAACTCGGAATCCATATCCTTTGAGATGTCCGATGTCATAAACGCTTTGATAAACGCTTCGCTGCTTATTCCGCGCTCTCCTGATAGTTCGAATAACTGACCTTGTGTATCGCAGAGCGCCAGTTCTAATGATTTGCTCATCTTATTCTCCTCTTAATATCTCATCGAAGAATTTGCCTTCGCGGCGATACTTAATTTCAATCTCATCCGCCAGAGCAATGCCTTCTTTTCGTCTTGCCACGCTCATATCTTTGAGCATTGCAAGTTCTAATTGAGATAACGGTTCTTCGTTGATGATCTTAATTTGTTTACAAGCCTTCTCGGAAATAGCCACATACTGCTTGCCGAGATCTAAGGCGGATAAGCAGTTGATCAAAGCTACATCGGTCAGCGATTTATTAAAGAAACGAGAAAGTTCGGTATACATTCTGTCGTTAGCGATATAGCCAACAATAATATCATACCCTTCCGCCATCTTTGCATACTTCTCATAGATAGCGGTACCTTTGACGTCTTCCATCTCTTTGCGGTAGTAGGCAATCAGCATCGCCCAATCGATACCGATATCCACTTGGAGCACCTTCAAGTCGGTCATATCCAATTCGACGGTATAGAACTTTGGCTTATCTTCATTGCACACCAAGGTCAGCGGTTGGAGAGTAGTAGTACCCATATAGAAGCCGGCGCCGAAGTCGCATTCGTTTCTGCTGATCGGTGCAATATCTCCGACGATACCCTTTTTAGAACCGTGATATAAAATCAGTTTGTCATCCTCTGCGGCAGTACTTTTAGACTCAACGATCAGTTGAGCCAAGTCTATTCCACGTTCCTTGCAGAAATTATACAAATTTGTTTGGGCCATTTTATTAGGAGCTGTCTTTCCGTTTTCCCAACGATTGATCGAAAGCGGCGTTGTACCGAGAGCGTTTGCAAACTGCTCTTGGTTCATTCCCACTGCGAGTCTTATCTCCTTGATTAAAGTCTTCATAAACAAATACCGCCTATCATTTGTTGTGTGATTTCATTATATACTATGATAGGTGATTTGTCAACAATTCGTGTTTTTAATAGCGCACATATCTGCGGAACCAGAGATTACAAGTTCGAATAATAGGAAAGTGATATTACTAAAATCCAGTAATATCAACGATTTTGACCATATCAGCAATCAAAAAACGTCTTAAATCTTGCAAAAATTACGGATTTTGACCCTATATTTGACCACTTCCAGAAAAAGAACAGAAAAAATATATGGAAACAATGGGCCAAAAGCAACAAAAAACGCCCCTAAAACCCCAGCAGAAAGGGCTAAAAAGAGGCATTCTCAACAAAAAGAAGTTCTGAAATATTTTTGGGAGCAGGATGCCGCAGGTTCAAATCCTGTCATCTCGACCACATTTCCTCTGGAATCAATGATTTAAGAGGTTTTTTCTTTATTTACTGCGTATCAAAGTCTCTATATGTGAGATTAATTTGCTCGTTTGTATATTCATTTTGAAATTGGAAATAATATCTAATACAAACTAAACGGAGGTAATAACATGTTTAAACACGAAAAGATGCTTTTTCATCCTGTAGCAGTAGAGAAACCTAATCCGCAGTATGCAGCGCTCTTACAAGAACAGCTGGGAGGCGGCAATGGTGAACTAAAGGCAGCTATGCAGTATATGTCGCAAAGTTTTAGAATTAAAGATCTTGAAATTAAGGATTTATTTCTTGATATTGCCGCAGAAGAACTAGGTCATATGGAAATGGTGGCGCAGACAATCAATCTATTAAATGGAGATGATGTTGATGCTACGAAGGTGCCGTCTGGTGAAATTCAATCACATGTACTTCTCGGTCTAAACCCCGGTCTTATAAATGCTTCGGGCTACTCTTGGACAGGCGATTATGTAACGGTTACAGGGGATTTGTGTGCTGACCTTCTTAGCAATATCGCATCCGAACAGCGTGCAAAGGTGGTTTATGAATACCTTTATCGCCAAATTGACGATAAAAAGGTGCGTGAGACCATTGATTTCCTCTTAAATCGTGAGGAAGCGCATAATCAAATGTTCCGTGATGCATTTAACAAGGTGCAAAACTCAGGCTCTAACCGTGACTTTGGCACGACCAAAGCCGCGAAAATGTATTTCTCTATGTCGGATCCCGGCCCTAACGCATTTGCCACGGGTGATACAAAGCCTGTTTCCTTTGAGTAAAATCAAAAAACCGCTGAAGGTTTGCTTCAGCGGTTTTGCATAATTACCAGATAAACGGTATCAGGCGGTACTTGACTTTTTGCTTATATTCATGGTAACCATTGAGTTGTTTTTCGAGGAATACTTCCTCATCCCTAATCCTTTTTGATATGACAAAAGGATATGTAAGGAAAATCAAAAATGAATATACAGAACCAAGCACCAGAGGCATTGATAAAAACAAAATCAAAGTTATGCTATACATTGGGTGTCTGACGATGCCATAAAGACCAGTATCTATTACCTTTTGTTTTTCCTGCACTTCGATAGTGCGACTTAAGTATGTGTTTTCGCGAAGCACCTCTGCATAGAGAATGTATGCCGCCAAAAATACCACCGCAGCTGCTATCACGACGCTTTTGGGTAAGATGTACCAATTTAAACGGAAACCAAGCCCCGCAACAATAAACCCAACTAAAAACATAAGTCCGCTTAGTTTCACAACAATACTTTGTTCTTTTCTGCTTTCTTTTGTGTTAAGTCTGCTTTTTAATAGGTCGGGGTTTTTGAACATCATTACAACACCGACAAAGAACATCGGAATAAATAAAATTGTCATAAGCAACCAACCGTTAAAAAATAATAAACTGCCTGCAGGTAAGAATATTAACAACCCAACTGAAGTTATTCCAAATAAAAATTTTGTTATTGCTGAGATAAATAGTTTTAAGGACATAACGATTCTCCATAAAAATAGAATTTATTTATTACAATATATTTTAATAGCTTTTGAAATAAACTCCGTCAAACCTTCGCCGTGTTTGTCAATGTTGGCTTTAAATCGTTCATCGGTGACATATATTTGTCCAAGTCCTGAAAGAATTTTGTTTGTGCAGGTGTAGTAATTTTTAGTAATATATGCTTGCAGTTCAATTACTAGTGCCTGTGCCTCAACAGAGTCGGCGGTGTGACCGTTTTTCTTACACTTGGCAAATTTTGCGAAGACTGTCAACAGTCCATTGTTTATTTTCTGCCATTTATCTTCAGTGTAGTTAGCAGTTTTTTCTGTGTGTTCTTTGTAGGCTTCAGTTTCGCCAAAGCGCTGTTTTGCTTCTAAATTGTAATCAATCATAATTATTTTCTCCTCTTTTTTGTTTCTGTTAAATCAAAACTAATATCAAGGAGCCACTTGATTTTATCTAAATCCACACTGCCGTCAAGACGTATGGTTATCCAATAATTTTTATTCATATGATAGCCTTTATGAAATCCGTTTTCTAAAAGCAAAGAACCAATAAGTATTGGATTGCATTTAAGATTAATAACGCACACCAAATCGTCGCCGCAAAGGTTGATCTTTGACTTTGGAATTTCCATAATTACGGCAAACCATTTTTTATTGTTTTGGTGGCGGTAAACTGCAAATGTAGGATACTTTTCCCACATATATTCTCCCACGGCACCGTATGTGTTTGTTATGTATTTATCTAAAACTTCTCGTTCCATCTATTTAATTTTCTTTCCGTCATCAAAGGCGTTACCAACCTTTTTGCCCAACTTTATGTAGGTGTGGTGAACAGGATCGTAGGTAATAGCTTCAAGTTTTACAGGATCGATCTGTCCATCTTCTCCAAGTACCATTTCATCCGCGCTTACATTTACAATTTCTCCTATACAGATACCGTCTTCGTTAAATTTTAAGAGTTTGCACTCAATAGTCATAGGAAACTCGTTAATAATCGGCGCATTGACAAAGGTAGACTTCATAGTCGACAGACCTGCTTTTTCCATTTTGTTAGGAACTTTATTGCCTGAAACAATTCCTACATAGTCTGCCTCTATCACATGCTTTGCATCTGCAATACTAACTGTAAAAGCACCACTTTCTATAATATTTTTTGTGGTTTTATGGTCATCGGCAAGGCAAATCATAATCTGTTTGGTGTCATAAGTTCCACCCCATGCCGCATTCATACAGCAAGGTTTACCATCCTTATCATAGGCTGCAACAATAAATACGGGCATTGGATAGGCCCAGGTTTTAACTCCAAAATTTTTACGCATATTTTTATTCTCCTTTGTATGAGATATATAAATTTTAATCAAATATAATAATCGGTTGCGATTATTATATCATCTTTTTCTGCTTTTTTCAATTTCATGTTATTTATGCAAATTCAACATTTTTATTGGTTGCCGTTTTATCAATAATTACTTTAAATAGTGTGTCTGCTTAAGCATATAAAAATACACCCTACGGTTTTTCACCGCAGGGTGTATTTGTTATGGGTTATTATTTAGTTTTCTTCTGCCTTTCTTTTTCTGCCATAGAGTGTTGTGCCGATAAGTCCTCCGCCACTAATGAGCAGGAGAGCAAACCAAATATTGAGATTGGTGTTATCACCGGTATGAGGGCTGCTGGGATATTCCGACTTCGGATTTGGAGCGGGAGCCGGTGTATAATCGTAAATATTCTCAAAATCAGTAACAACAGATGTTACATTTTCACCATTCTTGGTGAGAGTTGCAACCAACTCGTTGTTTTCATTAAGCGCAATTGCTACGGAAATGGTGTATTCAGCATCACTGTAGGTTACATTAGCTTTGGCACCATTTACTTCAGTTAACTTGTAGGTATACGTATTACCAATGTCGCTTTCAGTAAAGGTTAAGGTAAACTTTGCCTTGCCTTTTTCATCGGTTTTAACTGTGATATCGGACACACCGTCTGCCAAAGCATTCAGCAGGAATTCAAAGCCTTCAGGACCGATTTTCTCACTACCCTTGTTTACAACCGTCTTATTAATATCAAAATTAATGGTAACGTCTTCAGGCTTTTGAGTATAGATGTTGGTGAATTCAATCAAACCGTCAGTTACATCATTAACAGTGTAAGAAGACGTTATGCCACCCTTTTCGTTATCTTTAACAGTAACGACTACGGTATAAATTGTTTCGTCATAGGTCACACGAATGTCAGAGCCTTTGATTTCTTTTACAGTATAGGTGATCTGTTTTTGACCGCTAACAGCAACGTCGTTCTCGTCAAACTTCAAGGTAGTAAACTTAAAGTTACCGTCTGCATCATTCTTTACCGATTCAATCAGTTTACCTTCAGCATCATATAAACCAAATTCAAACTCGTTTGCATAAACCTGTGTACGACTACCGGTAAGTTTCTTTGTTCCGCGAAGTGTAATTTCGTCTTCATCATCAATTACATAGGTATTGATGAATTCAATTGTTCCGTTAGGATCATTGTTTACCGTAACAGAGCCAAGACTTAGAACGCCTTTTGTATCAATGATGTTTACAACAAGTTGATACTCAGCTGCGGAATAGTTAATATAGTTAAGAACCTTATCAATTTCTTTGACTGTAAAGGTATAGGTTCCGGCTTCGGGGAAGTTGAGAGTATCAAAGGTGATCAAACCGTCGGCTGCATTGGTTTTTTCCTGTGATACCGGAGTACCGTTAATATTACCCTCAAGTTTAAACTTAAACTCGCCTCCATTTAGCGTCTTGTTGTAATTTTTCTTTGCCATTGGAGTGTAGGTTATCGGAGTAGGATTGGTGTAACCGTTGGTAAAGGTAATTTCGGCATTATCGCTCGGTGTACTGTTAACAGTGTAGGTTGTGGTAATTCCACCCTGTTCGTTATCTTTAACAGTTACAACAACAGTATAGATTGTGTCATCATAGGTATAACGGGTATTGTCACCTGCAATTTCTTTTACTGTGTAGGTAATCTGTTTTTGACCGCTAACAGCAACGTCGTTCTCGTCAAACTTCAAGGCTGCAAACTTAAAGTTACCGTTTGCATCATTCTTTACCGATTCAATCAGTTTATTTTCAGCATCATAAATACCAAACTCAAATTCATTTGCCTTAACTTGAGTACGATCTCCGGTAAGTTTTTTGGTTCCGTGAAGTATAATTTCGTCTTCATCATCGATTACATAGGTATTGGTAAATTCAACAGTTGCTTTATTGGTAGCATAACCGTTTATTTCAACCTTGATCTTTGCATTTACACTGTCATCGGTTGCGACAATTACAATTTCTTTTTCTGATTTGTCATATTTCACACCTTCAATGCTGCCGTCAACTTCACTGACAACAAACTTGTAGGTGCCGGGCTTGTTGACTTTTATTGCAGTCGAAGCCTTATCACCCTTAGAAGATATGGTATAGGTTGCAGTGTCGGTACTAGTGCTATTAAATGTAAATTCAATATCACCTTTTTCAATTGCTGACAATGTATTGGCATCAACTACCTTCACATTAAAGTCAAACTTATCAGTTGTGAGCCAACTATCATTTGCTCTACCTGTAAAGTTCTTTGTAATGTCGATGGTAACTTCAGCGGGGTCTGCCGCGTAAGTGTTTATGATGTTTTCACCACCGATAAGTTGAGTAAGCGTTGCGGTTAGTTTACCATTGCGGTCATCATGCACGGAGTAAACAGCGGTGATTTTTTGTTTGCTATAGGTAATACCCGCAACCTTGTTTGCTTCATCCGGTTCAATTTCTTGTATGGATACAACATAAATACCTGCCTTGGTAAAGGTAATCTCATCAAAGGTAATGTTGCCGTTTGCTGCATTTGAAACGATATTGTTTGATGGAAGGCTTATACCATCTGCCGGATCAGCAGAAGCAACATTCATTTTAAACTCAAATTCGCCTGCTTTAAGTGATTCACTTCTATCACCGTCAATGATCTTATTAATAAGCGGTAATGTAGCTGTTGTTGGATTAGGCACATATGTGTTGTTATACACAACAGCTTCAGCAGTTCCCCAACCGGAGCCGTTTGCCTTTTCAAGCTTGGTTGATGTAACGATAAGATTACCATTTAAATCGTCTTCAACTATAACAGTAAAGCGGAATTTACTTTCGTCATAGGTTGTTCCCACTACTTTGTTATTTGGGATCTGCTCGGTGATAACATATTCATAAGTGCCCGCTTTATCGTAGGTCACATCATCGAGAAAGACGATGGTGCCGTTGTAAACTCCGTTATCTGCAGTGTCATCTGCTGTATGTGTAACGTATCTGTCATCAGCCTCAACGCCGTTGAAAAATTCCTTAATGTCAAAGTAGAACTCACCGGCCAAAAGTGTCTTGCCTGTTAGGTTTTTGGTGCCTCTGAGGTTTACGGGACTACCGTTGAATGTGCTTGTGTAGGTGTTAGTAAATTCAGCGGCATTTCTTTCATTTGAATAAGTTTTAGAAACAAGTTCAAGATTTCCGTCATTATTTGTATCGTCAATAACTATGGTAACGGTAATTACGCTGTCATCATATTCAATAGAAGACGCAGAGCCAGCAGTTTCTGAAACGGTAAATACATAGGTGCCTGCCTTCTTAAACTCAATGTTCTTAAAAGCAAAGGATTCTGCGATACCATTTTTACCGCCTGTAACAGTTTCAGTGCTGGAAGGTACTATAACAATACCATCTCTAATGGCATTTCCCGTTTCAGCATTTGAGCCAAGAACAAATTCAAAACTTTCACCGGATTTCATATCTCTGCCAATAAGTGTCTTGCTACCATCAATATCAGCAGTAATAGATTTTGGTGTATATTCGTTTTTAAAACTTACAATACGTTCTTGGTTTGAAGCAGTTGTCACTACATTAAGAGTATGGTTTACAGTATCAACTGATACAACAACATCAACTGTGTAAACCGAATCATCATAGTCCATTCCATTCACCGCGTTTGTGGGAATAACTTCCCTCATTTGATATCTAAAGGTGATAGAATCAGCGGAAACGGGAATATCATTCTGTGTGAAGGTTACAGATGGGAAGGTTATATTATGACCTTCATTAGTAGTGATAATTGTGCCATTTTGGCTGCCGTTAGGCATGGGAACTTTTGAAATATCTGTATCAACAATCTGACCGTTTTCAACAATTCCCAAAGCTTTAAGTTCAAATTCAAACATACCGGAAACAAGCGGTTTCTGACCGGAGTTATCGGTGTATTCTTTAATTGCAACGGGAACACGTGTTACTGCATCTACAGAATATTTGTTGGTAAACTTAATTGTATCTTGTGCTTCTTCACCGTTGTTCATAACGATTTGTCCGTTTTGATAGGTGAACAATTGATTTGCACTGTCATCATACAACTTTTGAATATTAGAATCGGTAACACTTAATGTACCGTCGCCATTGTCAACAACAGTAATAACAACACGATAAAGTGCTCTGGAATAGGATATGCCGGGAATGGTTTCGTTTGTACCAGGCTCTTTTTCAGCAATTGTATATCGGTATATACCCGGTGCGGTAAATTTAATTGTACCAAAATCAAAGGTTGCAGTCTGTCCGCCTACGGTATCAGGTTTATTTACGCTAATACCTGCATCTGCATTGTAACCATCGGGAAGTGGAGCATCATTATAAGGAGAAATGAAGAATGTAAAATAATCATTTGCATTCCACTCACGTCCTAAAAGCTCTTTTGTGCCTTTTAGTTCATTATTTGTAGGCCATACTTCAGGTTCAACGTTATATGTGTTTGTAAAGTTTGCATAGCTGGTTTGACTTGCTGCTATTGTGCCGGTTGCACCTTCGGATTGTACAGTAAATCCGCTTACAGCTGTTTCGGTAACCATATATGTGGTTTCGGGTGGCAAACTGTGAATGGTAGCCACTTGACCATTCTTTAAACTAATCCTCTTGTTGCTTGCCGAAATGGTGCCGGTGCCGACTTCGTTACCTTCCGCATCAACTATGACATAATTGTATGTGCTGTTATTTACCTCACTACCGGTAAGATCAATATTAAATTCAAAGGTCTTATCCGGAGCAGTAAGGCCTATGCCTGCATTAACAATTTTGCTAATCTGCAGGTCACCGCCTGCGGTCATAGAGAGTATGCCGTTGTTACCAAGATGAACGATAAATTTACCATCATAAGCACTTGTACTTCCGCTTGCGTGATGGAATTCAGGAGCATAGAAATCCTGAGCAGTATCTGTTGCATTGGCTATCTTTGTTCCTTCAAATTCAAGTATCTTGTTAAGTCGTGGAGAGTCTGTTGCTCTGTAGAGTTTGCCGTCTGTACCTATTTTTATATTTGTTTTCTTAAGCTGCTCACCGGTACGCTCGACAGCTGTTATTTCTACCGAGTTTCCGTGATAGTGTTCATCTCTGTAATAGAATTTGCTGTCATCGGGTAAATCAATGTTTAGATCACCTGTTGATTCCACCTGCTCGTTGAACTGTTTATCTTTATAAATAGGCATATCTTCAAGGATGTAGTAGAATTTATTTGTGTGTGAAGGTTCGAATTCTACTGTTGTATCGCCTACAGTATGATTGTTAATTGTATGAGGGTTTGTATATTCATTACTATAAAAGTTTATAGTTCCGTCATCATTGGTGTTGGCCGAGAGGTAGTTGGCTGATAATTTGGATTTGTCAATGTAAACGGTGCCGTCATTTGCTTCTTTTGTGATTTCAGATTGTAAGCCTACAGAATAGATAACTCTGGTAGGCATAGCGCCGTTGTTTGTGTGAGTTTTCACCGTGCCATCAGCATTTAGCATAACTTCATTTATTCGAAGTGGAATAACCGAAGCAGGAATCTTTACAACAAGAGTTTGCTTGCCTGCGGTTTCGGTGACGGTAATTATAATATTTTTGATTTCCTGATCTCCGTAAACGGGGCTGTGCACTTCGCCGGCAAAAGTGTAGGTTGTTGTATTTCCGCTGGTAGCAGTGCTTTTAGCAGTAAATGTCTGTCCGGCATAAATGATTGCCTTTACATCCTTAACTTCCATATAATCACCAATGGGATCAGTATAGGTAATGTAACCATCGGTCATCGGGTCTATGCCTTTAATTTCAGTAGGAACCTGCGGAGCGGAAATTGCGATATTGGCTACAATTTCATTAAACACACTAGTTACTGCCGAAGCATTGTCTGCATCGTAGTAGTCATCAACATAGTCATAGCCGTTGGTGGGGTCAACATCGTATCCTGTATTGGGATGAGTTAAAGTATAGTACTCATCGGAATAACGTCTGTTCTGGTATTTACCAACATTTATATTAAGTGTACCGGTATTGCTGTTGGAAGTATAAGAATCCCAATAATTCACAATAGAGGTTTTCATAGTATTGACAACATTATTATCATTCCAATAAGTTCCGGGATCAAGTGTCATATAGGCGAGATTTTTTTCGGTATCGCTAAGACCTGTAATACCCATACCGATAGTATATACCGTTGTGGCAAAAGAGGTATTTGCAACCTTATAATTGCGGTCAATGGCATCCTTCATATATGAACCGACAAGTATTGCCTTCATGCCATTACCGGCATAAGGTGCGCTTCCTGGGCCGTCGTTGTAATTATCAGAAGGTGCCCACCATGAACTTGAATTTGATGAATAAGTAGGCGAGCCGTCGGATAGCAGAATTACAGACGGAACTCTCTGAACAGTTTCACCGTTGATATTTGCAGTTGTTTCATCTTCTTCTGCCAACACCTGCATACCTTCATAAAGACCTATCTGTATATTGGTACCACCTTCAACGGAAGTGGATTTATTCACGGTACTATTGGAGGAATTGATTGCCTTTGTATATAAGGTGGCATAATTGTTAGAGCCGGTATCTCTACTCAAAGTAAAATAAGGGATTTCTTGTTGTTCCCAAGTGTTTGGACCGGGTTGCTCAATCTCTACCCAATCGGTAGTTTTAGTATAACGATCAAGTGGCAGTAGAACCTGCGCATTACTGCTGAATGCTACAACGGCAACACGAGTGTAAGGGTTAAGCTTCATTAGTTCATCGATGGCATTGTTTGTAGCCTGAACAGTATTATAAATACGGCTTTTGTTGTTGTCCATATTACTTTCGTTATTACTCATAGAACCGGAAATGTCGATAATAAGCACAACATCTACAGGAGCTTGAGTTGAACCCGAAATGGACTCAGTCGTTGCAAGCGCAGAATAGGCGATAAGGAAATCCTCGCCGTTATTATTTTCGTTCAGCTTAATGGTTGAAGTTCCGCCACCAAACACATCAAAGGTTTTATCGCCGGTATAAACAGATTTATCTGTCCATATTCTTCCGGCATATTCGGTAGAGGCGTTATCGCCCAAAGACTCAGAATATTTCAATGAGGTGTCAAAGTCGGAAATCTTAGTTCCTGCACCACCTTTGTATTCATAGCTTGCTGCCATTACCGAAAGCGGTAAGTTGGTCATAAAAAGCGCTATACAAAGAAATATGCTTAAAACTTTTTTTAATAAATTCATTTTCATATCATTTCCTCCAAAGATAATTTGTTTAGCAATTATTTGCTATTGTAATTTAAAATATTGTAATCTATTCGTTTTTTTTGACTGCCTTTTCTTTACAACAGCGTTTGTTTTTAGGGCAATTACACAAGCCGAACAGTTCTTCACTCTTTTGAAAAAATACACAATCAACACAAGTGCTGTCCTCATCGTTTTTTCCTTTATAGAATTCACATAGATTTTGCATTGCTGTTACTATTGGTATTCCTTCAGCTGTATACTGAGGTTCTTTAATAAAGTCCGGATAAATCGGTATTGGTTCGTTAAACGGATTTTCCCGTTCAAAATTCTCATAATAACCATATAGCAATCTAAATGTTTTACCGGAGATAGTTATTTCTTTATATAAGTCACCCTCTTTTGGTGTAGGCGTTCGTTGTTCGCCATTCATTAAAACCTTTGTTAACATGTAGGCTCCTTTCTGTCTTACGGCAAAAAGAAAAAATCTGCCATACCATTTGATGTCAATAGTATAGCAGATCGTTTTTCTGTTCGGTATATCCAAAAATAAATTTTTCGGCCATAAATTTTGGGCTTTGTTATGTCCTTTTTTTGAGCAAAATGTCTATAAAATTGCAGCGAAATCTGACCGGGGCATACCCGTTTTATTTGAAACATTGGTAACCGCCTGTTTTACAGCAGACAGCGACATATTAAGAGCAGTTGCAATTTGGCCGTTTTTAAATCCAAATGCTGCCAACTTTGCAACCTCGCGCTCTTTTGGTGACAGGGTTGTTGCCAAAGTCTTTCCGCGCACAGAGCCGCTTAGTTTTGTCCAGCCTGCCAAATAAATATGGTACAGATCTTGAACCGCGTGCCAAGCTTGCTCATCAATCCTTGATATCCTTTGTTCTAAAAGCGCATCTAAGGTTCGACCGTATTCAGCCAGAATTCCGTACAACTTATCCGGTAAAGCAAGCGCTACCGCGCGGTCAATATGATAGATTGCCTGTTTGCTGTTGCCGCTGGTATGGTAAACTGCTGCGCAGGTCATACGCAGATATATTTCGGCAATAACGGAATTATCAGCTACCGATTGGGAAATCATAGGTTCAATAGCATTGGGAATCATTGAAAGTAACGACAGCCCTTGAACTCCTTGTAAATCAAGTTGTTTTGTAGCAAGAGCATAGCCAACAGCATAGAGGTACTTGGCATAAAACACCTTTGCTGCGGGAAGAGCATCATTGTGTAATGGCTCAAAACGTCCTATTTTAAACCATTCAGGAAAGGAAGAAACATCATACAAAATACTGTCGATCGCAGTTATTGAAAATGCCATAATGTCACGATCTGCGTCTGATTTTGCAGGTGCTTCGGCAATATGTATCTTTGCCTGTCGCCACATATTTAGGTCGCCGCGCCAAATAGCGCATAGTCCCAAAAGCATGCCCGCTGATATAACAGCGTAAAATCCTGAATGTTTATGGAGTAGATAATAGGCACTGTCATAAACTTTTTCTATATCTCCCTTAGAATAAGCAATTTCTGCCGCAAAAAGAGTTTGTGCTTCCGGGTTATTTGCGAGTGATGCAATGCATTTTTCTGCATCTCCTGCGAAACTATACAAATCGGTCATATGTAAGAAAGGAGTTTTTCGAGGCATAGGCATATCTTTGTCTAATAATGTATTTTTATATGCCTTACTTACTTTAGTTCTTCCATCAATAGGTTTCTGTGTTGACTTGGGAATCATCCACGCTTTACCAAATCGTGTGGCACCTTCAATCTTTCCGTTAGCACACAATGTTTGCAATCGTCTTGGAGAAATCCCCCATTTTTTTGCTGTTTCGGTTATATTCAAGTAGTCCATACTTCCAACCTTCTGCCTGAAAATATATTATTCGCACAAGCGCTTATTACAGCACTATTATACATCGCTTTCGCGAATAAAACAATATCTTTTTTTAATTAATTTTTATTGCATGAACAATTTGGAGCAGTCTGATTGTAAGGTATTTTTAGCCCATTAATGACTTAAAAGCTTTAATCCACTCGTTTTTAATAAGCTCGTGTCCCATAGGTGTCGGATGTACGCCGTCACCCAACCAGTATTCAGCAGGTGCTAATTTTAAGGCATTGTCAAGTTTATCTTGTAACGGAATAAAAACAAGGTTAAACTTTTTTGCAATTTCCTTTGCTTTTTTTGCACGAAGCAAAACTCCTTTTGAAAATTCCGGCCATTTCTCTTCGGTTGCCGATGCACAAAGTGCAAAAGGCTCCATAATCATAATTTTGGTGTCAGGGCAGGCTTGCTTGATTTCTTCAATCAACATCGAATATATCTTAAAGTATTTTTCTGCATCTACTCCGTTAGGTGTTGATGTAAAATCATGCCATACATCGTTTACGCCGATAAGTATACTCATAACATCGGGTTCAATATTTATAATATCTTTTTTGATGCGTGCGTATAAATCAACAATTCTGTTCCCACTTATTCCGCGGTTTACAAACTCGTATTTCAGCGGTTCGCTTTGTCCTAAATTGGCTTTTACAAGTAATGGGTATCCTTTACCCATATCAGTTTCTCTTTGTCTGTCCCTGCTAGAATCGGTTATTGAATCACCTTGAAATAGTATTTTCATGAATGTCACCTCAAATATTATTTTTAAATTTTAACTGTTTAATTTTCTTTTCGAATTTCATTGGGAGTAACGCCGAACTGTTGTTTAAATATGCGGTAAAAATGGCTTAGAGATTGGTATCCAATTCGTTCGGCGATAAGTTCCGGAGAGATATTGGTGGAGAGTAGCAGTTCATAGGCACGAAATAGGCGCAGATGCACTACCTCCTCTTGCGGAGTTCTTCCGTAATAGCGACGGATTAAGCGGCAAAGTTGGGCTCGTTCCAAATTGAAAATTCTTTCCATTGCAGGAATTCCTTCCTGTAGGTTTTCTTCTTTTTTCATCTCTACTATTTTACCAACCACCTCCGGAGGAATCAGATCGGTATGGAGTTGACGGTGAAGCCATCGAAAGATTCCGGCAAGTCCCTCATTGACCGCAAGACGCAAAAAGAAAGGATCCTTCCCAAAAAGTTCATAACGATTGATAAGTTCTTCCAGCATCAGCTGTACGCTAAAATCTCCTGATACTCTTAATAGTGTATCGGCACTTAGCAGTTTATCTTTCCATTCTACCCCATAGGGCGCCAGAAAAAACTCCATCTCATCGTCGGATATTAAAAATGTTTCAGCGGAGAAGTTTTTAGAGCATTCTGGATTGAGTGTTTCTCCTGGGCGTAGCAGTAGATAATCATGCAGCTTAAGTAATCGACCCTTGGGACAGACTGCACCGCCCGAAAGAATATAGATCAGTCGGTAGTAATGAATTAATTGTTGCTGAAATGGATGCTCGTTGGTATGTCTGATCATGCTTCTTCCTCCTTTCGAAACCGCCATAGGCTGATAAGAATAGAGCAAAGGTTACATATTTCGCAAAGGATACCGCCCAGTGCACCAATGCCAATGGTAGCATTAAAGATAAGCCAACAGAGTGAATCTCCCATCTTCCAATATCGCAAGATGTGGATATCAGACTGAATAAAGCCTATAGTGCCCAAAAAAGCACCTATTACCGGCAGCGCTAGCCGTAGAGCCTCTGTGGGTGCAGGGATTTGCAGCAATATCACTCCCGCATAACTGAGTAGGTATCCTGCCATCAGTCCGAAAGCAAGCGTTTTTTTCCGCTGTTCACCCAATACGATGAGTAAAATACCTCTTAAAATAAATAAACAGTTAAGTGCGACCGCAATCCCACCGTCAGTAAAGCAATATGACAGTAGAAAGATTGCGGAACCGGTTACCTGAAAAATAAACAAGTTTTTCTTTTCACGCGCTTGAAATGAAGCTGTGGTAATGACCATTCCAATCAGGCTCAGGATCATTCCGATTATTTCATTTTTCATAACTTAAGCAACGGTATAACCGCCCCCGCTTGTTGCAGAAATAGGTGGATAAATCTTTTAAACGTTTCAATTTATACACCTCCGCAGCCGGATATTAATACGCCGTATGGTTTTACACACAAATTGTCTTCATTGGCATCTTCTGCAACGGAAGGAAGAAGAGTTACGTCTTCCAATTCGTCGATGAGGCAGTCTTTCTCAATATATCGGCGGATACATTGTTCCACATATGCCCAACGTGCAAACTGTCCGCCGATGCGGGTTTGGGTTACTTCAATGCCGAATGGAATGTTTTCTTTGTAGAACCGTTCTTCATAGGCAGCAAGAAATTCCTCAGTGCGTGTTTTTAAAATAGGGAAGAGGGGCATAAGCGCTTTCAGCGCGTCTTTGTTTTTCTCCTTATAGGCAGCGCGGATTTTCTTGCCTAAGCCGGCTTTGATCTCCAATACCCGTGCAAGAGTGGCTTCTGTTTTGAAAAGGCTGCCGTAAGCGCCGTTTATATGCTGCTCATATTCTTGCGCCAATTTTCCATACTGGGCGCCCGTTTCTTCTCGAATTAGAAGATCATAGGAAGTAACAAATGGGTCTCCGTAAAACAGCCAGAAAGAGCGGTTGCCACGCATAGCGTTTTGGGTGCGAAAGGGATCGTCTAAGTAGTCCAAACTCATCAAAATATCATAATCAATGCCGGTGATCTCCTTGAAACGCTCCTTGCGGGGTGATTCGTATCCTTGTGCATACTCCGCTGCCGCAAAAAGAGCGGGTAGTGAGGAGTAAAGACCCAACATAGCTCCACCGTCGGACCAAAGGGTGATCATAAACTCTTTCACACCCATCTCGCAACAGACCTTCATTTGAGGCAAAATTCGTACGATGCTGCAATGGTTATGCGGCGCAAAACTCCAAATACGCCAAGCGGCACCGGCATAGCCTGCGTCGTTGCTACTGTTCTGGCATTCAGCGATCTTTTTGCGTAAGATTTCTTCGTTTCGATTATCATAATCCCAAAGATAGATGCGTACATTTTTCGGCAGCCGATCGCGAACTTTTTCGGTGGTGATGCTGCTAAAGGTTCTTCCGCCGCTCATTAGCATATCCGACCAGATCTCACATTCATAACCGTATTTGTCAGCGATGGCTGCTACTCTTTTTAAATGTGTTAAAATCAAATCTCGTGGGTCGGAAAAACCGTGCTTTCTGCCGTAGGCGCCGGAGCCGATGCCGTGAACCTCATCCATACCGATATGAATTCTGCGGGAAGATAGCCCTTGTGCCATAGTGGCAAACATCTTCTCAATCAGCTTATAGACTTCTTCCTCACCCACCATCAAAACATGGTCGGTGTCCATCAGCGGAGCATAGGCGGCGTGTCGGCGCAGATAGTGCAGATGTCCTAAGGTTTGGATAGAAGCAATAAGTTCTATTCCACGCCTCTTGGCGTAGTTGTCCAGTTCTTGAAGTTGAGCAACCGTATAACCGCCTCGCTTATAGTTGAAATAGGGCTCACCCTCCATTTTATAACCGTCGGTCATGCCGAGGTAAAGGTCGGTATATCCCATAGGTGCTAAAATGTCAATGTATTTTTTGATGCTTTCTACCCGTGGGGTACTTCCTGTAGAAACCTCCACAAAAGCAGATAATCGTTCAAATTTATTCATTTTCAAACCAGCCCTCTCTTTTACTAAACATTCGGAAATCTAAATCTCTTGGAGGCATATCCTCTTTAGTGGTGGGAATTCCGCGTTTTTTACGGATATAATACCAAAGGTCAGTGGTGATAATCTCACATTCACGAATGTCTGGTATTACAAGATAGTTGCCGTTGTTTATGAGGATTTGCTCTGCCTCATCGATACGTTCAGCCCTTGCCAGAGCGTAGGCGTAGTAAAGTCGGCAACGGTTATTGTCTTTTATCTTCTCAGTGGCTTGCTCATACTGTTCTATCAGCAATTCATATTGCTCTAGGGTGTGAAAGCTGCGAAAGACCTCTTTGGCAAGGGAGAGATCAGCGGGACGCAGGGCTCTTGCCTGTTTCATCCAATCCAATTCCTCCTTGTGACAATCGGTTTTGCGGTAACAAACACCCAAAGCATAAGCACTCCAAGCATTCTTACAAAGCTCAAACGCTTTTTTTAACAACTTCTTTGCCGCAACAAAATTATCCTTAGCGGCATAGGCAGTGCCCAAAAGGTAATATGTATACCAATTGGAGCGATCCTTATCTTTAATGGCATTTTCAAGTAGCACGATCCATTCCGGTTGTAGACTGTAGGAAAGGGGAACTTCATCAGGCTTATAAAGCCCAACCGTTCCTTCATTCAAAAGCCGCAACCAGATCGCCTGTTCCTTATCGGTTTCGCCGAAGTCCAGATGGCAGGCAGGCTGGCGATTCTTTTGCGATTGGCGCAGAGCCCGCTCCAAAGCACCCCAACTATCGCCTTTGTAAATGACGGTGTCAGCGGGAGTTTTGGCGGCTTCACGGGTATTGATAAGCGATTGCTCTAAATCTGCAAGAGAAATGCGCTTATCCAGTCGGGATTCAACCTCGGCTTTGGCATCTTCCCAATTGCCATGAACGGCGGTAGGGTCTGCCTGTAGGGGTCCGTAGACCTCCATCCATTCCCAAATGGCGCGGGGAGGCATTGGCAGACATTCATATTGTGTTGATGCCAAGCCGCATTGTATTTCAGCATAGGCGCCGCGTTCATCATCGGCGGTCAGGAAGTTGCTCCATTTGCGACCTCCTTGTGAATCACCCCAAACAAAGAGTTTTCTGCCTTTTAAGAGGGAAGTTGAGGCTTGCATAAGACCGTAGCCCTGTTGGTTGAGATGGGTAATATAATGGCGTTTAGCGCCGTTGGTATCCCAAAAATAGTCAAATGCGGTAAGGCTGTTGGTGGGATAAGTCACATCCACACCCTTGAAGATGGGAATATCCACCTTATTGGTCTTTCCGTCGGGTGCTATGTAGGAACGGGTGGCGGGAACTACAACGCGGCTGCCCTTATCTAAAGGCACCGCCACATTACTCCACCAATACATAGGGATCACATCATCGTTTGTATTTTCAATTCGCATTCGGCAATAGAGAAGATCGGCATCTTCCGGCACGAAAAAATCCATCTGCACAATAGCGCGGCGTACCCGCTCGAAATAATAAAAACGCAGGTAAGGGGTACCATCCTTCATAGTACCGGTTGCGGTATGTATGGGGGCGCATGTATAAGGATGATGACCGCGAAAGCCGCAGTTCCATTCAATGCCACCGCTCATCCAGGCATTGCGTATGGCAAGATTGCAAGGGCGCACTACCGAATTGGCAAACAGAAGATCTTTGCCGCTTTTTTTATCTATCAGTGACCAAAGTTTTCCACCAAAGCAGGGCAGAAAGGTGGCTTTGAGATGCTCGTTTTCCAAAACTATCGCTTCAAAATCCTTTTCTGTCAACTCTCGGTCATAGCAATCCTGCTCTCTGTAAGGATAGGCGCAGGTTACTTCTCCGTATTTTAAGAAAAATTGCTCGTTTTCCTCGGGCAGATAATCATAGGTACGCTCGTCTAGATCCAATTTGATGGCGATGGCAGGCAGAGTGCTCTCGTTGCCTAAATTTGATGTAGGCATTCGAAGTGTTGTGATTTTTAACTTAGTCATAACAACCCTCCTTTTTCTACATTTTATAAGATAATGTGGGGCATGTCAATGCGGTTTCTTATCCACTTATTGTGATTTCTTTTCAATCTAAACGGGTTATACGGAGTTTGAAATTCTAATAAAAAAAGGAAAGATTTTTATCTTCCCTTTTTACAATTATTATAAGTCTTTTCCAAAATCTCATTGGTTGCCGTTTTATCAATAATTGCTTTAATAAGCGTATCTAATTCGGCACCTTCTGAATAATCAGCGGCCATATAGTATTTTATCCTGCCTTGCTCCATCATTTTATGAACTTTAGTTTTATCTTTGGTTTTGGCATTATAGACACCGATAGAATGACCGCCGTAAGAATTTATCAGTTTCATACACGGAACATCTGTATCACTGTCACCGATATATACCATATTTCTAAAAGGCACTCTAATGTCTTCAATGTCAAACGAATCATTAACACTAGGATCGTTTATGTCTAAAACACCCTTACTGATTCTGAATAAAAACTGAGTTTTATTAGTGTAATTTATAACTTGGGCAGGCCAAAGTGCAACACCGCAATCGTCATAATAAAATGAACTTGCATATATTTTTTCAAACGCACCGCTTTTTGCCACCGCCGTGCCGTCAATCATTTCTTTAAGTCCGCACGATATTATATAATGTTCAACAATAATGCCTTTTTGTTTGCCATATTCTTTTATTCTTGAAAACCAATCTTCAACGCCTGGAAAAAGATGCACTTTTGCACCGTAATTTTCAAGTGCTAACCTGTTAAATACAAACTTGCCCCTTGATTTTTCAATCATTTTATACATATAGGCAAGGTTTTGGTCCATATCATTGTTTCGGGCAAGCTCGTTCGATTCTTCCCAAAAATCATTTACATCATAATCTACCGACTGAATATAACCTTGCGCTTGCATATCGTCAGGGGATAGGGTTTTGTCAAAATCATAGCATATAGCCAACACCGGCTTATCTTCTTTTTGTTTTCTTTTATATGTATTATTCATAATTCCTGCTTACTTTATTTATTTTTATCCTGAGTGATTTTTATTTTTGTTTTGTTGCGTTTTAAAATTGCAATAATACGCGGACGGTTGTACCGTTGTAATATTACAAATAATAAATCAAATAGCGCCGCTGCAATAGAGGTGAATGTGAATACTAATGTACTGCCAAACCAGCTTGATGCAATAATAGGCAAAAATGAAAGAACAGCAATAATTTCGTGCACTATTTCCGCTTGACACATACTGCCCGCTATTAATTCTAAATTATTTTTGCTAAGTTTAAAAAAATCAGGCGAGTATGTGGGAAGTTTATCTTTCCATTTATGCACTTTTAAAATGGCGTATAACTTCTTTTCAAAACGGTAGGGTTTAAACCATTGTTTTGTATAGTCAATGTTGTTGTGAAAAACTGCATTTATTATATGTCCAATCGTCAGTCGCATAATGAAATGATAAGCGGTTGTGGCAAAAGTAATTGTTAGGCTGAGCCATACTGAAATTCTAAAAAATGTATATAATCCGCCACATACAACAGATAATATGGTTGAAAAAATTGCTGTTAACAGCATAACTCGTTTTATAATATCACCCCGTTGTTATATTATATAATTATATATTGTTTCTTGATTTTTTACAATATAAAACTGCCAAAAGAATGTCTTTTGGCAGTTTGTTTTAGTATTGTTACGATAAAATACCCTTGTCGCTTGTAAATTCGCTGCCGCTTGCTTTTTCAAATAAACCAAGCAACTGCTCAATAGTAAGCTGTTTTTTCTGTTCTCCGCTAATATCAACAGCAACTTTTCCTTCATGCATCATAATAAGTCGGTTGCCGTGCTTGATAGCGTCGCGCATATTATGTGTAATCATAAGTGTTGTGAGATGATTTTTCTCAACAATACTGTCTGTAATTTCAAGTACCTTGGCTGCAGTTTTAGGGTCAAGTGCAGCAGTGTGCTCGTCAAGCAATAACAGTTTCGGACGCTTTAGTGAAGCCATAAGTAGTGTTATAGCTTGACGTTGTCCGCCCGACAATGTTCCTACTTTACTTGAAAGTCTGTCTTCAAGACCTAAATTAAGCTGTGCAACAAGGTTTTTGTAAGTTTCGCGTTCTGCTTTTGGCAAACCGCGTAAAAGACGCCTGCGTTTGCCGCGGCGTGCTGCAATTGAAAGGTTTTCGGCAATCTCCATATCGGGTGCAGTACCTTTCATAGGGTCTTGGAATACCCTTCCTAAAAATGCCGCACGCTTGTGTTCGGGCATTTTTGACAAGTCCTTACCGTCAAGAATAATTTTACCGCTGTCAACAAGCCAAGTTCCCGCAATTGCGTTTAAAAGTGTGCTTTTACCGGCGCCATTTCCGCCAATGACAGTTACAAAATCACCATCTTTTAGGGAAAGAGAAAGATCTTTAAGTGCACATTTCTCATTAACCGTACCTTTGTTAAATGTTTTTGAAATGTTGCAGACTTTAAGCATTTCATCAGTTTTTGCGTCATCTTTGTTGTTTGCCGATTTGTTTTTGAGTTCGCGTTTTGTAAAAATTTTGTTTTTAACGCTGGGGACTGCAAGAAACAATGCAACAATTATTGCTGACAGCATTTTTAAAAGGTCAGTGTCAAGACCTAAGAATATTACAAAAGTATATACAAGATAATACATTATTCCGCCGCCAACAACACCAATTAGACTGACAACGAAATTCGGTTTGATTTTAAGTGATACTGACAGTCCGATAAATATGGCGGCAAGACCGATAACAATAGCACCGCGTCCCATATTTACATCGGCAAAACCTTGATACTGAGCAAGAAGTGCACCAGATAGAGCAACAATACCATTGGATATTGCAAGACCTATAACTTTGTTTAAATCAACATTTACGCTTTGAGCCCTGCTCATATCCGGATTGTCACCTGTAGACTTTAAGGTTAGTCCTATTTCAGTGTAGAAAAATTTCCACAGTAAAATAATAATCAGAACAATAATTAAACCTGCAACTACAATTGCGAGCGGGTTGTTAAGTTGGTTTAAAATAAGCTTGTTTGTACGCGGGTCAATAGGGAGTAGTGATTTTCCGCCTAAAATTTTAAGGTTTACCGAAAACAAAATGAGCTGTGTAAGTATTCCTGCAAGAATTGACGGTATTGTAAAAACTGTATGTAAAAGACCTGTTAGAGTGCCTGCAACAGCACCTGCAATAAATGCTATAATAATGCTGATGTATGCGGGAACACCGTTTGAAATAAGTACAGCACAAACGCAAGCACCTGTGCAAATAGAACCGTCAACCGTAAGGTCGGCTATATCTAAAACCTTAAAAGAAATATAAACACCGATTGCCATAAGTCCCCATATAAGACCTTGTGCTACAGCACCCGGAATTGTATTTAGAAAACCCATTGCTTACCTCTTAAAATTATTTCTTTATTGTAATGCCAAGTTGAGAACAAAGTTCTTCGTTGTAAACAACAGTAGGATTAAGAGTAGTAACTTCGAGTTCGGAAATTTCTTTCTGACCTAAAAGAATCTTTGCTGCCATTTCACCTGTTTTAGCGCCAAGTTCGTAATAGTCTATTGCAAGGCTGGCATAGCATATTGTACCGCCGTAACTTGTAAATACCGGCACTTTTTTCTGACTGCATACACTACCAACAATTGAATCGCTTGCAGCAACAGTGTTATCAGATGGAACATAAATTGCTTTACATTCGCTTGCAGCAGAAGATGTTATAGCCTGTAATTCTGTGGTTTCTGAGAATGTATATGCTTTTACAATAATATTTTTTGCTTCAAAAAGGGCCTTTACTGCATTATATTGAACAAGTGAATTTGATTCGTTTGAGCAATAAATAACACCAACTTGATCGCCGGCTTTAAGACCTAAAGTATCAATCATCATTTCAGCTTGCTTGTCAAATTCAACAGCATCTGAAGTACCGCTTACATTTGCAGGAATTCCGCTTGGGAATGTTGTATTATAGTCTGTTACAGATGTGCCCAAAACGGGAATTGTTGTTGTTGCATTAGCGGCTGCGAGAAGGGCAGGGGTAGCATTAGCCATAATAAGATAAACATTTTTAGATGTGAAAGTGTTGATAACAGTAGTGCAAAGGTTAGGATCTCCTGCCACCTGATTGTCAAACTCTACTGTTTTACCCTCTGCAGCAAGTGCAGTTTCAAGAGCGGAAATGAAACCTTCTGTCGCTTTATCAAGCGAGTCGTGTTTCATAAGTTGACAAATACCTACTGTAAAGTCTGCTTTTTCATCGCATGAGGTTGTAAAAACACAAATGCTAAGGCAAAGCACAACGGCCAGTACCAATGAGATAAATCTTTTCATTTTAAAAAACTCCTTAAAAATAATATTATTAAATTTGCAAACCTTTATAGGAATGTAAATTGTATAACAATAATAAAAAAGTCTCTGTCCTTTGCGTATACAAAGAACAGAGACGATAAAAATACCGTGTTACCACTCTGGTTTACCCTTTTTTCACAAAAAGAGCCTTATAGTGTGCACTCTACACACTATGCGATGTAACGGTCGCACCCGTCAAGCCTACTCGTGTTTACTTTAAGCCAACAGCTCGCGAAATGAATTCACCGCTTTTTCAACACCGCCTTGCAGCAACCGACGACTCTCTACAGATGAATAAAACGGGTACTGGTTTTCGCTCAAACGCCTTTATTAATGGTTATTTTATCAAACATATATCTGTTTGTCAAGGAAAAAGATGCAGCTTTTCTTTAATAACTACTTATTTTACCAATACTTCGCTTAAGCCCAAACGTTTTCTCGGTAATCTTGTTTTGAAGTATTATTTCCTTTGCTTGTTGTGTTGTAAAATATCCGTCGTTCATCAGCATACCATACAGTTCGGTTTTTTATATAAAAAAAGAGTCTTTAAGACTCTTTTTTGAATTTATCTTTGCTTACATTACACAAAGGGCATATCCAGTCTTCAGGCAAATCTTCAAATTTGGTACCGGGGTTTATGCCGTTTTCAACGTCGCCTTCACTTTCATCGTATACATACCCGCAAATTTCACATATATATCTCATTTTAACACCTCCTTTGCAACATCTTCAATTTGTTTAAGATTGTTGCTTTTAACAGATGAGTTTATAGTAACAACGGTGTCAGTAAAAGTAATATTTTTGCTGCTTTCAAACATTTTTTTAATAACTTTGGCTGCAACGGGTGCCCAACTTCCGTTTTCTACAATTGCAATAGTACGATTTTGATATTGACGCTCTAAAAGTGCGTGTATAAAAGTATTCATGGCAGGGAAGATGTGACCGTTGTATGTTGTTGTTGCAAGTACAAGTTTTCCGTAAATAAAGGCATCGCTTACAGCTTTTGAAATATCACATCTTGCAAGGTCCGTAACAGTAACCGTTTCACAGCCATTTTCTTTTAATGCATCAACAAGTAAATTAACTGCCTTTTCAGTATTACCGTAAATTGAAGTATATGCAACCATAACTCCGTTGTTCTCAGGTTGATACTTCGACCATTTGTCGTATAAGTCCAGATAATATCCAAGGTTTTGTGAAAGTGTAGGTCCGTGTAGAGGGCATATATAATCAATTTGAGTATCACTCAACTTCTTCAAAACAGTTTGTACTTGCATGCCGTATTTTCCTACAATGCCAAAATAATATCTGCGAGCTTCATCAATCCATTGTTCGTTGGAATCTAAATCTCCAAATTTGCCAAATGCATCTGCTGAAAACAGTATACGGTCAGTTTGGTCATAGGTCATTATAACTTCAGGCCAATGTACCATAGGCGCTGTCAAAAAACGAAGAGTGTGTTTTCCCAACTCTAAAATGTCACCGTCTTTTACAACTATTCGTTCATTTGTAATTTCACCATCAAAAAAATTCTCCAGCATTTTAAAAGCCTGTGTTGAAGCAACAATTGTGGTTTTAGGATATTCTTTTAAAAATTCATAAGCACTTGCAGAATGGTCCGGCTCCATGTGTTGAATTATCAGATAATCAGGGCTTGCTTGTTTTAATGTGCTTTTTATATTTTCCAACCAGACATCTGTAAAATTTGCATCGACTGAGTCCATAATTGCGATTTTTTTATCAACAATAACATAAGAATTATATGATATACCTTCGGGCACTGGATATTGTCCTTCAAACAAGTCAATTTGTCTGTCGTTAACGCCAATATATTTTATATCATTATTTATAAACATTTTAACTACTCCGTCTAAATTATTTTTATTATATGTCGTTTTGTGATTTTTATTAAGTATATCAAAAATATAAGTTTATATCAATAGAACAATAAATATTTTTATCGTATTGACATTAATATAATTATGTGATAATTTTATGATTAAAGTTAATACCTTTTAAAAAGAGGAGTGATATTATAATGAAAACAGCATTAAACATTATGGGTTTGGTAAGGAAAATGCCGATTGAACAAGTGCTTGACTACGTTAAACAATCAGGCTTTGACTTCGTGGAAATACCACTTGATAAAATGATGAGTAGTAACTACATTTACGGCCCGAATTTTTTAGGCGATGATTACATTGAGCAGGCAAAACAACTCCGTGAAATGATAGATAAAGCAGGGTTAAAAGTTGTTCAGGTATATGCACCAACTCCCGATACACGCCCTCAAAAAAACTTTGATACTGAAGGCATTTTGCTTGTTATGCGCGGCATTGAAATTGCGGCAGTTCTCGGTGCATCTGTCATAACCGTTTTGCCTATGACTCATATTGAGTATTACGGTAATACTCAGCAGGTTTTAGATATGAATGTGGAATATTTTACAAAACTTGCACCGCTGGCAAAGAAAAACGGTATTAAAATAGCTCTTAAAAATATGGTGAAGTTCAGTTTTAGACACAGGGCTATATATTATCATGCTTGTGGTACTGCTGACGAATTTGTTAATTACTTAGATACACTCAATAAAATACACGGTGATTTGTTTGTTGCGTGTGTAGATGTCGGAAATACAAACCTTGCAACAGTTGATTTTGGCGATATGTTAAATAAACTCGGCAGCCGTGTTGCAATAGTACATATCAGCGATAACGATTATAGAAAGAATAACCAATCAATCCCCGGCAACGGCTCTATAAATTTTGAAAAGGTATCAGCTGCTTTAAAAGAAAATAATTACAGCGGTTATTACACAATGTTTTGTGAAAGCACTTTGCCAGCTCAGTTAATGCCGTCTGTTTTACAACACATGTATGATGTTGCATGTTATTATGCAAACTTGGCACAATAGGGGGAAGTAACAATGAGAATTTCAGTTAATACAGGTACATTACTAAAATATTATTCAATGGAAGAGGCAATGACTGTAATTAAAAATGCAGGCTTTGACTCGGCAGACTTTTCTGTGCAATCTGTTTTGGGCAGACCAGAATTTTCAGAGGAGAACTTTGAAAAATCGGCATATAAACTGCGTGAACACTCTGAAAAAATCGGCTTGCCGTTAACACAGGCACATTCGGGCGGTGATGTTGTACGTAGTATAAAAATCGCTTCAATTTGCGGCATTGAAACTATTATTGTGCATCCCAGAATAATTGTTCCGCATGTAGGTCATGAAGATGAAAACTTCAAACTTAATATGGAGTTTTATTCAAAGTATGTAGATGTTGCACGTGAGTATAATGTGAAAATCGGCGTAGAAAATATGTTTAAATGGTGTTGGAACCGTGAGTTTATTCAGCACAGCACCTGTTCCCGTCCTGAAGAGTTTGTTCGGTATATGGACGAACTTAACAGACTTTACGGCGATGTGTTTACAGCTTGTCTTGACATTGGTCACGTGGCACTTGTGAGTGTTGAGCCTGCCGATGCAATTAGGGCGCTTGGTTCCCGTCTTACAGGTCTTCATGTTCATGATAATTTCCTTATAAGTGATGATCATACATTACCTGGCATCGGAAAAATTGACTTTAATGCTGTGTCAGATGCATTGCGCGATATTAAATATACAGGTGAATATACTTTAGAATGTGCATTTAATCAGCCAAAAGAACTAATTCCTTTAACCTTAGAATATGTTGCAAATGTCTGTCGTCATTATGCAGCTCGTGCACAGTGGTAAATAACAATTAACTTAAAAAAGACAGTCTTAGGTTTTAATGCATTTGACTGTCTTTTTATAATTCTGTTGAATTTATAATCTCTCTGTGGTAAACTTATTTAATAAAGGGAGGTTTTGCAAATGGTCTTTGTAATAGTGCTTTTATGCATACTTGCTGTAGTTTTTGTTTTAGCACTTTTGCCGATCGATTTGCTTTTAACCTTTTTATCGGATGACGGTTTTTCATTTCGTGTGCGTGTTCTGTTTTGGGTGTTCGGCGAAAAGTCAAAAAACCCTGTTGTTAAAAAGGTTAGACAGACAAGCGGAATATCAACACTTAAAAAAGTAAAAGACCTTTCAAGCGGTGTTACAGTAACTGATGTTTTAGAACTTGTCAGCATTGTAGTGCATCGCCTTGCACATGTGTTTTTTCATTGTAAGATAATTAAATTTAAATTTCATATTGTAAGCGGCGGTGTAAACGCTGCGACGGATTACGGCACTGCATGTGCTTGTGTCTATCCTGCAATTGCTGTGTTGAAAAATAAATATAGAATCAAAAATGAAGATGTAAATTTATCGTGTGATTATTCGTATGATAAAACTAAGGTTGATGTTGAGTGCTTTGTGCGTTTTCATCTTGGCGCTATTTTAATGGCACTGTTTTGTGCGTTTATTGATAAACTTAAATCGAGGTAATAATTATGGAAATTAAAAAAAGCGGGAATACGGTTTTAGACCTTTTAAACTTCATAACCGACAGCACAATGTCACTTGCAAAAGAAAATTCTGTGTTAGGTGCTCCTGTTGAAAAAGACGGTTTCACGGTAATTCCCGTGTCAAAAATGTCTGTTTCTTTTGCCGGTGGCGGTGCAGATATGCACGATGCTAAGCGCGGTCGCCGTCAATCTCCATCGGGCGGCGGGGCTAAAGTGGATTATGAGCCGTTAAGTTTTCTTGTTATTAAAGATGGTACAGTGGAAATTGTAAATTTGAATATTCCGTCAAAATCTTTTGAATCACAAATTATTGATACCGTTATTGATACCGCAAAAAAACTATTTAATAAAAAAGAAAAGGAATAAAGGCATATGCAGTCTTTATTCCCTCTTTAATTTAAAAAT
>JAZQJA010000034.1:0-4553 GCA_045541455.1 Eubacteriales bacterium
CCTTGTAAATAATAAAAGCAATTACCAAAATATCTATAATATCAAAAACTCTAACGTTCGAAATCGTAAAAATAAACTGATTCCAGAAATTAGATAAAACATCTAAAATTCCGTTCAAGATATCATCCCTTTGCTAAAATATATTATTAATTATATATTAGCATAATTTTTTCTATCAATCAATAGTGTTTTTAATGTTTTTTAAATTTTTTTAAAGTATAAATGAACATATCGACTTCGCTAATATTATTAAATATCGACGGTGAAAATCTAACAGTACCTTGAAGTACTGTACCAATTTTTTTGTGTGCCAACGGCGCACAGTGCAAACCTGCTCGAACGGCGAAGCCCTTATCATTTAAAAATTGTGCAACAATATCCGATTGTGTGTCGAGATGATTAAAAGAAATAACAGGAACATATCCATTATTATTCGGATTTGAATAGAAAATATAATCTTCGTTTTTTAAACAATTATATAGATGTTTTACAAGTGAATTTTCTTTTTTGAACATAATATTAGCATTTGATTTCACAAATTCTATTCCGGCATTTATGGTTGAGATTGCCGGCAAATTCACTGTACCGCTTTCAAAGCGTTCAGGCATTGTAGTGGGCTGAAACAATTCCAAAGAATTTGTTCCTGTACCGCCCTCTATTATTGTTTTATTTATCGGTTTTCTTGCAATCAATACACCAAATCCCATTGGACAATATAAGCCTTTGTGGGGCGCTACACACAAAAAGTCTATATTCATTTCATTCATTTTTATAGGAATAATACCGGCACCTTGTGCAGCATCAACACCGAATAGAATATTGTGCTTTTTACATAATTCACCGATTTTTTTAAGCGGTAGAATTTTGCCAATTACATTTGAAGCGGCCGTACAAAAAATCATTTTGGTATTTGATTTAATTGAATTTTCAAAATTTCTTAGCGTTTCACTATCATCATTAAGCGAAACGGTAGCAATTGTATAATCTACGTTTATCGAATTCACCGGTCTTATAACAGCGTTATGTTCTAAATCAGAAATTATTATATGGTCACCTTTTGATAAAACCCCTTTTAACACATAATTAATGCTTGTAGTACAATTGGCAGTAAAAACCACCGTTTCCGGTCCGTCACTATCAAAAAAATCCGATATTTTTTCTCTTGCTTTATATACAATATTTGCCGCCCTTTGTGACAGATAATGACCGCTTCTTCCCGGATTTGCAGAAATATTTTTCAAAGCATAATTGTATGCATTTACAACTGTTATCGGTTTGTGACCTGTTGTTGCTGCGTTATCAAAATATATCATTTAATTCACCTTAATTCGTGCAATAAATAAAAGCAGCCATTTTGGCTGCTTTTTTAGAAAACTATGCGAAGGATTTAATTTCTAAAATTTTTATGTTAGCAACCGATAGTGCGCTTACAATTTTCTCACGATTGCCAAAAGATACGATTACGTAACCACACCCAACATTACCATTAATATCTGTTTTTTTCTCAATATGAGCTTTATATCCATGTTTACGTAAGAAATCTCTACCCTTTATCGCATATGTTATTGAACTGACCGAAATAATATGACGTTGCATAAATATCTCTCCAACCAAAATATAGAATAATTCTATATTTCATAATATGCAGGTATACTATTTATGCTCATTACTTGTAATAACTCTTCGTCTTAAAAAAGTGAATAATACGGTTAAAATTATAGGTAAAAATATCATGCCAATTATTCCCGCCAACCTAAACCCAATAAAAATAAAAATTAGAGTAAATAGAGGATTCATATCAATTTGCTTTCCGATGATTTTGGGTTCAATAGAATTTCTTGTTATGGTTATAATCAAATACAAAATTAAAAGTCCGACAGCAAAAAAATAATTATTTTTAATAAACTCAATTATTGTCCACGGAATCAAAATTGTTCCGGTTCCTATGACGGGAAGTAAATCTAAAAGTGCTACAATCAATGCTAAAATTATAAACTTATTTATACCCAAAATCAAAAATCCCAATAACAATTCACCAAACGTAATTAAAAACAGCCAAAAATATCCTAATGAAAATTTTAAAAAGTATTCTTTTGATATATCTTTAATTTCGGTAACAACTTTTAAAAATTTTTCACTCACAAATCCTTTTACAAACTGTAAAATTTTATCGTAATCTTTTGCGATATAACAAGTTGATACGATTGTTACAGCGCAACTCAAAAGAACGGTTGGAGTATTTTTTACAAGACTTGTTATAGCATTAGAAAAATAAGATGTTACATTTACTATCAAACTATTTATAGCGTCGTTATAAAGCGTCTTTACGTTATCGACGTTGAATTTGTTTAATAAAGATTCTATTTTTAAAAAAATATTATCAAAATAAATTTTTAGTTGCTCGCTATTGTTTGACAAAAATTTTACAAATCTATTAAATTGAGAAAATATAAACCAAAAAAACAAAAATATTATTATAGACACAAACAAATAAATTATAACAGATAAGATAGCCGCACATTTATTCTTTTTTATACCGATTTTTTTATTCATAAAGACAGCTGGCTTTTGTACTAGATGCGCAATAATTATTCCTATTAAAAAAGGCAAAAGATATGCAGATGCGAATGTTATTAAAAAATAAATTATAAGTATCCACACAGCAAGATATATTGAATTTATAATAAAACTTTTCTTTTTTTCCATAATTGATAACAATTTTCACCACCAATAAATAATATCACCAAAAATAACGGTTATATATATAAATTATTATTAAATTTAAATATTGATTTTTGCCATATCGTGTAGTATAATATCAAAACATTAAATTATATGTGTTTGAAAAATTCTGGGGGTTAAAAATGATTTATACCGCGATTATGGGACACGGTGTCGTAGGTTCCGGCGTTGCCGAAATAATGCTTGGACATACAGATATGATTAATCATAAAATCAAAAATGAAATCGACGTTAAATATATTCTTGATTTGCGCGATTTTAATGATTTGTCCTATTCCGATAAATTCATCAAAGACTTTGAACTAATCGTTAACGATGATGATATTAAGATTGTTGTTGAAGTTATGGGCGGTATAAATCCAGCCTATGACTTTGTAAAAAGATGTTTACTTGCAGGTAAAAGTGTTGTTACCTCAAACAAAGAGTTAGTTGCTGCAAAGGGTGCCGAGCTTCTTGCAATTGCAAATGAAAAGAATGTAAACTTTCTATTTGAGGCAAGCGTTGGCGGCGGTATTCCAATTTTAAGACCTATCGCACAATGCCTTTCAGCAAACGAAATCACCGAAGTAAAAGGTATCTTAAATGGCACAACAAACTACATTTTAAATAAAATGATAGTAGACAATATGGATTTTGACTCTGCCCTCTCGCTTGCTCAAGAAATGGGCTTTGCAGAAAAAAATCCTGCTGCTGACATTGAAGGTCATGATGCTTGTCGTAAAATTTGCATTTTAGCTGCACTTGCATTTGGAAAGCACGTTTATCCGGAACAGGTTTCTACCGATGGTATTACCAACATAACACTTACCGACGTTGAATATGCTGATTCCTTTGATTGTGCAATTAAGCTTATTGGTAGTGCAAAAAAATTAGAAAATGGCAAAATTACAGCTTCGGTAAAGCCAATGCTTGTAAGCCACAGCAACATTCTTTCGGACGTTGACGGAGTATTTAACGCAATTATGGTTACCGGTGATTCCGTTGGTGACGTAATGTTCTACGGTAAGGGTGCCGGCAAAATGGCAACCGCAAGCGCAGTTGTGGCCGACATTATGGACTGTGCAAAACACCTTAATGCGCGCAAATACGTGGATTGGAGCGAAGGCTCAAACGATTATGTTATAAAACCAGACGAAAAAGTTCGTCTTTATGTATATATTCAATCAGATGATTACGATATGCTATGCACACAGTTCACTACCCTGTTTTCTGATAACACATGGCATACCAAAAACGATTATAAAAAAGAAATTGCTTTTATTACTAACGAAGATTACGAAAGCGCATTAATGGAAAAAATCAATTCTATCAAATGCGACAATATAAAAGTAATGCACACCTTATTTTAGGAGGTCCTTATATGGCACTTATTGTTAAAAAATTTGGCGGTTCGTCTGTAAAAGACGCCGAACACGTAATGAATGTCGCCGGTATTGTTGTTGATGAATATAAAGCCGGCAATGACGTCATTGTTGTAGTATCCGCACAAGGCGATACTACCGATGATCTTATAGAAAAGGCAAAAGAAATTAACGCTGCTACCCCACTTAAGCGTGAAATGGATATGTTGATGACAGCTGGTGAACAAATTTCTATAGCACTACTTGCTATGGCAATTGATAAGCTCGGTTGCCCTGTTATTTCACTTCTTGGTTGGCAAGCAGGTTTTAGTACCGACTCACATCACGGTAAAGCAAGAATTAAAAAAATAAATACCGAGCGTATGAAAACTGAGCTTTCAAAAGGCAACATTATAATTGTTGCGGGCTTCCAGGGCCTTAATAAGTATGATGACCTAACTACCCTCGGTC
>JAZQJA010000035.1:0-13794 GCA_045541455.1 Eubacteriales bacterium
AATAAAATTCTAAATGTTGTTAAAGCTACAAGTGGTATTCAAAGTTATAAAACAATTAATAGAGAATCTGATGCACTTGTTTACATTTTATCAGGTAGTGTTAACTATTCTGATTCCAATAAAAACTTTATAGGAAATAAAGGTAACGTTATATTTTTATCACGTGGCAGTAGTTACAGAATCAGCATTAAAGTAAAAGATTATTCATTTATTGTCGTTAATTTTTTATTTGATGAGTCTAATAATACAGTCATTGAAAACGAAGTTTTTACTTTTAATAATTCACTTGAATTAGATAATAAGTTTATAAAATTAAATAAAATTTGGCCTGTATGCACTATTGAAAGTAAAATTAAATCAAAATCAATTCTATACGATATTTATTCTGAACTATCGAAGTGCTCAACAAATGAGTATCTACCGACTGAATCAAAAATAATTATATATACAATTACAAAAGAGATAATTCGTAACGTTTTCGATCCTAGAATTTCAATCTCTAAAATTATAGAATCTTACAATATCAGCGAAGCACATTTCAGAAGATTGTTTAAGAAAATTTACAAGCTCTCCCCTGTTAAATTCGTTCAGAATATTAGAATAAATAAAGCTAAACAATTATTAATAGATAAAAACTTACCCATAAATTTAATTGCAAAAAAATGCGGTTATGAAGATGAATTTTACTTTTCTCGAATATTTAAAAAAGCAACAGGTATAACAGCTAGCGAATATAGAAAATACTCACAAAAATATTATAAATAAAGCACCTAATAAATAGGTGCTTTTGTTTTATTTATTAAAAAAATTGATAATTCCAACTATAAATAAAAGTAAAATTATTGCCGGAAGAACGTAAGTCATATAAATACGCATCCAATTTTGAACTTTTACGCCTTTACCTTTATTTGCTTCTTCTTTAAAATTCTTAAAGCCCCATCCTTCTTTATGGGTACAAAATAGTACAAATGCAAAAGAACCAAGAGGTAAAAGAATATTGTTTACAATAAAATCTTCTAAATCCATAATTGTAGAATTGCCGCCAAACGGTTTAAAACCAGATAATAAATTAAATCCTAAGGCACAAGGTAACGACAATATAAACATTAGAATTCCATTTATTAAACATGATTTTTTGCGGTTAATACCGGTTATGTCCATAAAGCAAGATATAATATTTTCAAAAACTGCAAACACAGTAGAAAGAGCCGCAAAAGACATAAATAAGAAAAAGAGTCCTCCCCATAATCTACCAAGCGACATATTATTGAAAATATTTGGTAAAGTAATAAATATTAATTCTGGACCCGAATTTACAGGAACATCGTACGTAAAACATGCCGGAAAGATTATAAGTCCTGCTGTAAATGCTACAAAAGTATCTAACGAAGCAATATAAATTGATTCACCCATTAATGAACGTTCTTTACCAATATAGCTGCCAAATACAGCCATAGCACCCATACCTAAGCTTAACGTAAAGAAAGATTGATTCATAGCTGCAACTATAATATTTATTAGTCCAGCTTTATTCATAAGTTCAAAGTTTGGTACGAGGTAAAATTTAAGTCCTTCTTGTCCGCCCTTCATAAATATACTATTAATTGCAAGTATTATCATTATAGCTAAAAGCGCTATCATCATATATTTTGTAACACGTTCCAGCCCTTTTTGAAGACTAAAAGAACAAACAATAAATCCAACTACAACTGTAATTGCCATATAAAAAACTAAAACGTTGGGGTTAGCAACAACATTATCATAATGCATTTTTACGCCATTCTCGTTTAATCCAATCATTTTGCCCGAAATTGTATCAACAAAATATTTAATCATAAGACCGCCAACAGTAGTATAAAACATCATTAAAATATAGTTACCAACAACAGCTGCATAACCATGAATTCGCCACTTTTTATCGCTTGGCGCTAGTTTGTGGTACATTCTTGCGGGGCTTTTTTGGCTGGCCCTCCCTAGTGAAAATTCCATTGTCATTACAGGAATGCCAAGTACAACTAAGAAAAACAAATAAATTAAAACAAATAGTCCGCCACCATATTGACCAGCTATATAAGGAAATTTCCATACATTGCCAATACCAATCGCACAACCGGCACTTAATAAAATAAAACCTAAACGGCTTTTTAAACGTTCTCGTTCCATAAAGACTCCTAAAAATTAATATATTAGTATTTTAACACGAAAAATAATAAAATACAATAAAAAAGGAAGCCTTACAAGGCTTCCTAATATTTTAACCAAATATAATATAGTTGATATATAGTCTATACAAAACAATCGCAACTATAACGCCAATAGCTAAAGCAATACCAAGTATCGTATAATTTCTCTTTTCTGTTGCTTTAATTTTCGGCAATTCAAAATTTGGTTTAAATCTTTTTACTTTATTATAAAACATATTGATTGATTCGTTATTAAACACAGCAACATTTACTTGTTTTATGTGATTGAAGTGAATATTAATCATTTTTTCCCAACAAAATACTGCATAACTAGCATAGAAAGAATCGTTAAGACCGAAAATTGTTTCAATAGCATTTCCACATATACACATTAAATTACCTATTTTAACACATCTGTTGGCTGATTCATATCGCAAACGACGTTTGTGATCCATCCTGGAGGCTAAAACAATAGCACTTAATGAAACATCATTATCTATACAATAACTATATAAATTGTAATTACAATTATATAAGAAATCTGAAATTTTATTACACTCTAACACTACTTCTTGAACAGCATTCTTTCTTTCATTTTCATCAGAGATTGTTTCTTTAATTAATTGAAATACCTTTGGTAAACAATTCGATACAGAGATAGCAGCTGTGTCAACTTCTCCTAACTTAATACTTTTTGTCTTCAATGCAACTAAGTAAAAAAATGCTTCCCAATTATTAGGGTCAATCGAACTAATAGTTTCGTAGTGTTTAATAGCTGTAGTTTCATCTTTGGTTTCTTTAGCATTTCTTGCGGCAGTTAATAGGTTTTCAAAATTAATATTAGTGTTTGCGTCCATATTTATTCTCCTTTAAAATAAAAAATGCGGCTACCGAAGTAACCGCACATAAAACGCAAACTCCGATAGTCGCCAAACTAACCGAGTGTGAAATGGGGCGTACCCATCTACCAATCGATGGAATTTGCGTTTTAAACAAACACATATCAATTGGTAGGATATGCAAAAAGTGATATTTTATTTGCAAAAAATAAAATACACCCAATTTCACACAATATTCAGTTAGTTTGGCAAAAATATTATAACATATTTGCGAATAAAATGCAATACAAAAAAGAGTCCTAATACGAGTCGTACTGTTAAGGACAGTTAAACCAACTTATCCCCACCATAGTTATGCTGGGGATTTTCTTGTTATTTGTATTTTTTGTATTAGTGTGTTATAATACAAAAAAGAAACGAAATGATAGGAAGGAAGTAATTATTGTGTGGAAGGTAATATGGAAGGATGTTACTGGATATCCGTTCAAGGAAGAAACTTACGATAACTTTAGTGAAGCAAGGAGAGAATTCAGAATCGCCATTAAAGATGCAGTTGGTAATAGAGTTACAGAAATGACTGACTATATTGATAAATATTGCAAGAAGTTCTATCGCGAAAATGTTCCGCACTCTTTTGAGCAACTCAAGAATTTTATTGTAAAATTTGTCACAGATATCAATTACCCCTCAACCAACTCAGATTGTAACGAAATGGATGCGTTTGAGGATTTCACGGACGAAAAAGTTGAATTTTGGTTTGATGAAAGTTGGGGATTAGAAATATCGCTTAACGATGATGTTAAATTTCCAACTGGGTATATAAGCGCTGAGATTGTTGAGCCAATTACAGACGAGCCGTACTGCTTTATAATTGAAGATTGGCGAAAGCAATTTGCAAACAACCGCATTTTTGCACACATTCTTCTTCAGGAAGCTGACAAGTATGACGAGATGGTAACAAAGAGAACGGAAGAAATGAAAAGAATATTTGGAAAATAAATTCTACTTTTCTCTTTCGTGAGAATACTTCGTTATAAAAAGTAATTTAGGGGTATTAGGTTCTCCTAAAGATCGAAAATGATATACATTTTCCCTGCTTGTTACAGTATGAGACAAAATTAAAAGCTGTGTAGAAAATTTCTACACAGCTTTTTACTGTCCTTTAGAGTACAACTCTTATAGTAGGACTCTTTTTTATGATACTTTATTTAATTTGCTTTCACTATTTTGAGCAGTTTTTAGCATGTTTTCTGCAAATATACCATAACCTTTTGATGGATCATTCACAAATACGTGTGTAACCGCACCAACAAGTTTATTGTTTTGAATTATAGGGCTACCGCTCATACCTTGAACAATGCCGCCTGTTTTATCTAATAATTCTTTATCAGTGATTTTAATAACCATATTTTTAGTAACACTATTATTGTAATTAATCTTTTCAATTTCACAATTATAATATTTTGGTGTGTTACCATCTATACAAGTATATATTTTTGCTTCACCAGCTTTAATCTCTTGTTTCAAAGCTATTTTCTTTAAGTTATTAAATGAAGATTTATTAGTATTTTCGTAAAAAATTCCGGTTTCGTTATTAGTAATTATTTTACCAAGTGATTCATTTAAAAATTGCCCTTTTAATTCACCAGGTGAACCAACTGTTGACTTATCAATATCAAGTATTGATGCTTTTACGGTTTCTCCACTGCTAATAGTTAGTAGTTCACCTGTGTCAACATCGCACACTCCGTGTCCAAGACCTGCAGTAATATTTAAGCTTGGGCAGTAAAAAGTATTTGTTCCAATACCTGCACTACTATCTCTAACCCACATACCGGCTTTATATTTATTTGAAGACACAGATAAAACAGGTGTGATATTAATAGCAATTTTTTTATTATCTCTAATTATAGCTAATTTTAATGTTTTACCATTACTTTGCTCTATGATTGAAGCTACTTCTTCGTTTGTAAAAACACTAACACCATTAATTGAAGTAATTAAATCTCCAAGTCTCAAACCACACATTTTTGCAGGAGAGTAAGCACCGTTTTTACTATCAACGTCGGTTATGCCTACAACCATAACACCGTCAGTATATATTTTAATACCAAATGGAGTACCTAGTACGTTAACTGTATAATCATCTAAAACCTTTACTTTTGCTTCAGAAACTGGAATTAGACCTAAAAACTTTAAGGTAACGCTGTACTCATCTTCGCTTAAAACATCGTTTTTAACTGCATTTATGGGCATATTATTGCCAAATTCAAGCTCACTGCCCTTTATTGTGTTAAAATCACTTGGTAATACGTAGTTGAATATACCAACAGTTGAAAGAACAAATATCGAAAATGCTAACGAAAGCACAAAAACTGCTTTTATTATTTTAAATATCATAATTAAACCTCTTTAAAAGAACTTTAATTATATTATTTGTAAAAGCAGTTAAAGTATAAAATTATAATTTTAGAAAAATTTTTGATAATATAATCTATTTATTCTCCATAAAAATTGCTAAAAAAATGTTTTTTTCTTTTTATTGGTCTATGAATTTCACAATTAACTAAAATAGTGTCTTCTCCAATTACTTCAATATCACACCACGAAATTACAAGATCATCTTCCCTACCAAATAAACCAAAAAACTTGCTTTTTTGTGGAACTATTATAGAAACTAATTTTCCGTTCATTGTATCAATTTCTACGTCATAAACATATCCAAGATAAGCACCGTCTTTTATAGAAATTACTTGTTTGTCTTTTAAATCAACAATTCTGCAGCACATAATTATCACCTCGAAAATATATATGCCACAGAATTGCTTTTAATTATAATTTAATTGTTTTGCCCAAGTATAAAGAATAAATATACCTCTCTTTAATAGGCATATTAAATATTTTTGTGCAGGCCAATGAATAATAATCAAGTTGTTCTTTATAAACAAATATAAAATCCTCTTCTTTTTGCATTTTATCAGTTTTAAAATCAACAATTACTATTCCATCTTTTTCAATAAACATAAAATCTATTGCGCCTTGAATAATAATATTTTCTTCGTTAAGTTCATCCGGTAAGTTTGGGTCGGCAGTTTTTGCAGGTATTTCACTTATAAATTTATATTCTTTATAAATTTTTTCAGAATTCAAAGCACGATTCAACAAGGAGCTTTCTAAAAACGCCTTAATTTGCTCAATATTTAAAGATTTTATCTCATCCTCGGATAAAAATCCATATTCAGATAAATACTCAATTTGGTCGTTTAAATTAGCCTTAGCCTTATTAAAATCAGCGTACTGCATGAACTTGTGTAAAGCTGTTCCCTTTTCTGCAGAAGAAAGCCCTCCCTTTTCTGCAAAATATGGTTTTGCTAAATACGTATAAGAATATTTATTAGATTTATGAACGAGATTAGATACTGAGGTCTTAGCCGTCAGATTTCTTAAATGATTATATGGATATTCATAGGAAAACTTTTCTTTGATTTCTTCGTGTTTTTCAAATGAATATGGTAAATTTGATTTGTTTTCTGAATCATCGTAAATATCTAGCGAATCATCACCGTTTGCATGTTCGTAAAATACTTTAAATAATTTGCCGTCATCACTATTAATGCTTGGCAAACCTAAAATACTTCTAGTTAGGTTACTGCATGATGATGAAAATGCTGCATCTAAAACCCAGTCAGAAAAGGCAAGAATTTTAGTTTTATCCATATAATCTTTTTCTTCAGTTTTATTTTCAAAATTATCTGAAATTAAAACCATTAGTTTTTCTTCTGCGCGAGTAAGTGCAACGTAATATATACGCATCTCTTCGCTTAATTGCTCTGCACGATCTTCAGCTAAAATTTCGTTAAATGCAGGAGTTGAAATTTTAACGTTATCGCCGTTTAAGTACTTAAACCCAACACCTAATTTATCACTAGCTAAAAAGCTTTCTCTAGATTCTTTATTAGAAAATCGTTTAGTGTTTAAGGCAATAATGCATATTGGATATTGCAGACCTTTTGCTTTGTGCATAGTCATAATTTTTACGGTGTTTTCTTTTTTATCTGGTTTTGCATCAGAGGTAAATGATTTTGCAATTTTATCACAAAAAGCAATAAACGCAGGTAGTGAATAAGCATCGTTTTTATCAAAGCTAAAAGCCAATTCTTCAAATAAAGATAAGTTATTTGCCCTAACTTTACCATTATCCATAGATAAAACAATTTCTTTAAAGTTGGTAAGTTTTAAAATATTATAAACTAATTCGCCCATAGAAACACTTGTAGATAAATGCTTCATCTTCTTTAATAAGGCAATTGTATTTGACGCTTTTTTATTACCATCTTTTGAAGACTGGACTAAATCATCATATAAACACGAACGACCAATGAGTTTTAATTCACCTATTTCTTCCATTGTATAGCCAAATAACGGAGAAACCAAAGCCGATATTAATGAAATATTATCTGTTTTTGAATTGATTGCTTTTAATAAAGAAAGCACAGTAATTACTTCATTTGATAATAACGGTGCATCACCACAAACAGAAAACGGAATATCATATTTTGATAAGATTTTTGCCATTGTTTCTATATTACCCATATCTGTTCTAACAAAAACGGCAAAATCTCCAAATTTTGCTTTTCTTAAACCACCGGTTTTCTCGTCTTTCAAAAACGGCGCCTTTAACATTTGTTCTTTAATATATTTGGCAATGTATTCGCCTTCTAATTCTACTTTAGTTAAAACGCCTTGATGATTTAATAGCACAATTTCTGTCGTAGGCTCATTATTTTCAGGAAATTTAGCTTCAAAATTCAACTTTTCATTAGTAGAATAATCAATCGAACCGACTTTTTCTGTCATTCTTCCTTCAAAGAAATAGTTTACAAAGTCGCAAACACCTTTTCTACTTCTAAAATTGCTCTTTAAGAAAATTCTGCGCGGTGTTGTTTCATCAGCATCGTCATAATCTGCAAAACTAACCTGCTTTTTCTTAAAGTTTTCGGGATTTGCACCCCTAAAACGATAAATACTTTGTTTCATATCGCCAACAGCAAATAGATTTTTACCATTGTTTGAAATTGCATTAAAGAAATAGTCTTGTAGATTATTAGTATCTTGATATTCGTCAACCATAACACAGTCAAATCTATTAACAAGTTCTTCACAAGAATTAGGAATAACTTCTTCCCCATCTTCAAATTTACGCAATAAACTTAAGGCTAAACGCTGTGCGTGTTCAAAAGAAACATAACCATTTTCATCAAGTTTAGCATTTAATCTATTAATAAATTCATGCATTATTTCAACGATAGCATTTACAGCAGCTTTACACTCTTTAAAGCTTTCAGTGATGGTTTTTGTATCATAACAATAAATTTTCTTTAATGCTTTAACACAAGCATCGTAAGATTTTTTATAAGATTTTACAGTGTCCATTATATCTTTAGGGGCCTTTTTTGAGACACTTGGCCACTTTGCTTTAAATACCACTAATAATTGATTAAAAATTTCAATGTAATCATTAGATTCTAAAGCTGTAAGTAAATTTCTGCAAACATTTGCTAAATCTTTAATAATGGGTAGCAATTTGCTTTCAGGGTCTAGTTGATAGGCTAAATTTTCAAGCTTTTCGTCAACACCATCTAAAGCACTAATATATTTAACGTTATATCCCTTTAGCCAATGCATAAAGCAAGGTTCATTATACATAGCAGATAAACTATTTAAATAATTTTCTCTCGAAATTTGATTCGCAACTTTTTCATAAAACCTTAAAAGCAACGCTTTAGTTTGAAGATCATCAATATCGCCTGGAAATAATTTTAAAAGAGATGCTAACGCTTCATCATGCGAATTATATCTTTCTTTAAAAATCTCGGTTAAAATATTATATTTCATTAAATAGAATTCGCCGGTATCAATTACTTTTACAGTTGGAGAAACTCCTAAAATTTCAAAATATTCGCGTACCAAACGTAAGCATATAGAGTCAGTAGTACCGATATATGCATTACTTAAAAGCATCATTTGTTCTTCTAATCTAGCGCTATCTTTTTGACTTGCAACTTCTTTTTGAATTCTTTGGTCAATACGAGAACGAAACTCTGCAGCCGCAGCATTAGTAAATGTAACCACCATTAATCTATCAGCAGAAATTTCTTTATTTACAATCATAGATACTATTTTTTCTACTAAAACAGCAGTTTTGCCACTACCCGCGGCCGCAGAAACCAAAATTGGACCTTTAGAGTTTATGGCATTTCTTTGGTCGTCGGTTGGATTAAAAATCATCGCAATTACACCTCATATATTCTAATGCTTCCTCAGTGTTTTTACTTGTATCAATTTTTACAAATTTTCGCTTATCTTCAATTCTACAAATATTTTTAAAATCGCAATATGTGCAAGCTGTAATTAATCCTTGCTCATAAGGCCTAGCCTCAAAATTACCATCTAAAATTTCAGATTCCATTGCAACAATTTTATGATTAACGTACTCAAATAAAGTGTAAAAATCTTCTACGTCAATTTGTGGGTTTTCTTTTCGTGTTTTATCATCGCTAAAGGTTGGAATAAACTCACCACTTCTATCAAGCGCATAGTATAGTCGCGGATCGTTTGGAACAATACCGCTCATCTTCATTTTAGGGTTTTCTTGATTGTATCCACCGTTTGCAGGCAAGTAGAAGATGCCTGCCGGAACACAGAATTCTTTATCATAATTTTTGTGAAATGCATATAGATAAATAAGCATTTGAAGATTTAAACCATATAAAATATTGTTAATATTAATTTTTAAATTACCAGATTTATAGTCAACAATTCTAACGTAATTTACATTATCATTAACTCTGGAGTGAAAAATATCAACACGGTCGATAAAACCTGTAATATTAATCTTGTTTTTGCCCTGAATCTGTAAGGGTGGAATATCTTCCCCAATAGAATATTCACAGTATGTTGGATTAAATTCTGTATTTTTAAATTCTTCAGCAACACGATAAATGGTCTTTTTAGTTAAAGCAGCAATTTTATTAAATATAAACTTAAAACGATTATCTTCTAATAATTTTTCTGCTTTAATTACAGTTAAATATTCATTTAAATAATCGTCAACCAAATTATCTAAATCACTTTTATTAAAATTAGCTAGGTTTATTCCATATTTTTTAATTGATTGTTCTAAAACGTAGTGAACCATCGTTCCACGGTTCATAGTGTCAACTTCTGCAACTTTTTTCGTTTTTAAATTTAAAATGTACTTACAAAAATATGAAAATTTACACTTGTAAAACAGATCTATTCTTGAGGCGCTCATATTAACGTCATGATTAAAGTTTCTATCTGTAAAATCTTTACTTAAATGGGTATCCGTAACCTCTAAAGTTGAATTTAAATAACCGAGTTTATCATTATACTCAGTTTCTTTATAATAAGTTGTTAAAGGCTCGTGATATTCACTAAATTTTGGATTTAGCTCGGCAAGTATAGAAAATGAATTATCTTTTGTTTCAATTTTATCTTCAATATTAGATAAATCAACGCGATTGCAATTTGGAAATGCGTTTAAAGTATTGTTTACTAAGCTTGTGGGCATGGTTTCTCCTGCATTTGAGCATGAGCATAAAAACACCTTTTCGCTCGAACAACAAGAAGATGAATATAATAAAAAGTTTTCGTTATGTAAATATGTTATAAACTTATCAACGATATCAATATCGCAACTAATTAATTCCTTTCTATCGGTGTTCAAAAGCAGATCACTATCAGAAATCGTTGCCGGAAACTCATATTGATTCAATCCGATAACAAAAACTACTTTAGGCCTTGCAGGTCTAATTCGATCAGCACTACCGCACGAAACCTCATCAATCATCTGAGGAATAGTACCAATTGTTTTATTGGCAATGGTGTGTGAAAGTAGTTCCAAAAACTTTTTAGGTTGCATTTCAAAATTTTTAAAACATTTATGTAAAGAAGATAATAAATCCATAAATGGCTCATAGCTGGCTTTACAAAAGTCAGCTTGTTTAAAGTTTTTATCTTCTTCCAGCACTTTTATGTATTGCTCTAATAATTTGTTAACACCTAAGCGAACAATAAAATTATAAATAGCTTCACAGTTTTTTGATGGATTATTCGTTAAGCTATATTTCAACGAAACAATAGGTTCAATAACCTTTTGCCTTATTTCATTAATCTTTTCTAATTTTTTAAGGCCGTTTTCCTTTTCTTCTTCATTTCTAAATTCATCTAGCCCCTTAACGCTCATATTCCAGCTATTAAGCCATGTATCTCCATCAATTTTCCATAAAAATACATAATCCTCAAGCAAGGCAACATCATAATCGCTAACTAGATTAAAACCGCTTTTTAAAAACTCAAAAATATTATCACTTTTTAGTGTTATTGCAGCATTAATAGCACTTATAACAAACCTCGAGATTGGTGAATATTTTAATGATTTTCTCTTATCAAAAAATACTGGTATGTCATATTTTTCGCTATAAGCGGATAAATACCTATCGTATTTGTTAATATCACGAGAAACAATAACAAAATCACTGTACTTATATCCGTTTACTCTTACTAATCTATGGATCATTAAAAGAACTTCATCAATCATATCTGAAGGACTTTTTGAGTGCATAACGGCAACGTTTTCTGCGTTATTTAAGAAAACTTCACCATCATTATTAAATATATGCTTTTCAAAAAAAGCTAAATCTTCATTAACATAAAAAGATTTTTCTAATAGTATAGGTTCTACTATTTTGCAATTTACGTTATTTGCTTCTCTAGATATTTTATCGATTATATTATACACGTTACTAAAAATTTTAAGCCTACGACTAGCCATGTCTAATGGATCGCAACAAAAAGAGATTGTTACATTTTTAGCATCTCTCAATGCGCAGCGTAAAATTTTAATTTGTGCATTTGAAAAACTCTTAAAGCCATCAAAATATACGCATTTATCTTTGAAAAAGTTTTTTGAATTAATTGTCTCATATAATCTTTGAAGCTCATCTGCAGGATCTAAAAACTCTTTAGAAATAATTGCATTATATTCTAGTAAAATTGCGACTAACTCTTTAACTTTGTTTTTTGTAGAGCTAACTTTGATTTTATTAATACTATTTTGAAGTTGGTCAAGTGTTACTGCAGATTCTTTTAATTCATCACTAAGCTTTATTAATTTAGCTGCAAAATCAACATAATCGCAATAATTTTTATAAATAGCCAAAGATTCTTTAGCTTGACTTAAAGCCCTAAGCATTATAATAACTTTATCAAAATTTCCCAACGTATCTCCGGCAGATCCACCATAAGTATTTCTTACAGTATCAATAAGCCTTGTAAAACTTAATACGTTATAATTACCATATCCTTTTCTGAGAAGATTTCTTTCAGTTTCAAAAGTGAATTGTTCAGGCACAATAATTATACACTCGTCAACGTTTTGTTTTGTTGCAAGTTCATATATTTTTTCAGTTTTACCGCTTGATGCACGACCTAATACAAATTGTAACAATGTTGTTCTCCTATTTTATATTTAATAAATTAAGCAAGTTTTCGATAAAAATATCAATAGTAAAATTGTCATAAAAATAATTTTTACCATTTTCACCATAGTCTTGATATTTCTCAGTATTTAAAATAAAATCTTTCATATTATTTGCAAGTGATATATAATCTGACGGTTCGCAAACAACACCGCATTTAGAATTATTTATAATGTTTTCTGCACCTTTTCCAACGCTAGCAAAAACAGGTTTACCTGCAGACATATATTCTTGAAGTTTTGCGGGTATAGTGTTGCCAACCTCGCCGTTTTGCTTTAACGTTAACAAGAAAGCATCAACTTTATTATAGCAGTCATAAAGCACTTCTTTTGGTACTCTGCCAAAAAATTTAATTTTTTCGTTTAAATCTAGATCACTAACCATTTTTTTACAATTCTCTAGTTCACTGCCATCTCCGTAAATCTCTACACTAAAAGATAAATCTTTAATTTCATTAACAGCATTAATGATCGTGGGTATATCTTGAGCAGCTCCAATGTTTCCTCCAAAAGCAAACACCAATTTTTCATTAAAGGGCTTGTCCTCTAAAATTAGCGGTTCACAATGTTGCGGTAAAAAATTAATTTTTTCTTTGTTTATTCCGTTAAAATCTGATAAATAATTTTTAAATGGTTCAGAAGTAACTGCTAATACATCAGCCTTTTTATATGCCCATTTAGAATATAAATGCATCAGTTTAAACAAAGGATTTTTTTCTCCAACGTTCCAAACCTTAAGAGATTCAGGCCACAAATCTAAGCAATATAAAAATAAAGGCAACTTAAATACCTTTTTTGCTTTTATTGCTGCATGAGCCATTAATACAGGAGAAGTTTGATAAGAAAAAACAACGTCAAAATTATTTTCTAGTTTTTTGATAGCTTTAGTAGAAGAACGCATAAAAGAAAAATAATTTTTTGCTCTATTAACAATTCCTGTTTTTCTTTCGGCGGTTTTAACACGAATTATTTTCACACCATTATATTCATCGATGAATTTGGTTTTGTATTCTTCGGGAATAAAGCCGGTCGCATAATCAGGTGTGGAGGTTAATACAGTAACGTTATTACCTCTTTTAACAAGTTCCGTTGCAATTTCATTAATTCTAAAATTATCAGGGAAAAAGTGTTGTGAAACAACCAAAATATTCATAAAACACCTCAAAGATATTATTAAAATAATTATATTACTTAAGTCGGATCGTAGCCA
>JAZQJA010000036.1:0-8622 GCA_045541455.1 Eubacteriales bacterium
AAATTCTTTTATAATCTAACAGTTGAAATTAATAAACACTATCGGGGTGTAGCGCAGTTGGGGACGTTTCCGAGCGCCGTCGGTGGCGGATTCAGCGAGGAAAAAGGAGTGGCGCAACAAGGAGTATCGCGAAGTTAATAACGAGCGAGACGACTATGTTGCAACAGGAAGCGCACCGGACCTCTTCTAAAAAATTTAATTAATGCAATTTCGGGGTGTAGCGCAGTTGGTAGCGCGCTTGCTTTGGGAGTAAGAGTATTTTAATTTCTCATATTTCCAAAGCTCTGAAAACCCTTGATTTTACTGGGATTTCAGCACCCACCAAAATTTACGGAAAATTTTCTACCACAATCTTTCCACTTCACGAAAACTTAATAAACACACTATCGGGGTGTAGCGCAGTTGGTAGCGCGCTTGCTTTGGGAGCAAGATGTCGGGGGTTCAAATCCCTTCACTCCGACCACGAAAACCCTTGTAAACTAAAGGTTTACAAGGGTTTTTCACTTTTTATAAAACCATCAAAAACAATGAAATGCACACAAGTTTTCCACTCCACAAGTGGAAACTTTTTTGTTTTCAAACCTGTTCCCCATTCTTTGACTTATGCAGTAAAGTTTTTTACATCAGTAAAGAGGAAAAGAAAGGGCGAATTAAGGCTGTCACATCCTCTACGGTTAGTTTCCCCACTCTTACCACAACTCTCGTTATATGGCTTTCTGTGGGAAGTAAAATGCACATTGTTTCCAATTAGGAATCCAAGAACAAATAGAACAACAAGCCGACTGATTTCTCAGCCGACCTGTTGTTTTTATATTTGGAAAGAATTGAATTTGTTAGTCGTTTTCAACACGATACGTAAAATCTTCTTTCGGGATCGAATTAGGTTTGTTGAGCCTGTGCGTACAAAGGGCTACTCAGGCTCTTGTATTTATTTAATCTATTTTATCATTGATGCAGTAATAGCCATCCTCACTACCGATCTGTACAGTGCCGCCGTTGCCGTCGCTGACCCATACGCCACCAAAAGCGTCATACTTATAAATACTGCCATCATATCCTCTACCGAGAGCATAAGCACCCCATTCGTTAAAGTCTGATGGAAGCCAGGTAGGAATAACCTCGTCCAATTCTTCCTGCTTCATGTCGGTAAAGATAATCTTTCCCATATTAACATAGCCATGGGAAAAGCCGATGCCCGATCCTATCATTGCTGCATAACAGTTTTTCGTACCAATCGCCATAGAAAGATTCAATTCGGTATTTGTAATGACAATATCTCCCAAAGAACCGGATACAAATACATGGTGATTAGCACCTGCACCGATTACAGAAGCAAGGCCGTCACCGTTGTTTCTTGCTGTAATCTGAGAATCTTTAAGGGTTATATTACCCATTGTGCTACCAACATAACCTATGCCGATTGCTGGTGCATGCGAGGTGCTTTCATAATAACCACCTTCCGCAACGATGATTGAATTTTCAATGAGGATATCACCCATTGATCCATCTGATGTACCTATGGCAGCACCGCTAATACTGGTGTCAGCCTTAATCCCCTTATTTGAATCCGCTGATACTTCCTTTGAACTTCCCGTAGCATCCACACGTGCATTGCGGATGGTAATATCACCTGCTGTAACGCCACCGTTTGCACCAATACCGGCGTTACCATCTGTAGCCGTTACGGTCAGTTTGTTGTTCTCTTTGGTAAGGTCACCTTCGATAATCACATTGGAGCCATTGCCAAGAGAAATGCCACCGTTCACGGTATGCTCTGCATCACCTGCAACAAGGAGCGTCAAGGTCTTGCCGTCAGCCACGGTAATCTGTCCATTAAGTTTCACTCCGCTTGCACCGACCTCAAATATTACGGTTGCATCCTCTGCGATATTCAGTGAGATGTTATACTCATTGCCGTCACCGATGATTCTGCAATCACCGGTAATGTTGACTGTTCCACCTTCAATTTGCGATGTCAAATCAACAACAGGAAGCTTTGCTCCGCAGATACATTCGCCACTATCGTTGAAACTATGCCCCGTTGCTTTTTTTACAATTTCAATTGTTTTAGTTCCCAATAGTTCATTTTGGAATGTTGCGGTATATTTAACCTTACCATCCTGTGTACAGGTCAGTTCTGCAAGAGTTTCACTTGTTGTATTAACAGTTTCTATTGCAACTTTTTCACCGCAAAGGGTGCACATAGCAGTTGCTGTGCAGGTGGAGTATTTGTTACCCCATCTGTAATATACTTTTACATTATCTGCACACTCTGTGCCTGTTACCTCACCGTATTTTGCAGTGAGTGCAGTTAAGTCATTTTCATCGAGCTTACCGTCACCATTAATATCGGAAGCATATTTTTTATATGTAGCAAGCTTTTCGGGATTTTCGATAGCGTGCTTAATAGCCTTTATATCAGCTTCTTCAAATGCTTTGTCGTTTAAATCGTAATCACCAACTGCATATACATCAACAGTCACAAAGCCATTGATAAACAGATGCATAAACGATGCATCAATAACATCAAGATATCCGTCACCGTCAAGGTCATATTTCACTATATCATCATAGCTTGCAGTTTCAATTTGTTTAACAGCTTCTTGCTCAGGGTCTTCATTCAAAATAGCGTTCACAAGTACCTGATAGTCATTTACATCAACTATTCCGTCATCGTTGGTATCACCAACATTTGCTACGGAGTAGTTGCCTGTTTCGCCTACTGTTACGACCTTGTAAAGCTCATTGTCTGTAATAATCGGGAGTGAGCCCTCTGTGTTGCTCATTTGTCCCCATGCTTCGCCTAAGAGATATGCAACCTCGCCGGACTTGAGCTGTTCTCTGGTTACACTTGTGATCTCTATGTTTTCACCGGGTTTCAGATCCGAATCGCTGTGTACAGCCTCAAGACCGTCATCACCGAGGTAATAGCAATTCACTATGTCGTTAACGCTACGAAGCGTGCCAAATGCGCCAAGACGAGCCTCGTCGGTCAAATTTTCACCGCGCTCAAACTTACCTGCGAACAGGCAGTTTTCAATGGCTGTCTGTGCGTCCGTGTTGGAAAAGCTGAGGAAACCTCCCATATAGATGGTTGCGGTGTTATTATAGCTGTTCTTTGCGTAATTTGTCTTTATTGTACCGTACGCTCCGCAGTTGCGGATGGTCACTCTACTTGTACTCTCCTGAATCTTGCCGATAAATCCGCCTGCACCTGAGTCCACACGGTACTCGCCTGCATCAAAGGTGCCGTACCAGGAGCAGTTTTCAACAAGGCTCTCGTGGTTTGCGTATCCCACAAAGCCACCGATCATACCTATGCCGTGAGTCTTTGCGGTAAGGTTTACGTAAGAGGTGATATTCTGAATGATCGCTCCGTTGCGCTCAAGGTCGTTTTCACCGTTGAGACCGCAGATAGAGCCGATAACACCGCCAACGTAATTGACATCAGTGTTAGCAACCACCTCACCGTAGATGGTAAAGTTCTTGACTGTACCGGTTCTGACCTCACCGAAGAAGCCGAGACCTGCTCTGCCACCTTCTACATAGAGACCTTTGATGGCGTGATTCTGTCCGTCAAAGATACCACGGAAGTTGTGGCTATTTTCACCTGTGGAGCCGATAGGTGTCCAGGGTCTGTTTTCAAGGTCAATATCTGCTGTGAGAACTGCATTTGCTGTTCTGTCAACAGTGTTTATGTAGTTTGCAAACCAGAAGAGCTGACCTGCGTTGTCAATCTCATAGTAGCCCTCTGCGTTTAAGGTCGCAGGCTCGTAGCAGCCGTTGGGACAGAAGCCGTTGTCGCTGAAGGCAACGGTTTCATCGTGGTTGGTGGTGTCCACTTCGCCATAACTTACGCCGCAGGATTCGCAGACTGCCTGGGTGGTGCAGGTCGCCGTGCCGCCGGTGTGGGCGCAGTCTTCGCCGCAGGCAGTGCACTTGCTGTTTACGTAGCTATGGGCAAACTTTACTTCCTTCCATGTGAAGCCGGCCCATTCAACATTTGTACCTGCCGCTGCGGGCAGAGTTTCGGCGTTTTTCTGTCCGCAGTTCAGCGTGAGGGTAATGCCCGAAGAAAGGGCTTCACCTGCAAACAGATTTACATTTACTTTTGTGATAACAGAGCCTAATGTGATGTTTTCAAGCTTCGTACACTCTGCGAAAGCCTCATTTGTTAATTCAGTCACTCCAGGCAATGTGATAGAAACCAGTTCGGAGCAACCTTTGAAAACATTAATACCCATACTGGTCGCTGCAGGAGCACTTACCGAAACAAGACTTGTGCAACGAGTGAAGAGCTGCTGGCTTAGATTCTGAAGTTTAGGCAAATCTACGGTCCGGAGTTGTTCGCAATGCCCAAACACAATAACTCCCGCTGTTTCTAACGAAGGCAGAGAAACTTCTGTAAGGGCGGTACGGAAGAATGCTGAATATCTAGCCTCTTTCAGCAAAGGCATATCAATGGATGTGATCGCTGTGCCTTGCAAGCCCCAATCTCCTATAGACTGTACCTTTGGGGCGGTAATGGAAGTCAGCTTCGAGCAGTCCAAGAACGCCTGAGCACCAATTTCCGTTACATCGGGGAGATTGACGGATGCCAGTTGGGTAACTTCTTCATGCGATACTATTTCTACGTTGTTTTCATCCCACTGTGCATTACGAGGGCCAAAAGCAACACCATCCCAGTTGGTAGTACCGGGAATCGAAGTCACGCCCTTGAGGGTGAGGTGGATGCTGCCGTCGGCAACGCCCTCGGTGTCGCAGATGGCGCGGCGGATGGCGGTGATCATCCCGGCTTCTGCATCGGCAGGGAGCTCCACCGTAAAGGTTCTGCTGCCGGTTTCCAGAATTGCGGTTACTGCCTGATTCAGCGTTGCTGCATCGGCTGCATAGTAGGTGTTCGTGCCATCGGTGACGGTTGCAATCGCAGTCATGTCAGCGCCGCACGCACTGCACTTGCCGGTGGCGATATCCATTGTGTGGGCTTCGGTAACAGCAGTGCCGCATACGGTGCAGGCGTAGCCGTGGGTGCCGTCGCCCTTGTCGGTGACGGCCGTATGGGTGCTGCCGCTGTGGTCGCAGACTTCGCCGCAGGCAGTGCAGGTGTTGTTTACATAATTATGGGCCAGGGTGTCCTGAGAGTTGGCGTAGACCACCGCATTTTCCGTGCAGGTCACGCCGACCCGGTACACAGTGCCGCCGGTGAAGCTGGGGTAGGCATCGGTGCCCAGAGTCTGCTTGAAGGTGATGGTGGACTGGTCGCCGTTTAAGAGGTAGGCAACCTCGCCGGAGGCAAACTGCGCCGCGGACTTTTCGGTGATGCCATCGGCACTGCTGTACTCGGGGCTGCCGGTTTTCACGCAGGTGTCCAGATAGTAGCAGTCGGCAAAGGTGCCGCCGTAAGCGTTCGCAGCGATGCCGCCGCTGTAGGTGCCGCTGTCAACGCTGCCGATGTTATAGCAGCCGGACACAGTGCCTTCGGCCTTACCAGCAATGCCGCCCACTCGTACGGAACCGTCTTCCACGGTTGCACTGATACTGCCGGTATTATAGCAACCGGACACAGTGCCTTCCATCCAACCTGCAATGCCGCCCACTTGTACGGAACCGTCTTCCACGGTTGTACTGATACTGCCGGTATTATAGCAATCCTTCACAGTGCCCATACCACCGCCGGTGATGCCGCCCACATTCATTTCAACGTATCCCGCTGCGGTGATGGTGCCGCTGTTGCTGCAGCCGATGATCGTTGCCTGGGAAGTCATATTTTGACCTACGATGCCGCCGAAGTAGCCGATGCCGCGGAAGGTCAGTGCAGCGCTGCTGGTGCAGTCTTTCACCGTACCATCGTTAAAGCCAACCACGCCGCCAACATACTGATAATTCGTAATCCAGCCCAGGATACCGGTACCGCTGATGCTACAGCCGATGACCTCACCCCGGTTACAGCCCACGACGGCACCGCCGCAATTGACTTCCAGGCAGAAGTCATGGATCTTTACATTTTTCACCGTGGCTCCTTCAGCAAGGGTGCTGATCAGACCGGTTTCGCTATAGCCGTTGTAAGCGCAATACAGGCCCGTGATGGTATGGTTGCCGCCGTCAAAGGTGCCTTTGTATTCGCACCCGCCAGCTCCCCCCATGGGCGTCCATTTTCTGACAGAAGCATCGGCGGAAACGGTGCCGTCCTCAGCCACGTTGACCATATCGGCCAGGTTTTCATTGAGGACGATGTCCGCTGTCAGCTCACCATTAATGGTATTGTTGCCGTTGACCGCTGCCGCAAAGGCATACAGCTCGTCGGATGTGCCGATATCATAGTAATCGTCACCATCTGCATCCCTGAGAGTTACAGATGCACCTGTGTCAATGGTTACCGTAATGTCAGTTGCAGCCGCACTTGCTGTTATACTCACCATCGGCACATAGCTCATTACAAGAGCAAGACAAAGTGCTATACTCAATATCTTTCTTAATGTTCTGTTAGTTTTGTTTTTCATAAAAGCACCTCTAAATTACTGCATATCGGGACAGCATTTATACTCTGTTCCCGTAAGCATTGAAAAAAACGAATAGAAGAATTTCATAATGGTTGAACAAATAAGGTTATTGGAATCGTGGCACCAGCAATTGTTGCAAATAAGCGATTTATCTGCTATGCCGTTTTCGATTTTAGTTTTAAGCTCTGAAAGCTCTGCAACCGCAAGGTTGATTTCTTCTCGTGTTTTTAAATCCTCTTTATTATATTTTTCTAAAGCATTCTCTATTTCTTCTCTTGCTGATTTTATGAGTCCATCTGTATTTTTGAGTTTCTGTAGTTCCGCAGCAATATTCTCTAATTCCGTATAATCCGGACCTAATCTCAAAACAAGATGGATGGTGCTGTCCTTTTCTATGGAATAATCTGCAAGGGTTCTGCCATCTTCAAGTGCTTTACCACCAAAAATCAAGCGTTGCTGTTGGGTTGGTATTCCCTCTTTATCTTGAATTTTTTGTTTTAGTGCTTCAACAGTATCGCTGCTTTCAACTTCAAGTGCTATATTTTCACCTGTTAATGTTTTTACATATATCTGCATTGCTGAAGCAGAAACAGCCATTGTAAAAATTAATGTAATTGACAACAATACCGATATAATATTTTTTATTTTCATACTGAATCTCCTTTCGCATCCATGAGCATTTGTTCAAAGGTTTCCTCTGTTTTTTTATCAACATATTCTTTAAACTCTTTGAAAATTCGCTCTCCGATATGTTTATAATCATAGCTTAATGCTTTTTTGATTTTGGTTTCACGAATTTTTTTCGGAACATTATATACATATAATATTTTATCAAGAGCTTCTGCTATTCGTGTTTCAAGAGGAATATCCTCATCAAGACTCATAAGAGTTGCATATTCTATGCCCGAAACTAAAACTTCCGCTTCTGCGAATTGTTCGTCCGTCCAGCGTTTGCAATATTCTTTATAAACCTCTTTTGAGCGTTCAGTATCGTTTTCACGGATTATTTTTAGTGTTACTGGACTTTGGTAGGAAGAAATAAAGAAATCCTTTGCAATAGGATTACTTTCACAAGCTGATACCATTGACATAAGCTCAAGGCAAACTGCCATTACCGAGCTTATTCCGTCCTCTGCCTCATCCTCTATTAGCTTTCGTTGAAATTTGCAAAGTGAATTAACAAGAATGCTTAACAAATCATCCTTTGAAGGATAATAATATGTTATATTACCAACACTTATATCAAGTTCGGCTGCAACCATTCGGGTAGACATATCAGAATATCCTTTTTCCCAAATCAACCGAGTTGCTGTTTGAACAATTTCAAGTTTAGTGCCTATTGCTTTATGCTTAGCCAAAACACAACCTCCAATAACCCGTTTTCCATTTTGCACAAGTGCAATTTTGTATCAGTGCTATTTTAACATACCAATATATCCCATTGCAATACCTTTTTGAAAAAATCTGATAATTTTTTAACATTGTTTTTTATCAAACGATTTCTTCTGCTTTTCTTTGAATTATGCAATAAAGATTTTTGCACTTTTAGTGACCACATGTTTTCCACTTCGCGCTCGTAATATAGTGTGAAATATAGACTTATCGGACTAAAAATCACTCATTCTCAGGCAAAAAACCACTATATGTTGTGGTTTGCACTCAATGGACTACGATACGACGACTTTGGGAGCAAGATGTCGGGGGTTCAAATCCCTTCACTCCGACCACGAAAACCCTTGTAACCTAAAGGTTTACAAGGGTTTTCATATTTTAAATAACTTTCAAAAATTATAATGTGCAACATATTTTCCACTCCACAAGTGGAAACTTTTTTGTTTTCAAAGCTGTTCTCTATTCTTTGAATTATGCAGTAAAAATTTTTATATCAACAAAAGGAAAGAAAGGCTAAAATAAACGCACAACATCTTTGGTGGTTAGTTTCTCCTCTCTTACAACAACTCTCGTTATATGGCTTTCTGTGGGAAGTAAAAAGCTATTTTATTCTAGTTGTCATTTTATACATAGTATTAAAACAAAAAACAATTAGCCGACCTTTCTCGGTTGACTAATTGTTTTTATATTTTTAAAGAAACGGAAGTGGTAATTTAATTTCCTGTTTTTA
>JAZQJA010000037.1:0-18946 GCA_045541455.1 Eubacteriales bacterium
TAAAAAGTTCGTTTATCTGTTCAAAGAGGGCGATGCCTCAATGAGAAATCTTCTCGGCGGTAAAGGCGCCAACCTCGCTGAAATGACGAAACTCGGTCTTCCTGTTCCTCAGGGCTTTACTGTTACAACAGAAGCTTGTACTCAGTATTACGAAGACGGCAGAAAGATCAACGATGCAATCCAGGCTGAAATTATGGAGTACATCGACAAAATGGAAGAAATCACCGGTAAAAAATTCGGTGACACAGAGAATCCGCTTCTCGTTTCTGTTCGTTCGGGTGCCCGTGCTTCAATGCCCGGTATGATGGATACCATTCTCAACCTTGGTCTTAACGAAGAAGTTGTTGATGTAATGGCTAAAAAATCAGGTAATGCTCGTTGGGCTTGGGACTGCTACAGAAGATTTATTCAAATGTACTCCGACGTTGTTATGGAAGTCGGCAAAAAGTACTTTGAAGAGCTTATTGATAAAATGAAAGAAGAAAAGGGTGTTACCCTTGACGTTGAACTTACTGCAGAAGATCTTAAAACTCTTGCAGGTCAGTTCAAAGACGAATATAAAGCAAAAATCGGTAAAGACTTCCCCACCGATCCTAAAGAACAACTTATGGGAGCTGTTGAAGCTGTATTCCGTTCATGGGACAACCCCCGTGCAAATGTTTACAGAAGAGATAACGATATTCCTTATTCATGGGGTACTGCCGTTAACGTACAGATGATGGCGTTTGGTAACATGGGTGACGATTGCGGTACCGGTGTTGCATTTACACGTGATCCTGCTACAGGTGACAAAGGCCTTATGGGTGAGTTCCTTGTAAACGCACAAGGCGAAGACGTTGTTGCCGGTGTTCGTACTCCTATGCCAATTGCTGAAATGGCTGACAAGTTCCCGGCTGCTTTTGCTGAATTCAAAGCTGTTTGCGCTAAACTTGAAGATCACTACAGAGATATGCAGGATATGGAGTTCACTGTTGAAGCTGGTAAGCTCTATATGCTCCAGACCAGAAATGGTAAGAGAACAGCTAAAGCTGCTCTTAAAATCGCTTGCGATCTCGTTGACGAGGGTATGATTGATGAAAAGCAAGCTGTTGCTATGATCGATCCCCGTAACCTTGATACACTTCTCCATCCGCAGTTTGACGTTAAAGCTCTTAAAGCTGCTACTCCTGCAGGTAAGGGTCTTGGTGCATCTCCCGGTGCTGCTTGTGGTAAAGTTGTATTTACAGCTGATGATGCTGTTGAATGGAACAACAGAGGTGAAAAAGTTGTTCTCGTTCGTCTTGAAACATCACCTGAAGACATTACAGGTATGAAAGCTTCTCAGGGTATTCTTACAGTTCGTGGCGGTATGACATCTCACGCTGCTGTTGTTGCTCGCGGAATGGGTACTTGCTGTGTATCTGGTTGCGGCGAAATTAAAATGGACGAAGAAAATAAGAAATTTGAACTTGCCGGTAAAACATATCACGAAGGCGACTTCATTTCAATAGACGGTTCTACAGGTAACATCTACGACGGTATCATCCCCACAGTTGACGCTGAAATCGCAGGTGAATTTGGTAGAATTATGGCATGGGCTGACAAATACAGAACTCTTAAAGTTCGTACAAATGCAGATACTCCTGCAGACGCTAAAAAAGCTCGCGAACTCGGTGCTGAAGGTATCGGCCTTTGCCGTACAGAGCACATGTTCTTCGAGGAAGACAGAATTGCTGCTTTCCGCGAGATGATTTGTGCTGATACCGTTGAAGAAAGAGAAACTGCTCTTGCTAAAATTCTCCCCTATCAGCAGGGCGACTTTGAAAAACTCTACGAGGCTCTTGAGGGCAACCCAGTTTGCATCCGTTTCCTTGATCCGCCTCTTCATGAGTTTGTTCCAACCGAGGAAGACGATATAGCTACACTCGCTAAGGCTCAGGGTAAATCTGTTCAAGATATTAAAGCTATTATTGCTTCACTTCATGAGTTCAACCCAATGATGGGTCATCGTGGCTGCCGTCTTGCAGTAACCTACCCTGAAATTGCTAAAATGCAGACAACTGCTGTTATTCGTGCTGCTATCAATGTTCAGAAAGCTCATGCAGATTGGAACATAGTTCCTGAAATCATGATTCCTCTTACAGGTGAAATCAAAGAACTTAAATACGTTAAAGATGTTGTTGTTGCAACTGCTGATGCTGAAATCGCAGCTGCTGGTGTTGACCTCAAGTACGAAGTTGGTACTATGATGGAAATTCCAAGAGCTTGCCTTACAGCTGACGAAATTGCTAAAGAAGCAGACTTCTTCTGCTTCGGCACAAACGACTTGACACAGATGACATTTGGCTTCAGCCGTGATGATGCAGGTAAGTTCCTCGAAGCTTACTATGACAAGAAGATTTACGAGAATGATCCTTTTGCCAAACTCGACCAGACTGGTGTTGGTAAACTTATGGAAATGTCACTCAAGCTCGGCAAACCCGTTAACCCCAGCCTCCACTGTGGTATCTGCGGTGAGCACGGCGGTGACCCTGTTTCTGTTGAGTTCTGTCATACAATTGGTCTTGATTATGTATCATGCTCACCTTTCCGTGTGCCGATAGCAAGACTTGCTGCAGCACAGGCTGCTATCAAGGAAAGCAAGTAATTGCTGACTTTATAAAACAATCAAACCCCGTGGATTGCTCCACGGGGTTTTTCTATGCCGAAATAGTTGAGTTTTTGAAGAAAACTTGCTAAAATATTAAAAAAGAACAGGGGTGGTTTTATGACAGCAATTGAATTTTATAATATTACAAAAGTGACTTTAGAAAACATGGCAAAATACCAAGGAATAAAAGACCTTGATAAGTACTATACGCTAACGGATTTTCTTGCTTTTCCGCAGTTAAACAAAATGGGAGAGATAGAACAAACATATATGCAAATGGCTTTTCACGGTCAAAATGCTACACTGATTTCTAATATTATTAATTTTGAAAAAAACTATGCCTGTTTAGAAAAGATTCTGTGTGGCTTCAATCCCCGAATAGTTCTAAATAAGCATTTTCCACAAGGTCGCTCCAGAGTAGCGGCAGAAGAAAGTTTGTTAAATGAATTTGCAACAAATGGCATAATTTCCAACACTGGAAAAAGCACGAAAAGACCCAACGCTATTATGGCAGGATATGTTAGCATGCTGCTTGATTCAGCATTATACCTAAGCACCTTTAATTCAAAGAGTGAAGTTGTTGAAGACTTAAAAAAACATTACAAGGGCAATGATGTAAAACCATTAATAAACTATTTCAGGAGCAAAGTCAAATCGAGATTTAGCGTTGCTTTAACTTGTGATTTTCTAAAGGAATATTCCGAAGAATTTGACTTACCAAAACCCGATATACATATAAAAGATACTCTTTGCGCATATAAAAGATTAGCGGACAATTATTATCATACTGAAAAACGAGCATACGAATGCATTAAACATATGCAAGAATTGACGTCTGAAATAAACAAAGAATTACGCAGTAACGGTCAAAAGCCTATAACCGTGTATCAGTTAGATAGAATGATTTGGATTATCTGCTCAAACAAATTTTTTCTCGACGGAAAGGTGAAAAACAACAAGGAAATCTATTTATTGAAAATCAAATAATTTTCCCACTTTTGCTGATAGCAGCACAGGCTGCTATCAAGGAAAGCAAGTAATTGCTGACTTTATAAAACAGAATTATATGCCCGATTTCTCTGGCGGATTTTTTTATTTGTTGTAATATAGATGTTTTGTATAATATAATAAAACAAAAAAGGAGAAAATTATGTGCGATAAAGTTTACAATAGTTTTAAAGATTATATTGAAAAAAGAACAGTTGAGGATGTTATGTTGGACTATGGTGAACAAAGAGACGAATGGGAAAATGGTCACAGAGTTGAGACTAATGATAACGCAAATACAGATTCAACAATAAAAAACGACTGCTGATTACTGCTTTTGCTTTCCCTCTTTTGCCGATAGCAGCACAGGCTGATATAAAAGAATCTAAGTAATTAGATTTATATTCGTGCAAATTTGCACAAGATACTTTAACTTAAATAATTTGACCGAATAATAAAGAAGCATTGAAAGTTGTTTTTTGATTAGTTAATATATAAACGAAAGGAGATTGATACAGTGAAATGCGAAATAATACTCGATCCATTTTGTGAGGAAAAAGTTGTAATTTATGCCAAAGAAAAAAGTTCTCTTATTGAAGACATAAAGAAACTCGCAGAACAAAATTTGACCTCACTTCTCGGCTATAAAAACAGCGAAATAATAAAACTAAATCTTGTTGATATTTGCTGTATAGCTGTAATTAACAACAAGATTTATGCCATTTGCGACAATGAACGGTATCTTATAAAAGAGCGGTTATATTCTATTGAAGAAAAACTGCCACAAAATTTTGTGAAAATAAATCAATCTTGCTTGGCAAACATTAAAAAGATGGATAGATTTGACACATCAATATCAGGAACACTAAAAATTCGATTTAAAAATGGTTATGTAGACTATGTTTCGCGCAGACAACTTAAACTAATTAAAGAAAGAATAGGTATTTAAAATGAACACATATTTAAAAGTTTTTTTACACAGAGGCCTCATTTTTGGTGGGTTTGGTCCCATTGTGCTTGGAATAATCTATGCCGTTTTGGAAAACACCGTTGAAAATTTTTACTTAAACGGAACTCAAATTTTAGTGGCAATTGTATCTGTTTACATGCTTGCTTTTGTTCAAGCAGGCGCATCAGTCTTTAACCAGATTGAAAGTTTTAGTGTGCCAAAGGCTCTTTTATGCCATCTTTCATTTATATATGTGGCATATACAGCTTGTTATCTCATAAATAACTGGATTCCCTTTAATTTAACCGTTTTACTGATTTTTACCGCAATTTTTTTAATTTTATATTTTATAATTTGGACAATCGTATTCATCTCAGTAAAAATGGCAAGCAAAAAACTTAATGAAAAACTAAAATAATTTTTTATAAAACCTATCAAACTATTGGGTTATACTCTTCAAATATAATAATCCTCACTGATTTTAAACCGTATCCGATTCAAAACCAGTGAGGATTTTACGTTTATTTTTCTTCTTTGTTTAATACTTTTTTATTCCAAGTTCTTTTATTACATTTAGGACATTTCATATATCGCGTTCTGTTAATATGCATTGCCCATAAAACACTGCTGAATGTAGGAACATATTTATGATGACATTTGGCACATTCATAATACCCTGCTTTTTGTTCTATTTTTAAAGCAACCATTATGCCTATCATAGCAGGCACAAAGCCAATTATAATAAGTAATATTCTTGTCCAATCCGCCATTTCAATATGTGCGGCAACAAACGTTAATGATAAAAGCATTACCATTGATAGTACTCCTATAAATATTTCTAATGATAATAATCTTTTATCCGCTTGTTCTTTTTGTTTTTGCATTTCTAATAATAATTCTTCTGTTTTTTTATCATAATTATCCATTTCAATTATCTCCCCACTCAATAAATCATTTACGGTAATTTTGAGGGTATCACACAGTTCAAGCATTAAAGAGGAATCGGGCATTGACTTTCCATTTTCCCATTTTGATACCGCCCTATCGGTAATGCCCAGTTTTTCCGCCAACTGCATTTGAGTTAAATTGTTGTTTTTTCTGCATTTGGCTATAAATTTTCCTATTTTTATCTGATCCACTTTTTTTCTCCTTTCTCTCACAGTGTAAACTATACAATTTTAAAAATCTACATACTGTTGGTTGAGTTGGGCTTTTATTAAAGTTTAACAGCACTCACTTAACTTTGCGAGTGCTGTTTTTTTTATTTTGATACAAACTTTTTACAGTTATTATAGTAAATATCTTCTATTTGTTTTCGGGTGAGTTTAATGGAACGTGTAAGTTGACCGTCTATTATCCTTTCACCGTCACCGGTGAGAAAGTGACTGATAATTTTAACCTTTTTATTATTATAATCAAGGTTCGATTGATTTTCAAGGTCACTCCAACAGTCTGTTCCGTAAAAAATTCTATCCGCATATTTATCGAAAAATCGCTGTGCTTTTTCAATATCATTAGAAAGATGCTCATAAATTATAAGAGCGGGAGTTATATCCATATACAAATTGGGGCACTTTTCTAAAAAGTATGAAATCCTGTCAAGATTGTCGGCATAAAACGCCATATGGGCAAGTGCGAGTTTAACATTAGGGTATTTTTCGAGAATATTTTCAAGCGCCTTACAATAATGCTCAAAACTTGGCATATTCTCATCGTAGTACCAGCCGTTTTTAATGGCGCGTTCATTCATTTTTGTTATATCCCAATGCAATTTAGGATCGTTATTATGTAAAAGTACCGGTATTCCCTCTTTTTCAGCATAAGCAAAAAACCTATCAACTATAGGGTGGTCAAGCCCTGTACCAAGGTCGCGAGATTCAGAAGGTTTGCCATCAAGCAATTTTATGCCGTCAAACCCTTGCGCCATAAGTTGTTTTGCTTGTTCAAAGTATTCCGTACCGTCAAAAACAGGGCTTGCAAAAGCAAATGCACCGGGTATTTGTTTTTTTACCGCCATTACTTTTTCGTTGGCATTTTTTACATAACTTCCATTTAAATGCTGAATTGACATAATACCAACTGTTTCATATCCGTTACGAGCACACAATGCTTTTATATTCTCAACCGATTTTTCTAACGGGTAATCATCTGTCAAATGAATATGAAAATCAATTTTTTTCATAATATCACCTCTTATATAGGATATTACAACTCTCTGTATTTTTCAAGTAAAAAAGCCTTGTTTAAAGGCTTTTTTACAGATACGATTTAAATTCGGTTGTCATACGTTCTTCAAGATCAATGAGACGGTTTGCAATGCTTTTAGCATTTGAATTTGCTGCAGGGTATTGGTTAAGATAACGGTTAATTGATTTTATACCCATATTACAGCCGTCGGTCATAAGGTCAGCAATTGTTTTGTCTGACGGGTCTATGGCGAGTTTTGTATTTGTTTTTAGCCATGACATACCTTTTGCCATAGGCTCCGGTTCTTTTCCGCTATCGTGATATTTACTGAGTTCATTTTGTGTATCAGCAAGCATTGTGTCATGTTCGGCACGAAATTCGTTTAGTTTATTTAGCATTCTGTCACTTTTTGCTTTTGTTATAACCTCGTCAATAGCAGACACGCCCATTTTTATACCGGCATCACACTCGCGAAGTAGTTTAAGTGTATCATTTTCCATAAATAAAATCCTCCGTTTCGATAATATTATTACCGTAACAGAGGATTTTATTAATTTAACAGATAAATAGAAAAATTAAGATAGCCTGCAAAAGTTACCCACAAAAGATACGGTATAAGTAAATACGCTGCAGGCTTTGAGATTTTATAAAAAGAAAGCATTGTAAGTGCAATAAATGCCCACAGTACAACAAGCCAAATAAATGCAAAAAGATAAGCCTCAAGATTAAAAAATATTAGCGACCAGAAAAAGTTTAGTGCAAGTTGAATTGCATAAAAAGTCAATGCTAAAGTTGTATCTTGCTCAGATGTATAGATAATATAACTTGCAATACCCATAAGCACATACAAAATTGTCCACACAACCGGAAAAAGCCAGCCGGGCGGAGATAAGGGCGGTTTATTTATCATCTCAAAAGTTTGCATACTTTCGCGCGTTAAAAGCGCAGACAAACCACCTACAGCAAGCGGAATTGCTATACTTATTGCGAGCGGTTTAAGTCGTATTGTCATCACTATTCACCTCGTTATTAATATACGAGGCTAATGCAATTAATATTCTATTTTAAATTTGAAAACTTATCAAATATCCTATCAGCAAGTGCACGCATATTATCGGGATTTACTTTTAAAACTGCACGGTCATAGGTAAACAGTCCGTTTGTTTCATCTTCAACATCGGAAATTTGAGTTAAAACAGAAACACAAAGTCCGTTTTCAATATTAGTAAGAATATCCCGCTCGTACAAGTTTACAATTTGCTTTTCAAACTCTTTTATATCTTCGGTAAAAAAGCTATACCCTGTAGTTTTGTCAAGATTAAAAGAATGGTCTGTTACCTTACAACTATAACCGCCAAATTCTGAAAGCACCATCGGTTTTCCCTCAACCGCCTTTAATTTAACAGGTTTGAAATAAATATGGTCGCTTTCGACATCTGATAATTTTTCTTTAAACCAACCTGATGTTGTGTCATAAATACGGGATGGATCGTACTTTTTAAAATGCAAATAGCAATTATCCGCATCAAACTGTCCCCAGCCCTCGTTAAATATTGTATAATATAAAACGCTTGGATGGTTATAAAGAACGGAAAGCATTCCCTCTGCAGTTTTAAAAAACTCTTTGCGTCTTCTTTTTGTCACACGGTGAGTTACACCACGACGTAAAAATACTGTGGGAAGTGCTGTATCAATAATAAATCCGTATCTACCACTGTTAATCATATCCTGAAAAACAGCCATACCGTATTTATCACAATAATAATAAAACAAGTCAGGTTCGAGTTTAATATGCTTTCTAAGCATATTAAATCCGCATTCTTTCATTTTAAGTATATCATTTTTAAAGCCTTGTTCGGTAGCGGGCAGGAAAATTCCGTCACTGTAATAGCCTTGGTCTAGTAAACCGTGAAAATAATAAGGCTTTTCATTTAACAGAATTACCGGTTTTGAGCCGCACTTACCAACCGTTACGGTACGAAGCGCAAAATATGAACTAACTGTATCTTCACCCGATGTAATTGAAAAATCATAAAGATGCGGCGTGTCAGGTGTCCAATGCACAGGATTTTTCACTTTTAAATTAAAGGTGTTGCCGCTAAAGGTATATTCTTTACCCTCGAAGGTTAAAACTTTTTGATTATCCCCTCCCAAAATATCTATTTTAACACTATCAAGACTAGGTGTTATTTTAATATTTCGAATGTAGTTTTCAGCAACACTTTCAATCCACACGGTTTGCCATATACCGCTTATTTGTGTATACCACATACCGCCGCGTTTTTTGCGCTGTTTGCCATAAGGTAATTCAATGTCAAGCGGGTCTGTAGCAATAACCGTTAGAACATTCTCGCCGTTTTTAAGTGAATTTGTAATATCAAACTCAAACGGCAGATACCCGCCCTCATTTGTACCGACACAAGATCCATTTACATATACATCACAGCGCTGGTCAACAGCGCCAAAATGAAGTATAACAGACGACTTTACAAAACCATTTGGCAAAGAAAATGTGCGTGTATATTTCATTACATCATTTTTACCTATTTGTTCAAATATGCCGGAAATACGGCTTTCAGGCACAAACGGAACTTTAATTTTGCCAAGCAATTTGTCATTTTTATAAAAATCCCATTCTCCATTTAAGCAAAGATAACTATCCCTTTTAAGTTGCGGCCTTGGGTACTCGGAAAACGGAACTTGACTAATATCTTTTTCAAACGGCGTTTCAAGTAACACAAAGCGAGGTTTAATAGTTTTTTTAATTAAGAATATAAACGGTATTACACATACAATCGCAATTAAGGCTGCAAGGAATATATTGGCATTGGGAACAAACGAGGACGTGCCGTCATTATTTACAATTGTTTTAGCGTTTGACAATACAAGTTTGCCAATAAAAGGACCTATTACACCCGGAACAAAAACCTGTGAAAAGATGCGAACGCCTTGAAGCATTCCCGATTTTCCCTGCGGTGTATTGTCGCGAATTTTTGCACCAAACACTCCCATTCCGGAAAGATAACCGCTCATCATAAACAGTGAACCTATAAACACAAGCGGTGTTGATTTAAACAAAAAGAGCATCACATAACCTATTACCAGCCACAAAATTGAAAACGCAGCACAGAAAGAGAAACCTTTTTTATCATAAACAGTTCCCCATAATGCTGTAACAGCCGACGCAATTATTATAGCAGGTGCCATAATCAAAACATAATTTGCCATGCCAAGCGACACTTCATAGTAAATTATAAGATAAGGCATAAATATTTGTATTGATATGTTGAAGATAATAAACGCAATAAATGACACATATAGTGTTGGGTTTAGCTTAACAGTTGAGGGACGAAATCCAAAAATTATTGTTTTAAAATAATTGTCTTTAACGGGAACAATATCGGGTTCTTTTATTATGAAAATTCCGACTACACCTATTAAAAAGGTGAGTGCTCCGATAATTGTAAATATAAGTGTCCAACTTTGCGATTTTGATAAATCAAAAAACATAAAGCCGCCGAAAACAACAAGAATTGCAACAAGTGGCATCATCGAGTTAATACCCTCTGCCGAGCCGCGATTTGTAACATCGGTCGAATCGGTAAGCCACGCGTTAAAAGCCGCATCATTTGCACTTGACCCGAAAACTGTCATAATACAGTCGAGAATAATTGTTAGTGACACACCCACACTTGCTGCCGACATAGTGAGCGGAATAAACTTTGAAATAATATCAGTACGAAGAAATATAAAACTAAAGATAGATAAACCCCAAAGCATATAGCCCGCACAAATAAAAAGTTTACGTTTTCCGATTTTATCACTTAAAGCGCCTATTAAAACGGTTGTAAGCGTTGCAGCGATTGAAGATGCTGCAACCATAGCTGAAATATCGGCCGCAGTTGCGTTGAACATCTTATATATAAAGACATTAAAATACATATTTTCAACAACCCAAGCGACCTGTCCCATAAGGCTGAATATAGTAAGTACACACCAAAAACGCGCAGAAAGTCTGGTTTTCATAATCTCACTCCCAAGAATGATAAAATAATATATTTTCATAATACCATAACTGTAATTTATATGCAAACAACATTATTTGCAAATAATGAAAAATATGCTATAATATTTTCGTTTGAGGGGAAGTCAGGTGCAATTCCTGCACGAGCCCGTCGCCGTGATATGCACAAACAGTACAGTTCTGATTTTAAAAGCCGCTTTTTAAAAGAAACAGCCATTGGCATTTGCTGAGAAGGCGAATTGTATGCATTAAGTCGAAATACCCGAAAACGCAATTCCTTTTTGATAATTCGCGAGTTCCGATAATTAAAAAGGGTAAAAAATTTAATATTAAGGAGAACACAAATGAAAACAAAACAAATAAAAAAAGTGTTGTCAATTTTCCTTTGTATTTTGCTTACAGCGGCTATAGCGTTAAGTACAATGGGTTGCGACAAAAATCCCGCTTCACAAAACGGCGGTGTTTCACAATCCGGCGGTGTTGTCGGAACAGGTGCGAAGCAGTTTGATTTTACTGTTATCGATGAAAACGGAAATACAACAGAATTTGAGGTGCATACTGACAAAACAACTGTTGGCGAGGCGCTGCTTGAACTTGGTCTTATTAACGGTGATGAGGGCGAATTTGGACTATATGTAAAAACAGTTAATTCAATCACTGCCGATTATGATACGGACGGAAGTTACTGGGCTTTTTATATAAACGGAGAATATGCCTTAAGCGGTGTTGACACAACCGATATAACTGAAGGTAACGTTTATACTTTTAAAATCGAAAAATGATGAAACTGCGTATTAACGACATTGTTATATTTGCGCTGTTTGCAGCACTTATGTTTGTGTCAAAAATAGTAATGGAATTTTTGCCTAACATTCATCTGATAGGTGTGTTTACCATTGTACTTACCGTTATATACAGGTGGTATGCTTTATTTCCTATTTATACATTTATAATGCTTATTGGATTATTTAACGGCTTTAACACTTGGTGGATTCCGTACCTTTACATTTGGACAGTGCTTTGGGCAATGGCTATGGCACTACCAAAAAACTTAAATTCAAAAGCCGCCGCAATTATATATCCCATTGTCTGTGCGCTACACGGACTGTTATATGGAACGTTATACGCGCCTGTTCAGGCATTGCTGTACGGTTTTGATTTTGACACAACTCTTAAATGGATTGTTGCAGGCTTGCCGTGGGATATTTTGCACGCTTTTGGAAATTTAGCAGTAGGTTTGCTGATTTTTCCGCTTGTAAAATTAATCAGAAAAGTTAACAAAACAAATATTTAAAAAAATCCCGTAATGAAAAAATCATTACGGGATTTTATATATATATTTCAAATTTATTTTTCTTTGCTAACAGCCGATACCGTTTTTTTCTCCATTTTCCGCAGTTTTGCATATTCTTCTAACGATTTAACTGCCTGAGAGGACATTGGGATAATTGCAATCATATTAAATATCGTCATAAGTCCGACACCGATATCGCCAAGGTCCCATACGAAAGTATAAGTGGCAAGACCACCGATGAAAAGCATAACAAGTGCAAATACTTTATAAATTGTTTGTGAAAGCCAGTTGTCACCAAACAGGTAAGCAACATTTGAGCGAGCATAAAACAGAATACCTACAAAAGTTGAAAAACTGAAAAGCCAAAGAGTAATTGCAACAAATACAACGCCTGCATAGCCAAAATGGTGTTGCATAGCAGTTTGAAGCAATGCCATACCGGACAGTCCCTCAAGCATATCTTGCGGTGCCAAAAGCATAATAAATGCAGTACACGAACATATTACAATAGTATCAATAAACACACCAAACGCCTGAAAAAGACCTGATTTTGCAGGATGGTCAACATCAGATGCTGCAGCAGCGCAAGGAGCAGAACCACTTCCTGCCTCATTTGAAAACAAACCGCGTTTTACGCCGTTCATAAGAGCTGCACCAAAACCGCCAGCCACCATTTGTCTTATACCAAACGCCTCTTTGAAAATACGTACAAATACCGATGGTAACAGATTTATATTTAATAAAATAACAATAACTGTTATTGCAAAATAAAACACAGCCATTACCGGCACTACTACATCAAGAACCTTTACAGTTGCATTTTTACGCAAAACGATAAATGCAGAAATTGCAACCAGAATTATAGTTGATATGATGGGCGGAATTGAAAAAGCATTTTCAAAAGCAGATGAAACCGAATTTCCGATAACCTGGCTTACGCCACCCCAACATATAAGTCCGGAAATTGCAAAAAGAATTGCTATAATACTTTTGCGTTTACTTTTAGCAAAGAAATTATGTATATAATATGCAGGTCCACCGCGATAACCGCCGTAAAGCGGGTCTTTTTGTTTGTGAAGTTGAGCAAGTGTTGCCTCTATAAATGCGGTAGAAGAACCAATTAGTGCCGTAATCCACATCCAGAATACCGCACCTGCGCCGCCTGCTGAAATTGCGGCAACTACACCTACCATATTACCCATTCCGACACGGGTGGCAGTTGAAACAATAAGCGCTTGCAGTCCTGAAATGGCGCCTGATTTTCCTTTGCTTTGTTTTTTTATTGAAATACGCAGCATTTCGGGGAAAAAACGCACGGGCAAAAACTTAGTAATTACAGTAAAAAATATGCCGGCGGGAATTAAAAGCAATACTAAAAGTGAAATACCAAGTTCATTGCCGCTGCCAAGCGGAATTGTGAATAAATCACCCCATAAAAAATTATATACTGTTGATATTATTTTCATAGCAGTCTCCAATCGGCTGTTAAATAAGAATAAGTATACAATATATAAAAAATATTGTCAAATGTTAAAATAATATAAACTATTATTAATATGTTATGAATTAATTGACTTGTAAAATGAAATTTGGTATCCTAAAACAGTTAGGAGTATAGAATAATGACCGATACACAAAAAAACAAAACAATAAATATTGTATCGCTGATAATATTACTTTTGGGAAACTTATTGTTTTTTTTAACAATATGGCTGTTACGAAAGTATGACCGCATTTATATTGATCAGGTGATTTACCAACTCAAAACCTCTGCTGCTGGTGCTGCAGGCGATATTATGTCAAGCGCATATATACATGTTGGATTATTTGGCACAGTTACAACAGCAATAGAGGTATTTTTATATAACTTTTTTTCGGGCAAGTTAAAAGATAAAATCAAATCACCTAAATATCAAAAGTACTGTCTTAAAAGTATTTGCAAATCTATAAGGCAAAGCGCATTAAAGCTAGCTTCTATTATGCTTATATTTTCAATACTGTTATTTACTTTTGAACTTAAGGTTGTAAGTTATATAGGACTTTCTACATCAGAATCGGATTTTATCAAGAAAAACTATGTATCGCCTAACGATGTAACACTCACTTTTCCTAAACAAAAAAGAAACCTTGTTTATATTTTCTTAGAGTCGATGGAAAATACTTTTGCAGACACAAAAGCAGGCGGAATGATAGTTGATAATTTTATCCCCGAAATTTCAAATCTTGCAAAACAAAACACCAATTTCGGCGGGGCATTGTCTTATACCGGCACTACGTGGACCGCGGCAGCAATGGTCGCGCAAACCTCCGGTATAGTTGTAAAAGTACCGCTGTCTGCAGAAAATTACGGTGGTGAAGATGCATATATCCCCGGTGTTATTACGCTTGGTGAAATTTTACAAAAAGAAGGCTACAATCAAACTTTGCTGTTAGGTTCTGATGCGGCTTTTGCAGGGCGTGATACCTATTTTACAGAACACGGCAATTATAAAATAGTTGATATTAATTCCCTTAAAGAAGACGGGCGTTTACCTAAAGATTACCGCGAATGGTGGGGCTATGAGGATTCTAAACTATTTGAATTTGCAAAGCAAGAGTTGGCAAATCTTGCAAAAGACAGCAAACCGTTTAATTTTACAATGCTGACTGCCGACACTCATTTTCCTAACGGATATCTATGTGAAAAATGTGAAAATAAATACGAGCAACAATATGCAAATGTTCTTGCGTGCTCTTCAAAACAGGTTTATGATTTTGTTAATTGGATTAAAAACCAACCTTTTTACGACAACACCACAATAATTATAAGCGGAGACCATCTTACAATGGACCCCGACTTTTTAGAAGATATAGATAATACTTACATTCGCACAGTTTACGGTTGCATAATTAATTCCCCTAAAACAAACACCCACGGTTTAGCTCGTAAGTACGGGGCATTTGATATGTTCCCTACCACGCTTTCTGCGTTAGGAGTTGATATTGAAGGCTCAAGACTGGGGCTTGGTGTTGACTTATATTCAAGTGAGAAAACGCTATCAGAAAAGTATGGTTATGAAGCGCTTGATGAGGAATTACAAAAGAAATCACTTTTTTACAACACGCAATTTTTAAAAATGGAAGAAAAAACAGTGCAGAACTAAATGTTCTGCACTGTTTTTATTGTGAATACAACAAGTTTTAGGTGTGCCTACCCAAAATTTTAATTGTATATGGCGGTTGTATTCTCATTTTTCAAAGCCTATGAGCATACCGCCCTTTTCAGCATAAAAACTACAAAGCGCACCGCATCTATAAATTTTTATTTGTGCGTTTTTAAATTCTTGTAAAATGATTTGTTTTAGCACATTTGCCCCTTCTTCATTAAAACAATGGCTTATGTATATTTTGTTGCCCGTTGCACCAAGTTTTTTTAGGTTGTTTACAATTGATTCAAATGCTTTTTTCTGACCGCGGCTTTTTTCAAGCAGTTCAAGGACGCCTTTATCACTTGCCCTTCCAACAACACGTATACCAAGAAGGCCTGCCGCCTTTGCAACAAGCGGGTTTACACGCCCGTTGTTTGCAAGATTCCGCATTGACTCTAGCATAAACAAAAGACCTGTTTTTTTAGTATACGAAGTAATTTTATTGCATATTTCATCAAAGTCTAAACCTTGTAAAATGAGTTGTTCAAGTTTTTCGGCAATAAGTCTTAGTTCGGGGCCTGCCGACAATGAATCAATTACAAACACACGACTGTCAGCGTATTTTTTCATATACATATCTCTTGCAATACATGCGGCGTTATAACTACCTGACAATTGACTTGTTATGCTTATGCAAAACACATATTTACTATCTCCGAAAGCCTTTAACCAATCACCAGGGGCCGGACACGCTGTAGACGATTTTTCATTTGTTTTAGAAAGTGTATTTACCATATATTCTAAATCGGCATACTCATCATCAACAAATTCTTTTTCAAATGTAATGATTTTAAGCGGGGCCGATTGAAATTTTACTTTTTCAAGATTATACATATCAGCCGATGAGTCTGCAACAATTTTAAAATCGGATATATTCATTAAAGTATCTCCTCTTCATTTGTTACAAATAATGATACACTCAAATAAAAAATTAAGCAATCTACTTTGATTTTTTTAGGTAGAAACAAAAAAACGCAATTCTACAGTTGGTAGAATTGCGTTTTTTGTTTGATACAATATTTTTTTAACATATCAAGTGTTTTTATTTAAAGTAAATATCCGCAAAGTATTCCAAGCACCGCTGATACACAAATGATTATAATAGGATGCACTTTTTTGAACGAAAGAACAAGTGCTAGTGCTAAAATTACAAGACTTGCATAAAACGAAATGCTTTTCAAAACCAATGTACTAAAACCGTCCGGGAAAAACACAGTAAACACAACTGATAAAATTGCAGAACCGATAAGACCGACAACCGCTGGTTTGAGGCCTGTCATACAACCACGCACAATTTTGCTGTTTTTAAATCGGTCATAACATTTGGCAACAATTAAAATTATGATAAACGACGGTAAAACCACACCTAAAGTTGCGCAAAACGAGCCGAAGATGCCACCGACCTCCGAACCTACATAAGTTGCCATATTAATTGCAAATGGTCCCGGAGTTGATTCGCTTACAGCGATAAAATCAACAATCATTTGCGGATCAACCCAACCGTGAGATACCACCTGTTCTTGCATGAGCGGAAGCATTGCATAACCCCCGCCAAAAGTGAAAGCGCCTATTTTAAAAAAAGTCAAAAACAAATCAAGATAAATCATTTATCAGCCCTCCTTGCAATAAACAAAGACGATACAAGTCCGAACACCGCACAGCCGATAATTACAAATAAAACCTGCACATCTAAAAAGGCTGTTAAAATGAAGGAACCGCCGATAACTATATACGAAACTACACCTTTGGGACATTTTTTATACATTGTCCACAGTGCCTTTATAAGAAGCGCCAGTACACCTGCACGAATACCGTTAAACGCATACTGCACTGCTTTAATGTGCGAAAACTCACGCAGAACATACGAGATTATAAGTATAATTACAAACGACGGCAAAACAACGCCGAGTGTTGCAAAAAATGCACCAACAACACCTGCAATCCTATAACCTATAAAAGTTGCGGCGTTAATTGCAATAGGTCCGGGGGTTGATTCAGCAATAGCAACAATTTCTAAAATATCTTCGTCTGTAACCCTTTTTTTATTTTCCACCACCTCTTTTGAAATGAGCGGAACCATTACATACCCGCCGCCAAAAGTAAAGGCGCCTATTTTAAAAAATGTCCAGAACAATTGTAGCAGTTTCATATTATAACTCCAAATTTTAATAAAAGTCTTGAATCGAAAAACTATCCTTGATATTATAATTGTATTATATTATAAAGTCAAGTGAAAGGGGCGGTTTGATGGAATGGTATTTATATAAAAAAGATGACTTTTCACAAAATAATTTTAACCGTTGCATTGAACTTATGACGTCGGAGCGTAAAGCAAAAATACTTGCTAAAAACCCCCATTCACAGTATATGTCAGTTTTTGGTGAGTGGGTTGCTAAATGCTATATAGCAGATACTTTAAATATTCCTATTGAAAAAATAACCATTTTACATTCATCACTCGGAAAACCGTATGCAGACGGAATTGATATAAAGTTTAGTATAAGCCACAGCGGTAATTATTTAGCAGTTGCTTTTGACAAAAATGAAATAGGAATTGATATTGAGCAAATAAGACACATTGACATTAAGATTACCAAAAAAGTATGTACTGAAAGTGACCTTTTACACATTAAAGAAAACAACGAATTACAAAGTTTTTTTGAAATTTGGACCGCTAAAGAAGCTTATTTTAAAAAAATGGGCACCGGTATTACATCTCTAAAATCAATATGCTATAAAGATATTGATGTTATTCACCACTATAAAGACGGATGTGTTATTTCTATAGTATGAAAATTATCAACGATAACAATTATATAAAAGAATATGAACATATTTCAAATGAACTAGATAAAGTTTTACAGACAGACTTTGTAAACGGCATTTACTGTGAAAGATATATTCTTGAAAATGCAAAAGCCAATATTGTAATGGTACATGGCTTTACAGAATACACAAAAAAATATACTGAAATGATTTGGTATTATAGGTGTATGGGTTTTAATGTATTTATTTACGATGCCAAGGGACATGGCTTTTCGCCAATTAAAGATATTGACAGTTCTCTTATTCACATTGACAGTTTTGAAGACTATGTTATCGATTTAGAAAATATTATAAAAAATCAAGTTGAAGCGTATACAAAAGATTTGCCACTTTATTTATTCTGTCATTCAATGGGCGGCGGTGTTGCAGCACTGTATATGGCAAAGCATCCGGACAAAATTAAACGCGCCATAATGTCATCACCAATGATAGTTCCAAAAACACGCAGATTATCAAGTGAATTTGTGTTATTTCTATCAAAATATATGGAAAACAGGCACGGCCCTACTGCGCGTTTCCCCTATTCCACCTCATTTGATGTCACAAAACAGCCTGACAAAAGTAACCCGCGCAAGTATATTGACATAAAAAAACGAATTGCCACCGCACAGTATCATGCTACAGGCTGTACTATTCGCTGGATGCATGAATGTTTAAGTGTAAAAAACAAAATTTTAAAAAACAAACGCAATGCTATCATTAAAACAAAAGTATTAATTTTAAGTGCACAAAATGATACACTTGTAAATAACACCTACCAGAAAAAGTTTGCAAAACAACTTAAAAACTGCAGGTTTGTTACAATAAAAAATGCAAAGCATAACATATTCTTTTCGAAATATGATATACTTTGCAAGTATTA
>JAZQJA010000038.1:0-46790 GCA_045541455.1 Eubacteriales bacterium
TTCCGAACACGGTAGTTAAGCTTCGTTGTGCAGACAATACTTGGCTGGCGACGGCCCGGGAAGATATGTTATGCCGACACCTTTTTTAAGGAGTCACTACTTAGTGGCTCCTTTTTGTTTTGTGTGTTAAAAATAGACAAATTTCACTTTTATGTATTGTTAAAATTACTAAAAGTAATGCTTTTTTATTCAAACTGTTGAAAAATTTTATTAATAATTATATAATTTATAATGAAATATTATTAAAATATAAGAAAAGAGGTTTTGTAATGAAAAGAGTTATTGCAGGAATTTTAACTTTATGTATGATGTTTTCGTGTATTGTAGCAGTGCCTGCTGTTGCCGACACAACCGAAGGCCTTACAATGCGTACAGATTCATTGGTTAGTAATACATACTGCACCGATTATTATTACATGAAAGATAAACTAACAGAGGTTCCGCACACGTTTGAGGCGTGGGTGAATATTCCCACCGACGTGTCAAAAAACGGTGTTATTGTAGGTAACTATAACGCAATTAACTGGGCTTATGTTAATTTATCAATTCAAAGCGGTGCGCCGCGCCTTTATTACAGAAATGATATGAACATTAGCTATGAAGCAAAGTTTACAGATGTTGATGTAAGAACAGGTGAGTGGACACACGTTGCAGTTACTTTAGACGCAAAAACATGTGAAGCTAAATGTTATATAAACGGTGTGCTTAAACAGACTATCGGAAATATGCCTGATTTTGACACTACTGCTTTGGAAACTTTGTTTACTGTTGGCCACGACTTGCGCAGACTTAACACAGAGTTTTTTAAAGGTGCGTTAAAAGGCGTTACACTCTACTCAGATGTTCGCACTGAAAGTGAAATTGCAAGTGATGTTACGGCTGTTGATTTAAATGACGACAATTTGCTTGCTTCGTACAGTATGACTGCTGACGATATGGGCAAAGACATAAAGGACAACAGTGCAAACGGCATTGATCTTGAGTATCACACAATGTGGCTTACCGAACAGGAAATGCAACAACTCCGCGGTGACACGTCCGACCGTGCGTATTCGATGGCGGTTGTAGGTGACACTCAGAAAATTACAATTTATGATTTAAATAACTCTACCACAACACTTGACACTTATTATAAGTGGATTGCTAACAATAAAGATGCACTTAACATTAAGTATGTTTTAGGTTTGGGTGATATTACCGACACCAACGCTCAAGAGGAATATACAATTGCGAAAAATGCACTTAAAAACCTTGAAAACGTAGGCCTTGAATATTCACTTGTCCGTGGTAATCACGATGCCGGTTACCATACCACATCTTTTACAATTTTTGATGAAAACTTTTATAACGAAACAGAAACATTTACAAAGCAGTATATAACACCCGATGGTTATGAAGCGGGTATTTATAAAGCAGGCTCACTTACAAATACCTGGCGTACTTTAAAGATAGGCAGCACAGACTGGCTTATGATAACACTTGATTATGGTGCGCCTGATGACGTGCTTGCTTGGGCGGGCGAAGTTGTTGCAGCACACCCCAACCATAAAGTTATTGTAACAACTCACGGTTATTTGTACTCAGGCGGAAAGCATTGGGATTCAAACGACACTTCTGATGCGATTGACGACCACTGGAAAACATACGCCGGTGATACAACCACACCGTATAACAACGGTGACGGAATTTGGGAAAAGTTTGTTTCGCAGTATGCAAACATTGACCTTGTACTTTGCGGCCATATATATTACGACGATATAGAAGTGACACAGCGCAAAGGTGTTCACGGCAACACCGTAACCGAAATGCTTATTAACCCGCAGGGTCCAGACGCTTCTATGCCGGCAACGGCGACAACAGTACACGGCTTGGGCGCTGTTGCAATGCTTTACTTTAATGAGCAGGGCGACACGGTCGATGTTGAATACTACTCGGTATTTAAAGACAGATACTTTAAAAGCGCAAACCAGTTTACAGTTGACCTTAACAGCACAGATACAGTTGTTGAGCCAGAAACTGTTTACGACGGTAGGGCTAAAAAACCTATGGGTCAAGGTACTGAGCAATCACCATACCTTGTTAACGATGCAGGCCACCTTTTGTGGATGAGCGAGTATATACGCAACGGCACCAAAAAGGCTGCTGACTTTGACGGTGTGTACTTTAAACAGACAAGCGATATTGACCTTGGCGGTACTGCGATTAAACAGATTGGTTACGGCTTTACCAGCATGACATCAATGGCAGCTTTTGGCGGTGTTTACGACGGTCAGGGCTATTCAATTAAAAACGGTACGCTTGAAACAAACCATGCAAACAAAGCGTTTACCAGAAACTACAGTTACGGTTTGTTTGGCGCAATTTACGGCGCTACTGTTAAAAATGTTGTTCTTGACAATGTAAATATTATGGGACGCGGTGTAACAGGCGGAATTGTTGGTATTGCTGCAGCACCTACAGATGCCGCGGCGGCGTGCAATTTTAACGTTATTGAAAACTGCAAAGTAAAAGATAACTGCAGAATACTCACTTGTTTACCGACAAATGCGACTGTAAACATTTCTGTATACGACAATGACAATCGCGCCGGTATGGTGGGCGGCATTGTCGGTATGGCTCAGTCGACAACTATTGAAAAATGTGTTTGCGAGTCGGAAATTAAAGTTAAAGGTATATTTATACACGCGGGCGGCATTGCCGCAGCTGCCGGACTTAACAGCGTTGTTAACAACTGCGCATTTACCGGCGGTATTGAAATTACTGACGGTACAGACGTTGCACAAACTTGTTCTGTCGGTGGTATTGTAGGTTTTGTAACACCACTTACAGGCACTACAGGCAAGTACAGTGCGCTTGCAGGATATTTGCATATTACAAACTGCTATAACAACGGATATATTAATTATACAGGAACAGCAGCTTTTGCTAAAACTTTGCATCGCGGCGGTATTTTGGGCTTTGGCGGAACACTTAAAACCGCAGCAGCGCCCAGCGGCAGCGAGTACACTTACCTTATAGAAAACTGCCATAACCTCTATCCTATAACAAACAACACAAATATTACAACAACTGCAACTGCAGGTATATTGGGCAAGGGCCAAAAAGGTCAGGCAACAACTGATATTTTGTATATTAAAGACTCAACATCGGTTGCAGTAGAATACAGACCGCAAGCAGCAAGCCACACAAATAACAACATATATACAACACAGAATGCAGGCTATGTTGTTGTAGTGTCAGACAGCGAAACACCGCTTGAACCGCTTTCGCCCGAGCAGGTTAAAGTGTATACTAATGCAATTGATAATGTAATTGCACAGTCACTTACAAAACCTTGCGGCAGCGGAACAAAAGAAGATCCGTATATTATCGACAGCGTGCAGGCGCTTGACTGGATGTCGCAAAGCGTTGTAAGGGGCGGCACAGCAAGCTTTAACGGTGTATACTTTAAACAGACAAAAGATATTGACCTTGCAGGCGGCAGCATAAATCCAATTGGTTATTATTTCCTTGACGAAACCGATATGGCAGCGTTTGGCGGTATTTACGACGGTCAGGGCTATCATATTAAAAACGGTGTTATAGATGGCGCAAACACCACACACGAATTTAAGAAATATTACGGTTACGGCTTGTTTGGCGTAATTTACGGCGGTACTGTTAAAAACGTTGTGCTTGACAACATTGAACTTAAATCACACGGTGTTACCGGTATGATTGTTGGTCATGCGGCATCTGTTACAGATAACACTGCCAAAGGCGGTTTTAATACAATTGAAAATTGTCATGTTCTTGGCAATTGTAAATTGACAGCAACTTTACCAACCGGTGTTGAAAGTGTAACGGTTGGCTTTGACGATGACACTCGCGCAGGCGTTACAGGCAGCATTGTCGGTGTTGCGACTGCAGCTAACATCAGCCATTGTTCGTCAGATCTTGATATAGCCGTATCACTTAACTTTACGCATACCGGCGGCATTGCAGCTACAGCGGGTTATAACACTAAAATAGACCACTGTAAATTTACAGGAAGTATTAATATTACAGATACAGCTCATGCAAAGACAACAGGTATTGGCGGTATAGTTGGTATTTGTGCTCCCGGCTATGACACGTCAAGCGGAAGTATTTATTACGGTTGCAGCGGTTATTTACAGATAACAAACTGCTATAACAATGCGGATGTAAACTACAGCAATGAAGCAGATATAACATGTAGTTTACATCGCGGCGGCATTATTGGATACTGCGGTAACCTCACACTTATTGAAAAACCTGAAAACCTTGACTATTCGTACCTTATTGATAATTGCCATAACCTTTATGCACTTAAGAAAAACGCTTATATTACAAGTACTGCCAGTTATATAAGCGGTATTGTCGGCAAAGGTCAGGCAAATAAATCGAGTTATACAGAAGATGTAATGTATATAAGAAATTCTTATACAGTTGAGGTTGAGTATCAAACAAATAAAACCAATACCTCTCAAGATAAGAATGTATACAACTGTCAAAACACAGGTTGTGTTTTGATTGTGACTGATGCACAGGATAATCTTACATCGGGAACAGACACTGCAGAAAACATTGCTTTGAAATATACAAATGCAATTGACAATGCTATCAACACAAAACTCGCTGAAAATTCAACTGCATCATTGAATAATATCGCTTATACTACAGTTGCGGCTGCAGTTGCTGCTGCAAATGAAAATGGTGGAACGGTAATAGTTAACCGTAATTCAAATGAAAATGCTGACATAATTTTGGGCGATGGTGCAACACTTGATCTTAACGGTAAAGAACTTACTGTTTTATCACTCACATCGCTTAACGGTTCACAGGTTAAAGACAGCGGCGAAAAGGCAGCAAAACTTTTAACCGAAAATGCAGCGATTTCAAGCGCAAACGAACTTGTACCGTATATTGTAAGCGGCGGTTATTCATTTGCTCCTGTTAATATGCAGGCAAAACGATTGACAGCAAACGAGGGCGAGTATAAGCTGGCATTTAAGCCGATTGTCAGTGATATTGATTTGACAAGTGAAATTTTTGGCGCTGATATTGATGATGAATACAGCCTTACAGCACACATTACCTGGGACGGCAGTGATACAGGTGTAACTGCAAGCGCAGGCAAAGACTTATTAAATAAAGTGTTCTGTGAAACAGGTATTAACAACAAACGTGCATTTACTTTAACAGTAAGAAATTATGCAGGTCTCACAAATGTTAAGGTTGTTATAAACCTCACTTTAAACGGCGTTACAAAGCACAGCGAAACATTTAGTATTAACTGATAGTTTTAAAAATATAAAAAGTCGGAAACTTTTGTTTCCGACTTTTTTTAGTGGCTGTGTCAAGTACTTTTGTTTGATGTTTTGTGATTATTTTTTGCTTTTATATGACCTGTTAAAATGTTATGCCAAAAAGGGTTGACACACAATATATTGTGTGATATTCTATTTATACACAAAAAATATTGTATTTTTACATAAATTGGGAGGAAGCTATGAAAATTATCAAAAGAAGCGGCACAGAGGTTGATTTTGACAGACAAAAGATAGTCATAGCGATTACAAAAGCAAACGAGAGCGTTATACCAAGCGAGCGAATGACAGACATTCAGATTAAGCGTATAGCAGAAGATGTTGAGATGGCAGCCATGAATATGAACAGGGCTCTCAGCGTTGAGGAGATTCAGGATATGGTTGAGGACCAGATTATGAATCAGCGCGCATTTTCGGTTGCAAGACGCTACATCACTTACAGATACACAAGAGAACTTGTGCGTAAGTCGAATACAACAGACGATCAGATTTTATCGCTTATAGAGTGCAACAACGAAGAAGTAAAGCAGGAAAATTCTAATAAAAATCCGACTGTAAACAGCGTACAGCGCGACTATATGGCGGGTGAGGTTAGTAAAGATATTACCAGAAGAATTTTGTTGCCTCAGGATATTGTTGCAGCGCACGACGAAGGTATTATCCATTTTCACGACGCTGACTATTTTGCGCAGCACATGCACAACTGCGACCTTGTAAACCTTGAGGATATGCTTCAAAACGGTACTGTTATAAGCGGGACTATGATTGAAAAGCCACATTCTTTTTCGACGGCTTGTAACATTGCAACACAGATAATCGCTCAGGTTGCATCCAGCCAGTACGGCGGTCAGTCAATCAGCCTTACACACCTTGCACCTTTTGTTGACATAAGCCGTAAACGCATTAGAAAAGAGGTTGTTGAAGAATTTGATGCAGAGGGTGTAAAAGCAGACGAAAAAGCAATTGAAAATATTGTTGAAAAGCGTTTGCGCGACGAAATCAGCCGCGGTGTTCAAACAATTCAGTATCAAGTTGTAACACTTATGACAACAAACGGTCAGGCTCCGTTTGTAACTGTGTTTATGTATCTTAACGAGGCGGCAAACGAGCGTGAAAAGCAAGACCTTGCTATGATTATCGAGGAAACTCTAAATCAGCGTTACCGCGGTGTTAAAAACCAAAATGGTGTTTGGATTACACCGGCTTTTCCTAAACTCATTTATGTTCTTGAAGAGGATAACATTCATGAGGACAGCAAGTATTATTATCTTACAAAACTTGCGGCTAAATGTACTGCAAAGCGTATGGTTCCCGATTACATTTCGGAGAAGATAATGCTTCAGAATAAAATTGACAAAAATGGCGACGGCCATTGCTATACCTGTATGGGTTGCCGTTCTTTCCTTACACCTTTCGTGGATGAAGACGGAAAGCCCAAGTACTACGGTAGATTTAATCAGGGCGTTGTCACTGTAAACCTTGTTGATATTGGTCTTTCGGCTGATAAGGATATGGACAAGTTCTGGGAGATTTTTGATAAGAGAATGGAACTTTGCCATAGGGCACTTCAGTGCAGACATGAACGTCTTACAGGTACTGTTTCAGACGCAGCTCCGATACTTTGGCAGCACGGCGCATTGCTTCGTTTAAAGAGCGGTGAGACAATTGACAAGTATCTGCATGGCGGTTATTCAACAATCTCACTTGGTTATGCAGGACTTTGGGAATGTGTTTACGCGATGACCGGTAAAAAACTTACCGAGGCAGATGGCGAGAGTTTCGGCCTTGAGATTATGAGAAAACTCAACGAGTACACAGCTAAGTGGAAGGCTGCAGAAAACATTGACTACAGCCTTTACGGCACACCGCTTGAAAGCACAACCTATAAATTTGCTAAATGCCTGCAAAAGCGGTTTGGCATTATTAAGGGTGTTACTGATAAAACATACATTACAAACAGTTATCACATCCATGTAACAGAGGATATTGATGCGTTTGCAAAACTTGCGCTTGAAGCTAAGTTCCAGGCACTTTCACCTGGCGGTGCCATCTCGTATGTAGAAGTACCCAATATGAACGACAACCTTGACGCTGTGCTTCAGGTAATGAACTTTATTTATCATAATATTATGTATGCAGAGCTTAACACAAAGAGTGATTATTGCCAAAACTGCGGTTACGACGGCGAAATTAATATTGTTGAGCAAGACGGCAAACTTGTATGGGAATGCCCCAACTGCAAAAACCGTGACCAATCGAAAATGAATGTTGCACGCCGCACCTGCGGTTATATCGGCACTCAGTATTGGAATCAGGGCAGAACACAAGAGATTAAAGAGAGAGTGCTTCATCTGTAATGAATTACGGTGAGATTAAAAAAACAGATATTGCAAACGGGGTCGGGGTGCGCGTGTCGCTCTTCGTCTCCGGTTGCCGTCATCATTGTCCAGACTGTTTTAACAGTATGACATGGGATTTTAATTACGGCAAAGAATTTACCAAAGACACAGAGGATGAGATAATCGAGTTGCTCTCGCGGCCGTATATCCGCGGGCTTACCCTTATCGGCGGTGAGCCGATGGAAAAGGAAAACCAACTTGGGCTTATAAATCTGTTAAGACGGGTAAAAGAAAACCTTGCAAGTAAGGATATATGGTGTTACAGCGGATTTACTTTTGAAGAACTTACTGGTGACAGCCGTGCGCGCTGTGAGGTCACAGACGAGATATTGAGTTATATTGACGTGCTTGTTGACGGTAGGTTTGACAAGACAAAACGCAACCTTATGTTACGTTTTCGCGGTTCTGAAAACCAGCGCATTATAGATGTTAAAAAGACACTTGAGAGTGGACAAATAACATTATGGACAGAATAACAACTGGGCCACCACCCGCAATTAAAATTGCGGGTGGGTACACCGAAGCCTTGTTGTGTTTACAATAAAAACCCGATGAAAATTCATCGGGTTTTTTATTAATCTGTAATAACTTGCAAAGCGGAAAGTTCCTGCTTTACGGTATCGGAAGAAAAAGAAAAGTTGTCATATTCCACATCTACATCACAGGTGTAATTTCCGTTTTGGTCCTTCGGGTAGTAACCAAGCCGATTTGCTACAGGATAATATCCGTCATACCCTTCACACACATCGTCTACATACTGTAACAGCAAAATGCAATCCTGTCCAACCTCTAAATCCACTCTTTCAAGCGGTGTTTCTAATATGCTTTTTTCATCCTCACCGTATAAAATCAAGTCCGAATTCAGTCCGTAGCCGTTATAGGTCATAACATTTATGGTGTCACCGTTGTAGTCACCTTTATACTTTTCGTTTATTTGTACTGTATATTCCGCAATCTGACAATTCACAAGCGCTTTACCGCTGCTGTCTAAAGCCGTACCGTCGGGGTTTGTCATTGTTTCAAAATTTTTGCTGACAACTTTACCCTCAATTATAATTTCGGCGCGCGAAATCAAATCTTGCTTATAAAGCTTTTCTTTAGTGGTATTTATGGAAATAAAATCTTTTTCTACCGGTTTGGTTTGACACCCGCTCATTAATATACAAAAAATAAGCAAAAAAGAAACTATTGTGATTGTTTTTAATTGTTTCATATCTTTACTCCTTTCTCACAATAATCCATATAAACGTTTCATGGCTTGTATATCATACTCATGAGGTGAATTTTTCTTAGTTTCACCGTAAGCACAACTTCCATACATTGTCCACTCAGTAGCAAAAGATTCATATTTATCAGCCAACCCGATCGCATGACCCATCTCATGAGTCATTGCATTCTGCACATTAAAGTTATTTGATGACGAAGAATTTGACCATGGCTGTGTTTTATTAATTGTAATATCAACCTCTACAGTATAATTATTATTCCTTCTATTATAGGTTGTCATCAAAGTAGTATCATTGCTAGGTAAATAACAAGGTATGACTGTATTAATATTATCATAACTATCTAATATACTAGAAGAAACTCCTTGATTATATGCATAAGTATTTATAATTTCTCTACCTAGCAAATCAGCCCATCTACGTGCGCTATAATGTATAGCCTCCTTAGTTTCTTTTCATAAGTATACTTCTTGTTATTAATTTATTGTACTCACAATGTTTTTCAAACCATGGGACTCTCATCTTGGTAATTATTTCTATTTTTATTATAAGAAATGGTAAATTATATTGTCAATTGGAATAATTTACAAAACAATTTTAATTTTTCTAGCAACTATAACAAACTTTTTAAAACTGCAACATTTCATAGGCGATATGTGTAATATATAAATGTCTACATACACAAGTCGAGTATGTTACGTTTTCGCGGCTTTGAAAACCAGCGCATTATAGATGTTAAAAAGACACTTGAGAGTGGACAAATAACTTTATGGACAGAATAAAAGACTGAAAAACTATTGTTTTTCAGTCTTTTTTAATAGAAAAGTTTTTTATATTTCTATTTCAACACCTGATGCTGCACAGATTATTTCGATATCGTCAAAGCCGTAAGCTGACAGCGCTTCACGGCAGGCAGATTTTGCAACAAGCGGTGTGTTGTTGTTTTCGCTGAGGTGCGCGAGCAGCGCGCGTTTTAATTTGCCGTGTGCGGCAAGGTAGGTTAAAAACTTAGCACAGTCGGCATTGGACAGATGGCCAACAGGTGACGCGATGCGCGATTTGAGGCTTGGCGGATAATGGCCGAACATTAGCATATCAAGGTCGTGATTGCTTTCTATCATAACCGTTTGACAGCCAATAAGCGCATTTTTAATAGAATCGGTTATAACGCCCGTGTCGGTAGCAATACAAACGCTTTTATCACCGCAGGTTATTTTATAGCCAACGCAGGGTGTATCGTGTGAACAATCAAAAAATGAAACGGTAAAACCGTATTGTGACCACGGGCTTGTCATTGGCTCACAACACGGAACGCCTGAGCCCGAAAGGTAGGGCACGTTAAGGTGTTTTTGCAAACTTGAAAGGCCTTTTGTATGGTCAGAGTGGTCGTGGGTGACAAACACCGCTTTTATGTCCTTTTCTGAAATACCCCTACATTCCAGTTCGCACAAAAGATGTTTGCGCGACACACCGCAGTCAAAAAGCAGTGCGTTGCCGCCCATTTCTATGACTGTTGCATTTTGTTTACTTGAAGAATCAATTACTATAAGTCTCATATCGATATACTATCATTTTTTTGCAATTAAGTCAACGCAAACTATGGACAATACCAGTTGTTTTTGGTAAAATTAAAAATGAATTAATATGTAAAAGTATGAGTATGCGAAAGCAAAACTCAAAAGGAGAAGAAAAATGACAAAGTACGACGTAATTATTGTCGGTGCTGGTCCGGCAGGCATTTTTACTGCAGTTGAAATGATAAAGCGGGGCAGTAAAAAGAAAATATTGATGGTAGAAAAGGGCGTTGCTATTGAAAAGCGCAGCTGCCCTAAATCAAAAACCAAACAGTGTGTAAGTTGTAAACCGTACTGTCATATTACTACCGGTTTTTCCGGTGCCGGTGCGTTTTCAGACGGTAAACTTTCATTAAATTACGAGGTGGGCGGTGACCTTCCGCAACTTATCGGCGCACAAAAGGCACAAGAAACTATTGATTATGCTGATAAAATCTATCTTGAGTTTGGTGCATCGGAGAAAATTGAGGGCATTTCCAACCCTGAAAAGATTAAAGAAATTCGCAAAAAGGCAATAAAGGCAGGTTTAAAACTTGTTGACTGTCCTATCCGCCATTTAGGAACAGAAAAGGCGCAAGAAATTTATGCGCGCTTTGAAAAGTTTCTTTTAGACAACGGCGTGGATATTGTGTTTGGTTATAACTGCAAGGATATTATTTTAGACGGTGACACTTGCACAGGCGTTAAAATTGAAAAGAGCCGTGGCGGCGACGAGCAAACAATTTTTGCTAACAGCGTTGTTATTGCAACGGGAAGAAAAGGTGCCGACTGGCTTGAAAAGGTGTGTGAGCATCATCAGATTGCGCATGCACCCGGAACTGTTGATATTGGTGTGAGAATAGAAGTACGAAATGAGGTTATGGAAGAAGTTAACGAGGTGCTTTACGAGTCGAAACTTATCGGCCATCCAAACCCGTTTAGGAATAAAGTACGTACTTTTTGTCAAAACCCCGGCGGTTTTGTAAGTCAGGAAAATTACGACAACGATTTGGCGGTTGTTAACGGTCATTCGTATAAAGATTTAAAATCGCAAAACACCAACCTTGCAATTTTGGTGTCGCATAACTTCACACATCCGTTTAATCAGCCGATTGCCTATGCACAAAAGGTGGGCGAACTTACAAATATGCTTGGTGACGGACACATACTCGTTCAGCGTTATGGCGATATTTTAGACGGCAAACGCACATGGCAGAAAGAACTTGACTTTTCAAACGTGCGCCCGTCGTTGCCTGACGCTGTTGCCGGTGATATTACAGCGGCAATGCCATACCGCGCTATGACAAACATTATAAACTTTATTCAGGCGGTTGACCTTGTTGTGCCCGGCTTTGCTTCGAGTGAAACACTGCTTTATTCACCTGAACTTAAATTTTACAGTAATAAAATCAAAATGGACGAAAATCTTAATACTAATGTCAAAGGGCTTTATTGTCTTGGCGACTCGTCTGGCTGGACTCGCGGTCTTATGATGGCATCAGTAATGGGTATTATAATGGGCAGACAACTTTCAAAACAAGAGGATTAAGTTATGTTTTTTGAACCAAGAGAATGGACAAAAGGGCAAAAGGTTAAACTTTCAAGTGCTGTAAGTACAGAGGGTATTGACGGTTATGCAAAAGAGGTTTTGCAAAAGGCTGTAAATACTTACGGTGATAAAGGGTCGGGTGTTAATAAAGTTGTTGCGTTTAAAGACATTTCACTTTGTGAAGAAGGATACAGCATAAACATAACTTCTGACAGCGTTACTGTTTGCTACAACGCACCGCGCGGTTTGATTTATGCAATGCAAACGCTTTTGCAGATGGCAGAAAACGACGAGGTGTTTTGCGGAACGCTTTATGACGAGCCCGATTGTTATTTTCGCGGTTACCGTTGTTATCTACCCGGTAACAGTAAAGAGAGCTTACAAAATTTTTATGATATGGTAGATGCTTTATCATATTACAAGTACAACCGCATTTCGTTTGAAATCGGCGGTGCTATGGAATATAAACTTCATCCTGAGATAAACGCGTGTTGGCTTGAATTTGCAAAAGATGTCCGCCGTTATTCAGGCAGGGTAAACGAGATACACGCCAGTGTAGATTGGGCGAGAAATTCAATTCATGCTGACAACGGCGATGGTTGTGTACTTACGCAAGACGAGGTGCGCATGCTTATTGAATACTGCAAAAGCCGCGGTATTACGGCATATCCAGAGGTGCCGCTTTTGTCGCACAGTGACTATTTGTGTATGCCGCACCCCGAAATTGCAGAAAGGCAGGGGCAACCGTATCCCGACTGTTACTGCCCGCAAAATCCTAAAAGTTATGAACTTGTGTTTGATGTACTCTCAGAGGTTATTGAGGTGTTTGACCCCGATATTATAAACATCGGGCACGACGAATGGTACTCAATTTGCGTTTGTGATAAGTGCAAAAGCGAAAAGCCCGAGCGGGTGTTTGCAAACGACGTTATAAAAATTCACGATTTTCTTGCAAAACGCGGCATTAAAACAATGATGTGGGGCGACAAGTTGCTTAATGTTGTTTTGCCGGACGGCAGAACGTACGGCGGTGCGCCTGCTGATAAGTTTAGCGGCAAAAAGCACATTGTATTTCCGCATACCTTTCTTGCACAGACAATGCTTCCTAAAGACATAATTATGCTTAACTGGTATCACAGTTTTGGTTTACAGTATGATTTTACTTTCCATACAAACGGTTACGAAATGCTGTTTGGCAATATGACAGCAGAGCGGGTTGAGCATTGGCGGCTTCGCAGAAAGTTTGGACTTAAGGGCGGCTCCTGCTCTAACTGGGGTTCAAACCACCCCGATTATATGCAACGAAATTGTCAGTATTTGCATATTATTTTCGGTGCATTTGCTATGTGGAGCGAAAGTTATGACAATGACCGCCAGACTGAAATATTAAAACGTGTGTTTGACGAGGCATTTTTATTGCGTCATCGCGAAACAATAAACAAAAAGCATATAACAGTCGAACATACTACAGATTTTAAAATACCGTATAAGGTGTTTTATGACGGCATATTTATCGAAGACGAAAAATACATGCTTGGAAATTACAAGATTACTTATACCGACGGTACAACAGCCAATTGTAAGGTCGTTTACGGTGGTAATATTTCGCACAGCGGTATTGCTTGTTCTTTTGGCGATAATATTAAAAACTTTAATTCGAAAAATATTGATGAAAGTGCGCTGGGTGAGATTTGTGCAGGTGCTATACCGTTTGTTAAAAACGGCAAAACATATTATCGCACCGTTTTTGAAAATCCATATCCCGACAAGACAATTTGCGCATTTGAATATGTACCGACACAAAAAGATGTTAATGTAGAGGTTATAACAGTAAATTTTAATGATTGATTTTAACGATTTACAAATAAATCAAGCGGAACTTCGCGCAAGGCTTGGCACAAACTTTGAAAGCGGGCTTGTAAGCGATATACAGGCACGACTTAAAAAAGTGTGCGACGGCGGATATATTTATAAAAAAGTAAAGGTTTTGCGCACCGATAACGGTATTGATTTAGGGTTTGGAAAGGTTTGCTCACATGCACTTGAAAAGGTGCTTGAAGGGTGTGATAACGCGTACCTTTTTGTCGCAACACTCGGACACGGGTGTGAGCGCGAACTACGGCGGGCGGCATTGGTGTCACCCGTGTGCCAGTTTATAACCGATGCTGTTGCATCGGCGCTGTGTGAGGCGTTTTGCGATGCGGCACAGGCCGAACTTGACGGTAATACAAAACCACGTTTTTCACCGGGATACAGCGATTTACCGCTGTCGGTTCAAACCCCGTTTTTAAAATTCTTAGAAGCTGACAAAAAACTGGGCATAACTTTAAAAGAAAGTTTGTTAATGGTGCCTACAAAGTCGGTCACCGCAATAATAGGTATAAAAAATGACAATACTTGAAAAACTTAAGACACAACGAATATATTTAGACGGTGCAACAGGCAGCGTGTTGCAAGCGCAGGGGCTTATGGCAGGCAGTGCGCCTGAAGAGTGGAATTTAACTAATCCGGTGGCTGTGACAGTGCTTCACAAGGCATACTTTGATGCAGGCGCCGATGTTGTTGTAACAAACACTTTTGGTGTAAACAGTTTAAAATACTCCGACACTGAAAAGTATATATCTGCTGCTATAAAATGTGCAAAGGCTGCAAGGGGAGAAAGACGGGATAAATATATCGCGTTTGATATGGGCCCTCTTGGTAAATTACTTTACCCGTTTGGTGACACCGAACTTAAAACGGCGTATGACGCATTTGCACAAAATGCGCGACTTGCTAAAAAGTACGGTGCTGACCTTATTTTAATCGAAACTATGAACGACTGCCTTGAAACAAAGGCAGCGCTTATGGCGGTTAAACAAAACTGTGATTTACCCGTGTTTGTTTCAAACGTTTATGACGAGCGCAAAAAACTAATGACGGGTGCCGATGCCCACGCGATGATTGCTATGCTAGAGGGGCTTGGTGCCGATGCGATAGGGCTTAACTGTTCGCTTGGTCCCGATAAAATGATTGGGGTTGTTGAAGAATATGTTAAGTATGCATCTGTTCCGATACTTGTAAAGCCAAACGCGGGACTGCCGCAGGTTTTAGGCACAAATACCGTTTATAATATTTCGGCTGACCGTTTTGCCGAAATTATGACAGATATTGCAAAAATGGGCGCATCAATACTTGGCGGTTGCTGTGGCACAACACCCGAATATATACGTGCGCTTCGCACTGCGACCGAAAATTTGCCGTTTTGTTACCCGCAGAGTAAAAACGAAACGGTTGTGTCGTCATACACTCACGCTGTAAGTTTTTCAAAAAAATGTGTGCTTATAGGTGAGCGCATTAACCCAACCGGCAAAAAACTGATAAAAGAGGCGCTGCGCAGCGGTGATTATAATTACATTCTCTCAGAGGGCGTAAAGCAGGCAGACTGCGGTGTGGATATGCTTGATGTAAATGCAGGACTGCCCGAAATTGACGAAAAAACGGCACTTTACCAATTGGTAACACGGCTTCAGGCGGTTACCGATTTACCGTTGCAACTTGACAGTACCGATGCAAATGCTCTTGAAAGTGCGTTGTTTGCCTATAACGGCAAACCGCTTATAAACTCGGTTAACGGCACTAAAGAGAGTATGGACAAAATTTTGCCGCTTGTTAAAAAGTACGGCGGTGCGGTTATTGCACTGACTATCGGTGATGACGGTATTCCCGATACCGCACTTGGACGGCTTGAGGTTGCACGCACCATTATAACCGAGGCGGAAAAATACGGCATTAGCAAAAAGGATATTATTGTCGACCCGCTTGCATTGTCCGTTTCGTCAAACAGCGAAAGTGCAAAGGTTACACTTGAGGCGGTTAAACTTATAAAAGAAGAACTTGGTGTTTGCACAAGCCTTGGCGTGTCAAACATATCGTTTGGGCTTCCAAACCGCGACAGCATAAACTCAGCGTTTTTCACGCTGGCGCTTGGTGCAGGTCTTGACGCTGCCATTATAAACCCGTTTTCGCAGTTAATGATGGGCGCGTATTACGCATGCCTTGCACTTTCACAAAAAGATGATCGGTTTGAAAACTATATCGCTTATGCAACGGGTAATGAAATCAAATCATCTGCCGTGACAGAGGATATTAGTCTGTGTGATGCCGTTTTTAAAGGTCTTGAAGATAAGGCGACACAAAAGACTTTAGAACTTGTTAAAACCAATGACGCATTGCAGATTATAAACGGCGAAATTATCCCTGCGCTTGAAAAAATCGGGGTACAGTTTGAATCGGGCAAGGCGTTTTTGCCGCAGCTTTTAATGAGTGCAGCGGCTGCCGCCGCCTCGTTTGAGGTTATAAAACAAACGCTGCCGTCATTTGCAGATGACAGCAAAAAAATTGTGCTTGCGACAGTAAAGGGCGATATACACGATATAGGCAAAAATATTGTCAAGGCTTTACTTCAAAACTTTGGCTTTTCGGTAATTGACCTTGGTCACGATGTATCACCAAAAGACGTTGCAAAGGCATCGGAAAATGTGTGCCTTGTGGGGCTGTCGGCACTTATGACAACAACGGTGCCTGCCATGGAACAAACAATTAAACTTGTGCGGGAAGTTAATCCCAATGCCAAAATTATGGTTGGCGGTGCGGTGCTGACACCCGAATATGCGGATATGATAGGTGCCGACTTTTACGCCAAAGATGCTATGGAAGCTGTAAGAATAGCACAAAACATTTTTAAATAAATAAAACGGGCTGAAAAATTTTTCAGCCCGTTTTGTTTTAACAGGCAAAAAGGGGATAGCCTGCTAAATACGATATTATGCCGGCAGTTTTAAATGTTGCAGAACTTTTGCTGATAAGTTTTTAACGCAGTTTTTAGCGGTTATAATATCGCGGCGTATTTGTTTGTTTCTGCTGTACAGTATCATTTTTATCGCCTGGCGTATATATCTGTCAAAACTGCTGTTTTGCAGTTCGCTTACAACTGAAAGTCCGTGCTTTTTGGCATTAAAACCGTAAGACATAAATGTGCTTACAATGTGCGGTGCAAAAAATCCCGAACGTAGTTTTGTGCCGTATAAACAGCAATACCCTTCAAACACAATAGCAAGCACACACTCGCCGTACTCATTTGTTGCATTGGGGTCGGCACCCATATCAAACAGCCTGCCTATCTTTGCAAACGACGGCACATCCTTAACACACTCTGCTATAACCATTCTTTCAAGTTGACCAATTCTTTTCATTTTTTAATCCTCCGTCTTTTGTATTTGTGCCTTTATTATAACAGTATAACTGTACTAAAAAACGGACAGTTGACAAAAAATAAAAAACAAATTACAATACTCAAGAGGTGAACAGATGAAATTTAAAAACATTTCGCTTGTAGGGTTGTTTTGCGCGTTGCTTGCAATTGGTGCATATATCACAGTGCCGGCGCCGATACCTTTTACAATGCAGACATTTATACTGTTTTTAATGCCGTTTGTAATTGGCATAAAAAGCAGCGTTACAGCCGTTGTTATATATTTGTCAGTCGGCTTTTTAGGATTGCCTGTATTTTCGGGTTTTCACGGCGGTGTGTCTGTGCTCTTTGGTGCAGGTGGCGGTTACCTTTTGGCGTTTGTGTTTATACCTGTTATGATGGGTGTTTTTAAAAACAAAGTGTTTGGTGCGGTGTTAGGGCTATTGGGTGTTTACACATTCGGAACATTATGGTTTTTGTTTGTTTACGGCGAAAAAAGTGTAGCGGTTGCTGTAACTGTTTGTGTGTTACCGTTTGTACTGCCCGACCTTTTAAAACTTTATCTTGCTTATAAAATATCAAAAAAAATACCTTGATTTTCATCAAGGTATTTTTTATTACAGCACCTGTTTACCGTTTATAAATACATATTTTAAGTTAAGGTCTTTATCGAGTATTAAAAAGTCTGCAAATTTACCCAAAGTTATCGAGCCGACTTTATCATAAATGCCGAGGTTTTTAGCAGGGTTTGCGCTGCACGCTTTTACAGCAGAGTCAATACCTACAATATTGCAAACCTTTTTAAAGTTATCAAAAAGAGTTGAGGCACTGCCAGCAAGGGTACCGTTTTCAAGACGGGCACAACCGTCTTTTAAGTATACCTCAAGCCCGCCTGAGATATATTTGCCTTCGGGAAGCCCTGCACACGGGAGAGCATCACTTATAACGCAAACGCGGTTATCGCCCATTGTTTTAAATACTGTTTTAATAATGGCAGGGTGGATGTGTATACAATCGCAAATAAGTTCGGCAAAGCAACTATCCGATTCAAACACAGCACCGGGAACACCTGGGTCGCGGTGAGTAAAAGGTGTCATTGCGTTAAACAGGTGGGTAGCGCTTGTAGCACCTTTTTGTAAAGCGAGTTTTGCACTTTCATAGTTTGCAGAAGTATGGGCAATACTTACTGTTGTAAGTGTGCTGACATATTCGATATATTCGGGTGCATTTTCAAGTTCGGGTGCAACATCAGCCACGGCGACAATACCGTTTGATGCGTCCCACAGCATTTTAAACTCATCAATTGACGGGTTTTTAATATAATCGGGGTTTTGAGCACCGCGCTTTTCCATTGAAAAGTACGGACCTTCCATATGGATGCCAATAAGTTTGGAGCCGTGTGTCTGAGTTTTTTTAAATGTATCTGCCGCGCAAAATGCACGTTTAAGCACGTCAATAGGCAAGGTCATTGTAGTGGGGCAAAAGCCTGTTACGCCCTTGCTTGCCAAAAAGTCACTCATCTTTTCAAACTGAGAAATTTCGCCCTCTGACGCGTCGGCACCGACGCAGCCGTGAAGATGCATATCAATAAGTCCGGGAATTACAAACATTCCTTCAGCGTTTATGCACTCACCGTTGCCGCTGTTGGCAAAAACACCGTCGTTTATATAAATATCGCGGGTTTCAAAGCGTGTGTTGTCATAAAAAACATTACCGCCTTTAATAATCATTTTTATCACCTCTTAAAAATAATATCATACTTGCAACCAAATTTCAACACAGTGCGTGTTTGATTGACATACTGCAAAAAATGCGGTATAATATTAAGAATAATATAATGAAGGAATAGGCTTTTTAAATGGCTAAAAGAAATGAATATACAAACGAGAGTATTACATCGCTTAAGGGTGCCGACCGTGTAAGAAAACGCCCCGGTGTTATTTTTGGGTCTGACGGGCTTGAGGGTTGTAAACATTCGGCTTTTGAAATACTGTCAAACTCAATTGATGAGGCACGTGAGGGGCATGGCGACAAAATTATACTCACCTCGTATAACGACCATTCTATTGAGGTTGAGGACTTTGGACGCGGCTGTCCTGTAGGCTTTAATGAGCGCGAGGGCCGTTACAGTTGGGAACTTGTTTACTGTGAGTTGTATGCAGGCGGTAAGTATAACACCAACGACGGTGAAAACTATGAGTACTCGCTTGGCCTTAACGGTCTTGGTGCGTGTGCCACACAGTATTCGTCGGAGTATATGGATGTTACCGTTTACCGCGATAAAAAGAAATATTCTTTACACTTTGAAAAGGGAAATAACGTCGGCGGTCTTTTGGAAGAGGAAACCACCCGCCGTAAGACCGGTACAATCACACGTTGGAAGCCCGACATTGAGGTGTTTACCGATATTGCAATCGAGCGGGAGTATTTTGAAGATATACTTAAAAAGCAGGCCATTGTAAATGCGGGCATCACCTTTGTTTTTAAATGCGAAACCGAAAACGGTTTTGAAACTGTAGAATACTGTTACCAAAACGGTATAAGCGATTATATTGCTGAACTTGTCGGTGACAAGGCACTGTCATCACCTGTAAGTTGGGGTGACGAGTGCCGCGGCCGTGACCGTGCGGATAAGCCTGAGTATAAAGTAAAACTTTCTTGTGCGTTTGCTTTTTCAAATACGGTAAACCTTATAGAGTATTATCACAACTCAAGCTTTTTAGAGCACGGCGGTGCGCCCGACAAAGCGTTGAAAAGTGCGTTTGTTGCAGAATTTGATGCTTATTTAAAGCAAGAGGGCAAATACAACAAAAACGAATCGAAAATAACATTTCAGGATATTGCCGACTGTCTTGTTTTTGTATCTAACTGTTTTTCAACACAGACAAGTTATGAAAACCAGACAAAAAAGAGCATTACAAACAAGTTTATACAAGAGTGCACTACCGACTTTTTGCGCAGAAATTTAAAGGTTTATCTTATTGAAAACAAACTTGATGCGCAAAAAATTGCAACTCAGATACTTATAAACAAGCGCGCACGCGAAAAGAGTGAGCGTGAGCGCATTAATATCAAAAAAACCCTGTCGGGCTCGATTGATATGATAAACCGCATACAAAAATTTGTTGACTGTGAGACAAAAGACGTTACAAAACGCGAATTGTATATAGTTGAGGGTGACTCGGCTCTCGGTTCGTGTAAACAGGGCAGGGATTCGTTTTTCCAGGCGATAATGCCGGTACGCGGTAAAATTTTGAATTGTCTTAAGGCAGAATATGACAAGATATTTAAAAATGATATAATTGTCGATCTTTTAAAAATTCTCGGCTGCGGTGTTGAGATTAAAAACAAAAACACTAAAGATTTACAAAACTTTGATATAAACAACCTGCGCTGGAACAAGGTTATAATCTGTACCGATGCCGATGTTGACGGTTTTCAGATACGCACACTAATTTTGACCATGCTGTATCGTTTAACACCCACTTTAATTGAGCAAGGATATGTGTATATTGCAGAGTCACCGCTTTTTGAAATTACGGTGCAAGGCTCTGACACACCGCTTTTTGCCTACACAGATGCGCAAAAAGACGAAATTGTGGCAGCTGCAGGGACTAAAAAGTGTACTGTTATGCGTTCAAAAGGTCTTGGCGAAAACGAGCCCGAAATGATGTGGCAGACAACAATGAGCCCCGAAACGCGCCGTCTTATCCGCGTAACACCCGACGATGCCGAGGCGACTGCAAATATGTTTGACATACTGCTTGGCGATAATTTGCAGGGCAGAAAAGATTTTATTTCGGAAAACGGCTATAAATATCTCGACGATGTCGATTTATCTTAGGAGTAAAAATGGCTAAAAAGAAAAAAGCAATTCAAAGAGAATATAACGAGTGCGAACCGATTTTGCGCGGTATCACTCAAACGCTTGAAACAAACTATATGCCTTATGCGATGAGCGTTATTATGTCGCGTGCGATACCTGAAATTGACGGGCTTAAACCTGCACACCGTAAACTTTTGTATACAATGTACGGTATGGGGCTGCTTCGCGGAAGGCAAAAATCGGCAAACATTGTCGGCGCTACAATGAAACTTAACCCGCACGGTGACGGTGCAATTTACGAAACGATGGTGCGTCTTACCCGCGGGTATGAGGCAATGCCACATCCGTTTGTAAACTCAAAGGGTAACTTTGGTAAATACTATTCAAGAGATATGGCGTATGCCGCTTCGCGTTATACCGAGGCAGGCCTTGCACCTATATGTCACGAACTGTTTGACGACATTGATAAAGATACAGTCGATTTTATACCTAACTACGATAATTCGACAACAGAGCCCACGCTATTTCCCGTGACTTTTCCAACCATTCTTACAACGCCCAATCAGGGTATTGCGGTTGGTATGGCATCTAATATATGTTCGTTTAATCTGGGTGAGGTGTGTGACACCGTTATTGAGTATATTTCAAACAAAGACCACGATTTTAAACTTACAATGCCTGCGCCTGATTTTTCGACGGGAGGACAGATACTTGTTAATAAGTCTGCAATTGACGATGTATATAATACCGGCCGCGGCAGTATCCGTATCCGTGCAAAGTACACCGTTGATGCATCAGGCAGTATTATAATCACCGAAATTCCGTACACCACGACAATTGAGGCGATTATTGATAAAATAATTGAACTTGTAAAATCAAATAAACTAAAAGAAATTTCAGATGTTAAGGATATGTCCGACCTGTCAGGCCTTAAAATCCGCATTGAACTTAAACGCGGAACTGATGCCGACAAGACAATGGCAAAATTGTTTAAGGCAACACCGCTTGAAGACACTTTTGGCGCTAACTTTAACATTCTTATTGCAGGTATGCCTCGCGTTATGGGTGTAAAAGAAATTGTTGATGAGTGGCTTGCGTTTCGTACAGAATGTATAAAACGTCGCACTTATTACTCTCTGAATAAAACCAAAGAGAAATTACACCTGTTACAAGGCTTAAAACTGATACTTTTGGATATTGATAAAGCAATAAAAATTGTCAGAGAGACAGAGCACGATGATGAGGTTGTACCAAACCTTATGATTGGGTTTGGCGTTGATGAAACTCAGGCAGAGTATATTGCCAATATAAAACTGCGGCATTTAAACCGCGAGTATATTTTAAAGCGTTTGCAGGATGTTGACGATTTGCAAAAGCAAATTGACGAACTTGAGTCTGTGCTCAGTTCAAAGTCAAAGCAAAACCGAATTATTATAAACGATTTAAAGCGGGTTAAAAAGCAGTATCCTAGTGAGCGCAAAAGCGAACTTGTGTATGATGACACCGATGATGTTGTAGAAATTGACACGCATATTGAAGATTATGCCGTTACTGTATTTTTGTCAAAAGAGGGATATTTTAAAAAGATCACACCTCAGTCGCTTAGAATGAACGACGTACAGAAGTTTAAAGACGGCGATGAGTTAAATGAAAAGTTTGAGTGTTCAAATACGCAAGAACTGTTATTTTTTACAACAAAACAGAATGTATATAAATGCCGTGTATGCGATTTTGATGACACTAAAGCAAGTGCGCTTGGTGACTATTTGCCTTCAAAACTCGGTATGGAGCAGGGTGAGGCAGTAGTAGGCATGGCGGTAACTACAGATTATAGCGGTTATATGCTGTTCTTTTTTGAAAACGGCAGGGCTGCAAAGGTTCCGCTTGCCGCGTATAAAACGCTTACTAACCGGCGCAGGCTTATAAACGCATACTGCGAAAAGTTTACGCTGTGCAAAATGTTTTATGTTGCAGCAGAGAAAGATTTTGTTTTATTTGCTTCAAACGGAAAAACAGTTATTATAAATTCAGCACTGATACCTGAAAAGAGCACTAAAAATACACAGGGTGTCATTGTGTTTACACAAAAGGCAAAAAATACTGTAACAGATGTTACGAGCGTTGAAAATTCGAATATTTTAAAAACCGATTATTACCGCACAAAATCAATTCCTGCGGTTGGTCATTTTTTAAGAGATCAGGATTTAGCAGAAAAAAACCAGATTAATATGTTTTAGGAGATTAGACAAAACGATGCAAAAGGCGTCTGTTTTTACAAATTATCTGTATAGTCTGAGTTATCAGTTATTGTTGCTTGTGGTACCGCTTGTCACAATGCCGTATCTTGCAAGCACGATAGGTATTACAAATCAGGGCACTTTCGAGGTAGGTTTTTCGGTAGTCAGCATTTTTGTACTGCTTGGCTGTATCGGACTTAACGTATACGGACAGCGTGAAATTGCCTATTACAAGGATGATGCAAAAAAATGTAACAGCGTGTTTTGGGAAATTGAACTCATACGCGTTATTACGCTGTCTGTAGCCCTTGCTATATATTTTATTTTCGCGGTGGTAAACATTAACGTTTACCAAATGGTAAGTATTAAAGAAAAATTATATTTTTTACTGTTTGCGCTTGAAATTCTGGCATCTATGCTGGATATAAGTTGGTACTATCAAGGTATTGAAAACTTTAAGTTACAAACTGTGCGCAATTTTCTGGTTAAACTTATAAATCTTGCGCTTATTTTAATTTTTGTTAAAGACGAAAATGATTTAGGGCTGTATATTTTTATTTACTGCTCAATGAATGTTGTGGGAAACGCAACGCTGTGGCTTGACAAGGTAAAGCACGGCGGGTTTGTTAAACCGCGAAAAAAATGTTTTAAACCGCACATAACAAAATCATTGCTGATGTTTTTACCTCAGGTCGCAACTACTGTGTATGTCTATGTTGACAAGGTTATGCTTGGCGTACTTGTTGCAGACGGCAACTTTCAGGTGGGAATTTACGGCAACGCCGAAAAAATTGTAAAGGTTGCGCTTACCGTTGTAACATCGCTGGGGCTTGTAATGCTGTCGCGTGTTGCAAATACTTATAAACAAAACGACAAACAAAAAACAAACGCATATATACGCGAGTCGTTTAATTTGTATATCTTTCTTGCCGTGCCGATTATGTTTGGAATTATGGCAATTGCCGACACTTTTGTCATCCGCTTTTTCGGAGGCGCTGATGGGTTTGAGCAAATAACTCCGGTTATGGTGCTTTTGTGCCCGATAATTTTATTTATAGGCGGAAGTAATGTGTTTGGAACACAATATCTTTTGCCTACAAACCGAATGACACCCTACACACTGTCTGTGTTTGTGGGAATGGCGGTAAATGTTGTTTTAAATCTTTGCCTTATACCTCATTTTAACGCTATGGGTGCCGCCTTTGCGACTGTTGCTGCCGAATTTGCGGTACTATTAGTGCAGATGGTAGCGGTAAGGCGGGATTTTACTGTTGTTTTATATCTTAAATGCTGGCGCAATTTTTTGGCAGGCGTTGTAATGTTTTTTGCAGTGTTTGTACTTCACAAGTTTGTAGGTGACAGTCTTGCAGCGCTTTTTGTTCAGGTGTGTTTTGGTGCTGTTATCTATTTTGTGGTGCTTTTATTGCTGGCTGACCCGTTTGTTAAGAAATATTTAAACAAATTAAAACAAAAAATGGGGATGTAAAAATTCTCTTTATAACAAAAAATTCCGATAGATAAAATCTATCGGAATTTTTATTGTGATGTGAATACAACAAGGTTTCGGGGTACCCGCCCGCAATTTTAATTGCGTTTGGCGGGGCGGGTTCTCATTCTTTATCTCTTTCAACTGCGTTAAAGTAAACTGCAACAAGACCGGGGCCGGTGTGCGAACCGATTATTGTACCGATATTTGTTATAAGCGTGTCTTTAAACCCGAATTTTTCTTTATACCGCTTTGCAAGCATTTCGGCCTTTTCATAAGCGTCAGAATGGCTTACATACAATACGTTGTCTTTAGGGTTTATAACATGTTCTTCGATTAGCTTTTCAATTCTGTTAAAGGTGTTTTTTTCACCGCGCACTTTGTCACACACAATAAGGTGACCTTCGTAATCGAGTTTTATAATGGGGTTTATTCCAAGCATATTGCCAAGCACAGCGCTTGTTTTAGACACACGACCACCGCGATAGAGATAGGTAAGGTCTTTTGTTGTTACATATATGCCGATGTTGTGCTTTTGTGCCTCAAGAGCGGCAACGTTTTGTTCAATGTCAAGTCCGTTTTGTCTGTTCTCACTTGCCATTATGCAAAGTGCACCACCGCCAAGCGATGCCACCGACGAGTTTATTACATATATTTTAACGTCTGGATACTTTTCCATTACTTCGTTTGCAGCATTAACAGCATTGTTATATGAACCGGAAATACCTGCGCCGAGTGAAATATACATTATAGGTTTGCCCTGTTTTGCAAGGCCTTCAAAAAAGTCACATAACTTTGAAACATTAAGTTGTGTTGTTTTGGGAACGGCACCGTTACGCATTTTGTCATAAAACTCTTTGAGCTTTTCAGGCTCGTATGCATCTTCAAAAATTTCGCCGTCGATTTCATATTCCATACGTATCGGAATTACATTATATTTCTGATAAAGCTGGGCAGTAAGGTCGCTTCCTGTATCAGTTGAAATTATGTAGTCTGTCATAATTAACCTCCAAGTGTTTTTATACCAATTATTTTACACAAATTGATATATTAAATCCACCTACTTAGCAGTTTAGTTGTTCTACCGCCAATTTTTGTAATTCCACTATCTGTAGAATTGCCGTCAAAAAGCGCTTGATTACTGACTTTTTTTATGGTATTATAATAATGGAGTTAAAATTTTGCAATTTAAACTCTGCTTTAATAAGATGTTTTAATTTGACAGGTGTTTATATAAAAGGAGTATTCGGTTGGAAAATTTGAACAAAGTAATTGCTAAAAATATGCAAGAACTCAGAAAAATGGCAGGACTTACGCAGGCTGACCTTGCACAACAGTTAAATTATTCGGACAAAGCAGTGTCTAAGTGGGAGCGCGGCGAAAGTATGCCCGATGTTGCGATATTAAAACAGCTTGCCGATTTATACGGAGTAACTGTTGATTATCTTTTGACAGAAGAACACAGCGAAAAAATTGTAGATGATGTTAATGAAAAAATTATCAGAAAAAACAGGTTTATCATATCACTTCTTGCAACCCTTATAGTATGGCTTGTTGCAACTATTGTATATGCAGCGCTGGGTGTTGCAATGGATTCGCTTGAAAAAATATGGCTTGCTTATGTAGTGGCGGTGCCCGTTTCTTGTATTGTGTTGCTTGTGTTTAATTCTATCTGGGGCAGAACCAAACTTAACTTTTTAATTATAACAATACTTATGTGGAGTACACTTGTAAGTTTGTACCTTATTTTAAATGTAAAACGGCTGTGGCTAATCTTTTTAATCGGAATACCAGCACAGGTTATGATTTTTTTAAGTTCAAATCTTAAAAAGCCAAAGATAAAATCCAAAATACTAAATAAAAAGTCTTGAAAACGTTTGTTTTCAAGACTTTTTATTGTGAACACAACAAGGTTCCGTGGTACCCGCCCGCAATTTCAATTGCGTTTGGCGGGTTGGATTTTCATTTATTGCTTAAAGGCTCTGTTCGCCTTTTTCGATAAGCTTTTTAACCATATAACCGCCTACTGAACCTGCCTGCTTAGAGGTAAGATTACCGTTGTAGCCATCTTTAAGATCAACACCGAGTTCACGGGCAACCTCAAACTTCATTTTATCAAGACCTGCTTTTGCATTCTTTTTAGTTTCGTTGTTCATTTAAATTTTCACCTCCTATATTGGTTTCAATAGTAGTTTGAGGCAAACTTTTAAATAAATACAAAGCAAAATATAGCGTTAATTGAAAATTTCACCTTTTGACTCAAAAAGTTTTAAAACATTTTGCTTTATAAGCGGATGCGCTTTGAGTTCGCTGTCGGCAAGTATTAGTTGTTTTGCGCTGTCCGAGGCTGACTTTAAAAGTAATGTGTCAGTTTGTAAATCGGCAATTTGAAGGCCTGCAAGACCGTGCTGGTCGCGCCCGAAAAAGTTGCCCGGACCGCGAAGTTCTAAGTCTTTTTGAGCAATTTCAAAGCCGTCGGTTGTTTTTGTGAAAAAGTCAAGACGGGTATTTGTAAGTTCTGATGTATTGTCGCTTTGCAAAACGCAGTAAGATTGCATATTGCCGCGGCCGACACGTCCGCGAAGTTGGTGCAGTTGCGAAAGCCCAAACCGTTCGGCATTTTCTATTATCATAAGCGTGGCTTCGGGAACGTTTATGCCTACTTCGATAACGGTGGTGGATACAAGAATTGAAATATTTCCGTTTGCAAAATCGGTCATAACCTTGTCTTTTTGCGTTGGCTTCATTTTGCCGTGCACAAGACCAACTTTATCGTTGCCAAATATTTTAGAAAGGCTGTCAGCACGCTCCATGGCACTTGCAAGGGTACTGTCTTCATCTCCCTCGATTGTCGGACAGACTATGTAAACACGCCCGCCAAGGTCTGTTTGTTTTTTGATAAATGCGTGCAGGCGCTCTGTATAAGTTGAATCTACAAGATAGGTTTTAACCTGCTGTCTACCTTTTGGCAAAGAGTCAATAACCGACAGGTCAAGGTCACCCCACATCATAAGCGCCAAGGTGCGCGGAATGGGAGTGGCACTCATTACAAGTACGTGCGTGCCCTCGGCTTTGCCGGCAAGGGCAGAGCGCTGCATAACACCAAAGCGGTGCTGTTCGTCAGTAATTACAAGTCCTAAATTTTTAAACTCAACCGATTTTTCGAGTACGGCGTGTGTGCCGACAACAAAATCAATAACACCGCTTGCAATGTCTGCACAGATTTTTCGTTTTTGTGCAGCAGGCACGCTTGATGTGATAAGAGCGGTTTTTATGCCAAGCGGTGAAAACATTTTTTCAAAGTAGCGGTAGTGTTGATTTGCAAGCACTTCGGTCGGTGCCATAATGACTGCCTGTGCACCGGCACGTATAACGCAATATGCACACTGGCCTGCAACAAGAGTTTTACCGCTTCCTACATCTCCCTGCAAAAGACGGTTCATAGCGTACGGGCCGGAAAGGTCGGCATAGATGTCATTAAGTGCGCGGCTTTGCGCATCGGTTGGTAAAAAGCTGTGTGAATTTAAAAATTCGGTTGGAATTTCCTTTACCGTTACTGCAGATTTTTTCTTTTTTCTGCCGCGAAGCATTTGCAGCCCTAATGAGTAGTAAAACAGTTCGTCAAAAATGAGCCTGCGCCGTGACTTATCTATATCTTCATAGCTTTTAGGAAAATGTATTTTATAAACCGCTTCATTTATATCAAGCAGGTCATATTTTTCCCGCAGAGAATTAGGGAGAGGTTCTTTGTTTACACATTCTTTGACTGCGGCGGGCATAAGTTTTCGCAAAAACTTTTGGTTAAGCCCGTTTACCAGCGGATAAACTGCAAGTAAGCGGCTGTTTTGGGGCAGGGATTTATAAAATTCGGGTGAAACAAGTTGTGGGGTGCCTGTTTGAGCAAGTTTACCGTAAAACAGATAACGTTCACCTTGGTGCAGCATATTTTTTATAAATTTGTTGTTAAAATACACTATTTTTGTTAGACCGCTGTCGTCAGAAACGTAAACTGTAGTAAGCGTTTTGCCGCCTTTAATACGTGTTTCGGTGACAGGCTTTGCAACGGTTGCTAAAATGCTTACCTTTTCGCCGCGGTGCATGGCAAGCGAACTTATATCTACAATGTTGCCAAGGTCGTCATACCTGCGCGGTAAAAGACGGGTTAAGTCCTCAACCGTTTGTATATCAAGTTTTTCAAAAAGCGCCGCTTTTTTTTCACCGACACCTTTAAGATAACGTATATCTTTTTGCACCGCTTTCACCTCTTTCAACATTAATTATAATATTAGTTTACACCATTTTGCAATAAAGCATTGAATTTTTTTACAAGTTAAAATAAAATATATGAGAGGTGATTGAATGTTAGCAGTTATTACGGGCGCAAGCGGTGCAATCGGTGAAATGTGTGCGTACGAGGCGGCGCGGCTCGGTTATGATATTATTTTATGTTGCAACAGCAACACGGCAAATGCCGGTATGTTTGAAAATTTTCCTGTTAAAGTTTGCGTTGTGCATGCTGATATTACAACAAAAGAGGGCAGGGCAGAAATTGAAAATGCGGCACGCAGTATGGGCGGTACCGACATACTTGTAAATAATGCCGGCATTGCACAGATAAAGCCGTTTTTGGACACCGACGAGTGTGATACCCAAGATATTGTCGGCACCGACCTTTGTGCGATGATTGATTTGACACGGCTTATAATTCCCCAAATGCTTAAAAAAAGGGGCGGTGCAATTGTAAATATCTCGTCGGTATGGGGTGTTACAGGCGCATCGTGTGAGGTAATTTACAGTGGGGCGAAAGCAGGCGTTATCGGTTTTACAAAATCGCTTGCAAAAGAACTTGCGCCATCGAATATAACTGTAAACGCTGTAGCGCCGGGATGTATTCAATCAAAAATGCTTGATGGACTTGACACGCAACAACTTTGCGATATGATACCGCTGTCACGGCTGGGTGACGGGCTTGAAGTTGCAAAGGCTGTGTTTTTTCTCGCACGGCACGGTTATATCACCGGTCAAACACTTAATGTTGACGGCGGAATGGTTATATAACATCAAAAATTGTTCATACTATCGGTATGAACAATTTTTTTATTAAAAACGATAATTTTACAAAACTTTTATACTCTCAGTTTTTATCACTGTGCGGCGGATATATTCAAAATGTTGCTTTGTCTGCAATGATTACTCAAAAAGACGATAAATATTTAAAACTTGGGCTGTTTTTATTTGTGTCTTATTTGCCGGTTTTTTTACTGTCGTATTTTACAGGTAAACTTACAAACCGTATAAGCCCTATAAAAATATTAATAGTAACCGAATTTTTATTGTTGTCGATGTCGGTAATACTGTTTATATTTTGGAATATGTCGTATTATATGTTGCTTGTTTTCGGTGGTTTGTGGGGTGTTGTGCGGGCGGTACAAACACCGGCCGCAAACTCAATGCCAAAACTTTTATGTGAGGAAAACAACCTTCAAAAAAACGTTAAAAAATTAAGTCTTGCTTTGTCGGTATCACGCGCGGTGGGACCTATAGTGTCGGGTGTTTTATATTCGGCATTTAACTACCGTGCATCTTTTTTTGCTAATATTTTAAGTTATATTCCGTCTTTAATACTGCTTTTCAAAATTAAATTTGATTTTAAGCCGATGCGTACAAAAAAATCACGTATTAACATAAACAAACCGCTTATTGCGTTGGTGTTTGTGCTATCACTGTTCGGCACGGCATATAACATCATATTCAGCGGTATTGTAAAAACGCTGGAACTTTCGCGGTTTTGGTTTTCGGTGTTTATGGCGCTTGTCGGCACGGGTGCAGCTTTCGGTGCGTGGATTATGACAAAACGCAAATCAATGTTGTATGCTTTTTTTGGGGTATCTATATCGGCACTGTTGCTTGCGCTTTTTAAAAATTTGTTTGTAATTTGTCCTGTAATTGTGGCTTATGGTATATTTGATTATTTGTTTTTTACTTCTGCCATGTCAAAAATCCAGTCTGAGAATGACAGACAATCGGTAACAAGTGCCATGGGTGTTTATACAGCCGCAACAACCGGTGCTCTGCCCGTTGGTTTTTTGCTTTTATCGTTTTTAAGCGATAAATTCGGGGCTTTGTCGGTACCGTTTACAATTGCAGGTGCAACTGCCATTTTTGGATGGGTATTTTTTGCCAAAATGCGTTGACATTTGCATATTATATGATAAAATATTAGATAGCGAAATTTTGGATTATATGGTTGAAAATATATAAGGAGATGACATATATGAAGGTAAATTTTACAGAAACTGTATTGCGTGATGCCAATCAGTCACTTATCGCAACACGTCTTCCGTATGATAAGTTTGCTTCGATTTTAGAGGAAATGGATAAAGCTGGTTATTATTCGGTTGAGTGCTGGGGCGGTGCCACATTTGACAGTTGTCTTCGTTTTTTAAACGAGGATCCGTGGGAAAGACTTCGCAATATTAAAAAGGCTATGCCTAACACAAAACTTCAAATGCTTCTTCGTGGACAGAACTTGCTTGGTTATAAGCACTATCCTGACGATGTAGTTAGAAAGTTTGTTGAGTATTCGGTTAAAAACGGTATTGATATAATCAGAATTTTTGATGCACTTAACGATGTTCGCAACATCCGTGTTGCTGTAGAAGAAACCATCAAGCACGGCGCACATGCATCGGGCACTATATCTTATACAACAAGCCCTGTTCACAACCTTGAAAGCAATGTAAAACTTGCAAAAGATATGGAAAATATGGGTGTTAGTTCTATTTGTATTAAGGATATGGCAGGTGTTATGTCACCGTCAGAGGCGTATGACCTTGTAAAAGCGCTTAAAGAAAGCGTTAAGGTTCCGATTGTTGTTCACACACATTCAACTGCAGGTCTTGCGTTTATGACTTATCTCAAGGCTGTTGAGGCAGGTGCTGATGTTATTGACACTGCAACTTCTTGCTTCTCGGGTGGTACTTCACAGCCTGCAACAGAAACTCTTGCCTATGCGCTTAGAGGTCTTGGCTATGAGGTAGACCTTGATGATAAAGTTTTGGCAAAAGTAAACTCATTTTTTGCTCCTATAAGAAACGAGTTTATTGCAAACGGTACTCTTGATCCGCTTGTTATGGCAACTGATACTGCTTGTCTTGATTACAAGGTGCCTGGCGGAATGCTCTCAAACCTTGTATCGCAACTTAAAATGCAAAATGCTATGGATAAGTTTGACGATGTTTTAGCAGAGGTTCCTAAGGTTCGTGCAGACCTTGGCTATCCGCCATTGGTTACTCCTATGAGCCAGATGGTTGGTGTTCAGGCAACACAAAACGTATTGCTTGGCGAGAGATACAAAGCAATAGGCAAAGAGGTTAAGGCGTATGTACGCGGTGAGTACGGCAAGGCTCCCGGCGAAATTGACGCTGACATTATCAAAAAGGTACTTGGTGATGAGAAACCTATTACACATCGCCCCGCTGACGACCTTGAGCCTGAATTTGAAAAGACAAAAGAGCAACTTGGCGACAAGGCAAAGTGCGACGAAGACGTACTTTCTTATATTGCTTTCCCGCAGGTTGCAGATAAGTTTTTTGAACAGCGCAAAAAGAAAGAAGAAAACACAGTGGTTTATTCCATTAAGCGTGTTGATTAATAAAGGGGGATAACGAAATGTACGACAATCCTACAATTATGGACATTTTGCTTATTTCGTTTATAGGCTTTGTTACGGTTTTTATAGTGCTTATTGTGCTTATGGCAATTATTGTTTTAATAAGCCGTGTATTCGGTGAAAAGAAAAAACCCGAAAAAGTACCGTCTGCAGTTGTTAAAACTCAGCCTGAAAACGAATCTGAGGCTGATACTTACACCGGTGTTAAACTCAGCGGTGTTTCTGACAAAGAAGCAGCATTGCTTATGGCAATTGTTGCAGACAATCTTAAAAAGCCTCTTAACAATCTCAGATTCATATCTATCAAGGAGAAGAAATAATTATGAAATACGAAGTAACTCTTAATGGAAAAACTTATGAAATAGAAGTTGAAGAAGGAAAGGCAATTGTACTTGACGAGCGTGCTGCAGCTGTCGCAGCACCTGCTCCTGCCGCAGCACCTGCACCTGCCGCAGCACCTGCTCCCGCTGCAGCACCTGCTCCTGCCGGAAGCGGCAGACCGGTTGATGCACCGTTGCCGGGAACTGTACTTAGTGTTAAAGTTTCAGCAGGACAGGCTGTAAAGGCAGGCGATGTGCTTGTTATTATCGAGGCCATGAAAATGGAAAACGAAATTGCAGCACCTGTGGACGGCACTGTTTCATCGGTTGCAGTTTCAAACGGTCAGTCTGTTGAAAGCGGTACTCCTTTGGTATATCTTGCATAGGGGGATCGGATTTTGAATATTATCGTAGATACTATTCAGGGTATATGGATAAATTCCGGTTTTGCAAGCATGAGTATACAGAACTTTGTGATGATTGTTCTGGCTTGTGTTCTTTTATACCTTGGTATTGTTAGAAAATTTGAACCGCTTTTGCTTGTTGGTATAGCATTTGGTATGCTTCTTACAAACTTGCCCACCCCTGCAGGAGAAACGGCTATTTATAATTCGGATTTATGGCGTGCGTTTATGGACGAAACTTCGCCTTACTATCATAGTTACGGACAAATACTTAAAGAGGGCGGTCTTTTAGATATTCTTTATATTGGTGTTAAAACCGGTATTTATCCGTCAATTATCTTTATGGGTGTCGGCGCTATGACAGACTTTGGGCCAATGCTTTCAAATCCTAAATCGTTTTTGCTTGGTGCGGCTGCTCAGTTTGGTGTTTACTGCGCACTTATTTTGGCAATTTTGCTTGGCTTTTCAGGTCCTCAGGCGGCTTCAATTGCGATTATAGGCGGTGCTGACGGTCCTACAGCTATATTTTTAACATCAAAACTTGCACCCGAACTTTTGGGCGCAATTGCAATTGCGGCATACAGTTATATGGCGCTTATCCCGCTAATTCAGCCACCGCTTATGCGTCTTATTACTACAAAAAAAGAGCGAGAGATTAAAATGGAACAGCTTAGAACTGTTTCAAAGCGTGAGAAAATTGTGTTTCCTATAGTTGTTACAATTTTTACGGTATTATTACTTCCGTCAGTAGCTCCGCTTCTTGGTTGCCTTATGCTTGGTAATCTGTTCCGTGAGTGCGGTGTTTGTGACAGACTTTCTGACACTGCTCAAAACGCGCTTATGAATATTGTTACAATATTCCTTGGCATATCAGTAGGTGCAACAACAGTAGGTAAAGACTTTCTTAATAAGCAAACAATATTTGTTATAATTATCGGTCTTATTGCGTTTGCATTTTCAACTATCGGCGGTTTGCTTATCGGCAAACTTATGTGTTGGTTGTCGGGCGGTAAAATAAATCCGCTTATTGGCTCTGCAGGTGTTTCGGCAGTGCCTATGGCTGCACGTGTTGCACAGGTTGAAGGCCAAAAGGCAAACCCGTCGAACTTTTTGCTTATGCACGCAATGGGTCCCAATGTTGCAGGCGTTATTGGTTCTGCTGTTGCGGCAGGCTTTTTGCTTACAATTTTTAAATAAACTAAAAAACGAGATGTCTATAATAAAGATGTCTCGTTTTTAGATAGGATTAATATGATACGATTTAACAATGATTACAGCTGTGGTGCACACCCGCGCATTTTAAATGCACTTGCCCAAACCAACACACAAAGTTACGGCGGTTACGGGCTTGATGAGTGGTGTGATAAGGCACAGGTCGAAATTAAAAAATATGTTGGAGAGAGTGCAGACATTCATTTTCTTGTCGGCGGAACACAAACAAATGTAACTGTAATTTGCGCCTGCCTGCGTCCGTTTGAAAGTGTAATATCTGCTAAAAGCGGGCATATTAATGTTCACGAAACGGGTGCTGTTGAACATGCAGGCTATAAGATAACAGCGCTTGAGCACACGAACGGCAAAATTTGTGCAAGTCAAATTGATGCGCTTATGCAAGAGTATGAGCAAAGTGATATTAAAGAGCATATTGTAACACCGAAAATGGTGTATATTTCTCAGTCTACCGAGTACGGAACAGTTTATACACTTGCCGAACTTGAGCAAATACATAATGTCTGCAAACGTTACGGGTTATATTTGTTTGTTGACGGTGCACGCCTTGGTTATGCATGCGCTGTGAGTGATGTAACACTTGCCGACCTTTCAAGGCTGTGTGATGTGTTTTATATCGGCGGTACAAAATGCGGCGCTTTGTTTGGTGAGGCAGTTGTTATTACAAACGACAGTTTAAAGCCGTATTTCCGTAGTTACATAAAGCAAAACGGTGCAATGCTTGCAAAGGGCTGGCTTATCGGTCTTCAATTTTACACGCTGTTTTGCGACGGGTTGTATTTTGAAATTACAAAATCGGCGGTGGATAAGGCAAAAGCGTTAAAGCAGGCGTTTGCGGTGGCAGGCATACCGTCATATATCGACAGTGACACAAACCAACAATTTGTAGTGCTTGAAAATTGGCTTATGGACGCGCTTTCTAAAAAGTATTTGTTTGAGTTTGAGACAAAGATAGACGATTTGCACAGTTGTGTGCGTTTTTGCACAGCATGGTATACAGAACAAAGCGATATTAATGAACTTATAAATGATATATTTACTTTAATAGAAAATAGAAAATAGAAAAAGCGGCTGTAAAAAACATTTTTTTACAGCCACTTTTTTATTGTGATTCAAGTTTATTTTCACCTGTTTTGTAGTCTATTACAATTTGAGGTTGGACATTATAGCAGTATACATTAAAGCAAATACCTTCACCCTCATCTTCAACAGACATTGCTTCCATTTGCACACCGCTGCATACAAGGTTATCACCTTCAAAAATAGGTGTTACACGGTACGCCACGTGGTTGCCTGTTTCTTTAATATAGTCGGCAATCATATTTTCAAATGGGAGCATACCCTCGGTATTCATATACCGCGTGCCTGTTACAAGGTTTTTTTCATTGGCATTTTCAGCCGAAAGTTGCCAACCGATAAGGTGGGCGCGGTTATAAAGTGACTCGCCGTCAATAAAACTGTAGCGGTTTTGCACCCAGCCTGTAGGCTTAATTTTACTTATGCTTTGCCGTTTTTCGTTAGCTTTTGGCATTGTGTCAACACCGACAGATGCAACGGCAACACCGCACCTGCCAAGGCGGTCCAGTTGGCTATAGTGTTCGTATCCCACGTCTGTTAGTTGCTCTTTTGAAAAAGAGGGGATGTTTTCGTTTACAACTACATAAGCAGTACCCGAAAATGAAGGTATATCCGATAGTGTTACAGACGGCGTGGTTGGCTGATTTATATACTGCTGTGCCAGCACAATAAGTATTACGATTAGTATTGCAATATATTTAATGTGTTTCTTTTTCATCGTGTGTACCGTTTGATTGTAATTTTTTTATGTGATGAGCCGACAATGTCGCAACTTTCGCAAAGTTTAAAACCGTTTAAATCTTTATCTAAGTTTAAAAATAAGTCAGCTTGGTATTTTCGATTCCAATGGCAAAGTATTATCTCATTAGCCCTGTCAATGTCATACGGTTTATCTTCAATAAAGCAGTAGTCGCATAGCCCTGCTTTTGCAAGGTAATTGTCATCGGCAACGATGTTTTTTGCATTTTCAAACTGTTTTGCAGAGTACTTACTCATAAATAAAGTGTTTTCACCAACATGGTTTAAAATCCACTCGCGTAATTTACTGTCAAAACTTTGCCTGCGCCCAAAAAACATAAGTCCGCCGTTATCGTCAATACAAAATATAAGTTTCATATCAGTTAAAGGCGTTGGGGCAAAGCCCGTCATCTATAAATTTGTCGTTGCGTACAGTGTCACCGCCAAAACCTGCAGAACGCATATATTTACTGTGAATATCAACTACCGCACTGATACTGCCGACTTCTTTACCCATATCTTTTAAAATTTTGCCGTCGGGCGCCACAATCATTGAGCAACCGCCCTTTTCATCTGTACCCATAGAATATGACGAGCGTGCAACAAAGGAATTGCAACGAAACGCTGTGAGTTTTGCTTGAGCGCGAATGATGTCGGTGCGTTCACCACGCTGATAACCGGGAATTAGTATTACATCGGGTTTATGAAGGGCGATAAACTCTATTTGCTCGTTAAAATAAACATCATAGCAGGTCATAAACGCAAATTTAATTCCGTCCAGTTCACAAATACAACGGCATTTGCCGTCGGGGTTGCCTGCTTTGACACCCAAAATGAGTTCTGAGGGCGGAAGATGCTGTTTGTTATATACAAATGCAACCTTACCGTCTTTACCAAAAAGATAGGTACTGTTTTTAATTTCAGCGTTTCGCTGTTCTAAAACATTAATGGCAACATAGGCTTTTTTTTGTTTTGCAACCTCACTTGCATATTCCAGCATTTGTTTTGCGCGGGGGAGTGCAAGTTTTTCTTGTTCGGGGTCATCAAGGCCGCCCGCATTTGAGTATTCGGGCAGTACAATTAATGCACCGCTTTCAACTTTTTCAAGTTGATCTGTCAAAAACTGCGCAATAGACCCGTCGGGTTTATCACCTGCATGGTAAGGTGGCTGGACAACCGTTATTTTAAGCATTGTTTTCTCCTTTAAATATATGTGCAAGGTAATTTGAATTTAGTGCGCTTTTGCAATAGCGTATTTTGTCGCGGACTATGGCTTTGACACTTTCTACATATCCGTCGGGTATGACAGTCGTATCGTCTTTTGGAATAAAACGGTCACTTGCTTTATAGTAAGTGCCAAGTTCTGTTTTAAAGTCATAATTTAAGTTAAACACAAGCGGGTTAGCATCTGAAAATACATCAGAACCAACCATAAGGCGCGAGTCAAACTCGGTGCCGAACAGGTTTGAAAGGGTTGGCAGTATATCAAGGCTTGAGGTGGGAGAGTCAACAACTATCGGCTCGTTTTGCTCCAGACACTTACTCCAGATGATAAGAGCAGAGCGGTCGCGCTCAAAATAATTTGTAACAGGATAGCCGTACAGTTCGGACAGATTATCCATTTGACCGAACATCGCGTCGTTATCAAGCCCGTAGGGAAAGTGGTCAGACGCAATTACAATAACGGTATCATCGGCAATACCGCGCGCTTCAAGTTCGCCCACAAGATAGCAAAGCGCGTCTTCAAGTTCTAAATTTGCAGCAAGGTAACCTTTTACAGCAGTGCTGTAGGGAAGGCTATTTACACGTTCAAAATTCTTTTTCGTAATTGCGTTTGTGTCTTTAGTATAGTCACTGTGACCGCTGACTGTCATATAATAAACGTTAAACGGTTGTTTATCAATATAGGTAGGCAACGTGCCTGTAAACATTTCAAGGTCGCTTTGCGGCCACTGTTTTTTAACATACTGCTCCATACCGTTGCCGTAGCCGATAAACCCATCACTATATCCTAAGTTTATGTGGGTTTTGTGGCGGTCGTAATAGGTGTATGTATTATTATGGTAGCAAACCCCGTAGTAGCCAAGTCGGTCAAGTTGCGAACCCATTGTGTAGTAGTTGAGATTTGACTGCGTTTTTTTAAAGGACATTCCGCCCGATGTGGGAAGCATTCCGAAAATATTTTGATATTCACCGCCCGTTGTTCCTGCACTTGACGGTTGATAAAAGTCGGTAAAGTTTATGCCCTTTGTTGCAAGGCGGTAGAGGGTGGGGGTAAGCGTTGGGTCTATTACATTTGCACAAAACGCCTCTGCCGTTATCATTATAAGATTTTTGCCTTTAAAAATGCCTGTATACTCGTTTTGCCTTGTGGCAGCAAGCGAACTGACATAGTCGTCAAGTTCTTTATGAGTTTGGTTTGCGTTGTTTTTAAGAGTTTCAAAATCTATATCAATTTTATTAAAGCCGTATTGCTTGGGTGCTTCAACCTCCGTTTGTTCGGTGTCGGTAACGGCTGTTTCATTTTGTTCGTTTTCAAAGTTGTCTGACGGTAAAACAAGGTTTTTAAAATCAAGCACTACAGCATTTGCAAGACCAAAATTTTTAATTGCCGACTGAAAGTCATATTCCGAATTGTTAAGAGGTGCAAGCGGTGTAAATGATATAATTAACAGCGCCACTATATAACTTAAAAGGGCAGTGCCAAGTGAAATAAGTCTGCCCACGGCATTAAAGCGAACGGCAGGGAGAAAACGTTTGCTAAACACAAGGTATAAAATAAACGGGAGTAAAAACAAAACCAGTTTTGTAATGCCGTCAAAACTGAAAACAAGCCTGAAAATGTTTGACGCAAAAGAACCCATTGCATCACCGGCCCCGCCCGTTACCGTGCTTATGTCATAAAAAACCTTAAACTGACGGAAAATAAAGTATTCTACAAGGTATGCAACTGCCGGCAACAGCACAAACACGCTTGTCAGCGCACGGCTTTTAAACAGGGTGCTTAAAATACAGTTTATTTGTGAAAAACTTATGCTGAACAAAAATATGTAAAGATAGGTTATATTTATCGTTTTGCTGACAGTGAAAATGTGAAAAAGCGTTTCGTAATAAAACATTATAAGCCAAAAAAACAGCATGGTTAACAACTGTTTTTGTATTTTGTTTTGCATAAAGTTGCCCCCGCTTTATTTAAAGATATATTTTTTGGTAAAATTTCATTTTAGTATACCATAATTGGCAAAAAAGTCCACAGTTTAGGGCGGTGTAAAGTGATTGCTTTTTAATTACATTTAAATTACAAAAAAATTGTATTAACACAACGCTTAACAATGGGGTATACTCGGTTCGTATCAGCATGCAAATATTGCTATTTGTTTCCCACGGCAACAATGGTTTTTGCATCAGCATTTATTTTATATACCGCAGAATCGCCACCGATTAGTGTGTAGTTCAGTAAACGAATATTTTTTTTAAAAAATTCAAGATCGCCGTCAACAACAACATATTCTCGGAGTTCAAGCTCCTTTAGTACAGAGCTTGGATTTTGAAAATCGGCGGGATACATCATTTCAAAATGGTTGGTCATTAGTTCATACATCGGCAACAAGGCTGTAAAAAATTTTCTGTTTTCTGTATACACAAGAACATAGCTGTTTGCGGGCACATTAGGTGAAACCTCAGAATAAAAATCGGTAAAGTGTTTTCGAAGTTGTAGTCTTGTGACGGTTTCTTTCCGATAAAGTGGGTTTATCAACTGTATTGTGCATTCTCTTGCTGTGTGTAACGGTGTAATAGTGAAAAAGAGCATCATTACAGAAAAAGCGATTGTTACTATCTTTTTGGATTGATACCTGTTTGCAAGATTCCCAAGCTGATAAACAGATGCAGTTAGCAGCGTTAGGACTACAAGGATTGTTCCGGTTGCAAAATAGCGATAAAAGGAAGCAAGGGTGTCGGCTTCGGTTTGGTTAAAAATAAAACCGTAAAGAACAAACAGTTCTCCAATATAAAAAATCAATGTCAGATTGGCACAGATTAAGGCGGGCAGGATTATATGAGGTTTCTTTTTTAATATTAAAAAAACAATTAATACCGTTAAAGCAAATATTTCGGCGGTAATTATAAGTTTTATTGAAACAGAGGACAGGTCTGTAAGTTGAGTCATCATTTTTGATGCAATATCTTTAAGATAAGCGGGATCTTTAGAAGTAAAAGTCGAAAAAAGATCGCCTAAGCTGGAAGAAAATTTATCCGTATGCTTTGGAAAGGTAAGGTTTGAATAAATGTTGTAGAAGGTGGGCAATAGAAATTCAACTGCGAGTAAAAATAAAAAAGCGACAAAGTTTTTTTTGCTGAAGATTACTTTGGCAAATACAATCACAACAAAAACCGTAACAAGCGCTGCAAAGATTCGGGCGCTGTTTTTTATGATTACCAGCATTCCTATTACAGGGATTAATGTCATCAAGCATTTTTTTACATCTCGACGATAGGCATAGATAATTATGCCGGCAGAAACCGTGATATATGCCAAAAGGTCATCTACCAAGAAATTATAGATACTAAGTGACGCCGATTGTAATTCAAGAATGGAAACTGCCAAAACAGAAACCGAAATCAGACCAAGAATGGAAACGACATTGCCAAACTTTACTTTGCAGAACAGTGTAGCAAGTGCAGCAGAAGTTATAATTCCCTGTGCCATCAGAGCATGGCCTTCTGTAAAAGTAACCGCCTTGCAAACAAAATAAATAAATGTCGCACTTCCGGGTGTGTAATTGAGGAATGTTATGGGGGTGCTTTGTTCAGGAAACCCGTCGGTTAGGCACATATCTTTGATGATGACTGCCCAATGAGAAAAATTATCTACATGAAGAACTTGCATTCCTTCCATCCGAAAGATGAAAAAGATACAAAAAAAGAGAAAAATCCATATACCCGGAGATGTAAAAAAATCTATCGGAAAATATTTTTTTCGCAGTATACGAATACACTCATAGACTGCTGCCGTTAAACCGACAAGATAAATCAATAAAGTTATGGGGGCAAGCAGGCCTACCAGTCCACCAAGATATACAAGCGTGGTAATAAGGCTGACAGACAAAAGAGGAAGAAAAGCAGGATTAATACGCGTTTTATCATAAATCCATAGCATAATACCGCCAAGAACAACGGCTACCAGCAAAATGTTAAACGCATACAAGATATAACCCATAATCTAATTCCTTTCATTATTTTTTCTCTTTAAAAACCACCAGCCGTTGAACCAACCAACTCAAAATAAAGAAAAGAATTTCTGTAATAATCTTTGCAATCATTTGATGTATCGCACAAGTATGAACCAAAAATTCCAATACTAATGTGTTTGAGATAAGAATTACCAAAGCAAGTGAAAAATATTTTATTGCCGATCTCAATAACGACTCTTTGGATCTGAATACGAATTTACGGTTTAAGGAAAAATTTACTGTTGCGCTGATTATTCGCGCAACTATGTTGGAAAGATATAAGCGATTGGTTAAAAGGGTAAGCAGACTGAATATAACATAATCAACAATGAATCCGGTAAAAGAGGCGGCGGAAAATTTCAAAATTTCTTTATATATTCTAAAGGAATCCTTGAGCGCACTGAAATGGGAGTGAGCATTATCGTCAATATATATAGTTTCAATATCGTGCTCTAGAATTTCAATTTTGCTCTGTGAAAAATGGAGAAGCATATTCATTTCGTACTCATATCGGTCACCGGGTACTTTTAATAGAGCAGGTATCAGCGATGCATGGAAGGCACGAAGACCGGTTTGAGTATCATGTACTCTCAGACCGGTGATAAGCATATAGACCAAACGGGTTATGGTATTTCCTAAGCGACTGCGAAAAGGAATATTTCCTTTCAGTTTTCTGCTGCCAAGCACCAAGGTATTGTATGATTTTTCTGCGAGGCGGCAAACAGCCAGTGCATCTTCTGCTTTATGTTGACCGTCTGCATCAACCGTAACTACAATAATATCTTGTTCAAAATGCTCCGCTATATAAGCCAAACCTGTTTTAAGAGCGCGCCCTTTTCCTGCGTTTTTGGGGTGGCTGAGAACAACACCGTAAGGCATACAATTGGCAAATAATTCTTGAAATTCTTCTCCGCTTCCATCATTCACAATAACAATAGAGAAGCCGTCTGCATGCAGTCTATGAACCAGCGTTAACATAAGTTCAGAGGGTTTATAGGCGGGAATTAATGCGATATATTTTTTTGGCATCGGGTTCTCCTCCTTTTTATCGCGTTAAATTTTGCATTTTATTTTACAATTTAAAGTGTGTAGATTCCTTTGTCAATGCCGTTGATAATTGCGGCGATAGCGTGATTATTATTATCAACGGTTATGTAGTCGGCAACAGATTTTGCCTCATCAACCGCATTTGCAACCGCAAAACCAAGTTTGGCTTGTTTAATCATAGAAACATCATTATTATAATCACCAACGGCGATGGTCTTGTTTAAACTTATGCCAAGAAGTTGTGCCATTTTCACAAGGGCTGTGCCTTTACTTACACCTTTTGGCAACAGTTCATAAAGGCTGTGTTCTGAACGAATAAAATCATATTTGTGAGCATGTGGATGGTGATTTAATAAATTTTGAACAGCCATGATTTGATCGTCTTCATGGTGTGCAAAAACAACTTTTAAAAGCGGTTCGTTAAGTTGTTCATAGGTGCAGGTGATTTTTTTAACACCTGTTATTTCGCGGAATTTTTCTAAAGTGAGGTTATCTTTATTAAAATATACTTCGTTTTCGGTATTGAACTGAATTCCGATTTCTGGCAACTGTTCATCAACACACTTTACAAGTTCTAAAGCATCATTGTGTAAAGAGGCGCTCCAAAGATATTTTTCTTTAAAAGGGTCATAAATAGCACCGCCGTTCATACAGCCAAACGGCGCATTAGGTTTAATAGTGTCACATATTTCCGTTGAGGTTTTTGGAACCCTGCCTGTGATAAAAGTAAACAGACCGCCCTCTGATTTGAAATATTCTATTGCATCAAGGTTTTCTTTTGACACTGTTTTATCAGTGGAATAAAGGGTACCGTCAAGGTCGGTGCAAAAAAGCATTCCGTCAAACTTTTTCAAGCAATCGCTTCCTTTCTGTTTTTTATTATGCCTATTATTGAAGAAATTAGGCTTGATAATTCAAATATGATGCCGCCGGTAGACAGTACACAGATGTTGTAAATTAAACAGAGCGGAGATTTAATTAAAGTCAGTTTTCGAATTGTTTGCGCATTTGAAAGTGAAAGGCTGACTGCGTTTACCAAAAGGCCGGACATTATAAATACCGAGTACCAACCGTCCCAAGTAAGAATACTGGTTATAAGTACTACAATGGTAAAGAAAACGGGTACAAACCAACCTCTGCTTTGGCGTTTATTTCGTATGTAATAGCACACACATTTTATTGATGCCACCAGATTAAGCGCCATAGCCGTCATTGCACCGATTAAAAAGTAGTGAGCAGAAAAGATAAGCGCAGTTATAATTTGAAAAAACAGTATTCCTTTTGCGGTTTTCATTTGAAAGGATATAAAACCTGTTATAACTGCGACAATGCTTAATGCCTGTCCTACGATAATGCCGATTTCGCCTAACATTTAATTTTCTCCTTTGAAATTGTTTATATATTTTCGTTGGTATCGCCTTTGTATATCAAAAATGCCAATAATATAGCACAAATGCCGGAGATAAGTTTACCGGCTATCATAGGTGCAACATAACTGCTGTCAAACGCCATTGTAAACGCAAGATGTCCGCCGAATGTAAACGATGCTGACACTGCAAAAGCAGAATTGAGAACAATGCCCTTTTTGTCCATCTTGTCCATAACACCAAAAGTAGAGGCATTTGTAACAAGGGTGCCCAGAAATGAAAGTGCTGAAACACCGTTAATTCCTATTTTTGAACCTAACTTATTTAAAGGCTTATCTAATAGTTTTGCAACAATAAACATTAATGGCAGTGCACCCGAAAGGGTAATACACGCGTTAACGCATATAAAGGCGGCATTTTCAAGGGTGTCGAAATGAGGGCTTATTTCAATTTTGGTTAAGAATGTAAATATTGCACAGGCAAGACCTACCGTTGCCAAGGCTTTTATAAAATAACCAAATACAGAAAAACACTTGATACATATTTTGGGGACTAAAATAAGTGCCGAGCCGACTATTACCGCAAGTATAATCAATGGGAGCAGATTTACAAGGAGTGCAAGGGGCGGTAGTTTGCAGATAAGTCCTGCAACAAAGCAACCTACAGGAATTGTTACGATACCGCAAAGCAGACCAAAGAAAAGTTCTTTGCGCTGATTTTGTTTAACAATGCCCAGCGAAAACGGAAGTGTATAGGAAATTACACAGCCCATCATAGAAGAAATTATAAAAGCGTTGTAGTTTCCTATTCCTTTTGATTTACAAACGCTTTGAGCAAGCGACATACCGCCCATATCATTTGCAAAAAGTGAAGCGGGAATTACAGATGGGTCAATATTAAATATGTTATAAAATTTCTCAAACACAGGTGTTAGCCATACGCCCACTGCCGGTGCTATAACAATCATTCCCAGCATTGTTAATGCCATAGGGCAAAACAGAGAAAAAGCTTTTTCAAATTCTTTTGCAACACCGATTTTATTGCCCAACATATAATCAGCCGCACCTATCAAAGAAAATATCAGCACAATTATTGTTATAATGTTCATAAACTAACCTCTGTAAATCCGTTTTCGGTAAGTATCCATTTTGTTTTAAAACCTGCAGATGCAATAAGACTTTCTGCCTCATTATAAAAGCAATCAATAAAGTTTTTATCGTGGCAGTCGGAGGTTATAACAACGCCGAAGCCCTGCCTGTTGAATTCCTTTAAAAATTCCATTTGCGGATAAGGAGAGGTTCGGTATCCGCGAGAAATGGCGCCCGTGTTGACTTCAAAAAAAGGAATTTTACCTTTTAGTGCGTGAATTGCTTCAAAGCCTAAATCAAGATATTGCTTTGAGAAAACATCTATAAATCGGCCCTTTTCATTGTTTTTGGTTATAAGGTCAAAATGTCCTAAAATATCAAAATTGCCTTTTTCGGACAGGCGGGATACAGTTTCAAAATACTTTTTAGCAAAAGCCATACCATCGCCGCCGAAATTTTTGTTAACATACTCAATGGTTTCTTCAAAACCACGGTCAAAACCTAAAATACTGCCATTAAAATCCAGATAGTGAACCGAGCCGATAATATAATCAAACCCGTCTGTTGTAACGTCTGAATACATTTCAAATTCCATACCGCAAAAAATATCAATTAAATCTTTATATTTAGATTTTAAATGGCGTATTTCTTGTTTGTAGTTTTCAGTTTCTTCTACCGTCATTTGATACGGGTATGACGAAAAACTCATATATGAATGTTCGGAAAAACCAATTGAATCAAAGCCCCGCTTAATAGCTTCAAGCACCATTTCTTCGGGTTTGTCTTTTCCGTCTGCATAGGTAGAATGAATATGTAAATTCTGCTTTTTATTCACAAAACACCTCTTAATTTAAAAAGATACACTATTTTAACTTGCTTTTTTGAGCAAATTAATGAAATTATTTATAAAAGCTCTTTCAATTTATCAAGGAATGCTTCTTCTCCCCACGTATTGATTTTAAAGAATACCGCTTGGCTTCCGCCGGTTGTAATGGCAGATAAATGGATTGGACCGTCACCGTTTTGAAAAAGCGTCACACTTAAACTAACACGATTGTTACCGCTATAACTATAGCGCTCAAATACACGAACGCTGCAACGGGCATCTTTGTCCCTAAAATCGCTTGATTCTTCAAGAGAGGCCGACATACTGCTATTTATAATTCCGGACTCTATTTTATTAAGCCATTGGTTAAATTCGCCATTCAAGGCTTGTTCTAATTTCGCCATTTTTAACCCTTTCCTCAAAAATATATTTAACGTAATAAAGCAGGTTTGCTTTTAATTGTAGTATAGCAATTACCTGTTTTTTGCAAGTTGCACTGATTAAGATATCTTTATAAATCAATATTGATATTATACTTATTATCGATGAGAATGAAATTTACATTTATTCGGTTAATTCATTATCTTGTTTATCTAATCGATTATAACACATAATCAAAGATTTTTCCACCTAATATTTAGTTTAAAACAATTATGTTAAACTGCCGTTGATTCAAAGTTTCTGCAAAACAAGAAAAATCTCCTCGTCCCGAATGGGACAAGGAGATTTTTTGGCAAGTTGCACCGATTTAGATGTCGACACAAAACAATTCGATAAATTGGAATTTATAATACCGTGTAACTCGCATCGGATAATTTATTCATTGCTCTCTTATAGTGTTATTTCTCTTTATACGATTCCCATTGCCATTTCTACCAACAACGCAACGACAACGACCAACGCCGAGATGATAAAACCGTGGATCATCGGACGGATACCGGCTTTCTTCAT
>JAZQJA010000039.1:0-21820 GCA_045541455.1 Eubacteriales bacterium
GGTGTCTTTATTTTTTTGCGCTCTCCCCTCACTCTCGCACTATCATACCCCTCTTGCCGCTCTCATGTCACTCTCGCACTATCATACCCCTCTTGCCGCTCGCCCGTACTCCTCTCGCCTTACCGCCTCACTCTCTCCCCCACCTTGATTCACCGCTCTGCTGCACCTTGATTCACCGCTCTGCTGCACCTGTTTTTACCGCTTTCCACCACAAACTTATTTTTAAAAACTTTGTCGAACGGTTATTGTTGACTTTTTTTACATTATATGGTATTCTTTAATCACAAGGACAAGCAAAGGCAAAGGATTGAATAATGCCATTTCTTTTTTCCAAAACAGACAACAAGCAGATTTTACTGCTTGACATAGACAGCATTTGCCCAAACGAGTATCAGCCGCGTAAGATGTTTTCTGAGCGTGCGCTTTGCGAACTCGCCGAATCTATTAAGGAACACGGCGTTTTATCCCCGATACTTGTTGTAAAGCGGCAGGATGGGTATATGCTCATTGCGGGCGAGAGGCGGTTGCGCGCAGCAAAACTTGCAGGGCTTAAACAAATACCCGCAATAGAGATTGAAAAAGACAAAAAGGACTGTGCATTTGTTGCGCTGATTGAAAATATACAGCGCGAGCAACTTTCATTTTTTGAAGAAGCGGCGGCATACAGACAGTTGTTTGATGAGTTTAATATGTCGCAAAGCGATATTGCAAAGCACCTGTCCAAAACGCAGTCGACGGTATCAAACAAACTACGCCTTTTAAAACTGCCTAAAACCGCACAGGTTATTATAACTGCAAACAACTTGACCGAAAGGCACGCACGCGAGTTACTGCGTATACACGACCGTGCACTTTTGTTTACAGCACTTGATTATATAGTGCAAAAAAAGCTTAATGTTGCCCAGACAGAGCAGTATATCACATCTCTGCTCGAACCTAAAACCGCACCGCAACGAAGCGGTAAAGTGCGCGATGTACGACTGTGCATCAACACACTCAACAAGGCAGTAAGCCTTATACGACAGTCGGGTATCAAACCTGTCACCGAGCTTTGTGAAAAAGACGGGTTTGTTGAATATATTATTAAAATACCCAAAACATCCTAATCCCCTTATTATTTCTTGTTTTCCCCCAAACAAGAAAATCCCGTGGAACTTTTGTTTCACGGGAACTCCTAAAACAAATGGACTGTAAAAAACAATTGTTTTTTACAGTCCATATTTTTATCTAATATAAATTTTATATTTCATTTATTTTATAATATTTTCGCAAAAACGCATAAGTATTGCAGCCGATTGCGAACGCACAGCATAACCCTTAGGGTCAAGTAAATTACCGGGCAGTCCTGTAATAAGCCCTGCATTGTTAGCCCATGCAAGTGCATTCTTTGCCCATTTTCCTACCTTTGCAACATCTGCAAACGATGACAAGTCTGCCTGTGCACTTGTGTCCTTTCCTTTAAAAGCGGCATACTGCTGCAATATAAGTGCCATCTGCTCACGTGTTATGGGGTCATTTGGCTTAAATGTTTTATCTTCATATCCGTTTACAACACCGTTTTGTGCAGCCCATGCAACCGCATCGCTGTACCACTTGCCTGCAGCTATATCACTAAAACCGGATGCGCTGCTGATGGCAGGTTTTCCTTCAAGTCTATAAAGTATTGTCACAATCATTGCACGGCTGGTAGTGGTTTTGGGGCCAAACTCAGTAGCTGTCATTCCCGACATAAGCCCGTGTTTATAAGCGTACATAGCCGCTTCATAGTACCAGTTGTTCTCGCTTATATCGGTATACGGGTTAACAACAATCTCCTCACCCTTTTCAAAGTTGCACAAAGTACACTTGTTTTGTGAAAAGGTATGCTCTGCAAACGCATTAAGTTCGGTACATCCGTTTTCGCATTTTTTCCAGTGATGTGTTGTGTTATAACTGTAACCGTTTTGCCATGCGTGTGTGTGAATTTGGCTGTTAAAATCATAACCGTCTTCAACATCAATCTCGCCCTCAACCTGTGCGGCAAATGCAAAACCTTGCATTACACCTGTAAGCATTAGACAAACTAAAATAACTGATAAAATTCTTCTTTTCATTTGTTTACCTCTCTCATTTTAATTAATAGAGCCTCACCTTTGCCAACCTTTACTTTTGCAAATGGCGCCAGCGGCTCATTACTTACTGCATACTGATAGTCTTCTAAAATTGTTGCGCCTTTTAAATTGTATTTTGCATTTTCTATATCAACCAGTTGTGCCATACCAAAAATATTTAAAAGCGAAAAATATTTAAACTCCTGCCCGACTTTTTGTGTTTTATCCGCACATACAGTTATTTCACAGCGCTCGTCGACCATTACTGCCGTGGCGCCCGCCCTGTGTAAATATAACATTAATGACAAATTGCATAGCGTGTGGTCAAGCCGGCCTCCCGTCATTCCTAAAAGCAAAAAATCTTTAACCCCGCGCTTTTGTGCCTCTTTAGCAGCATACACACTGTCAGTGTCGTCCTTTTCACACGGCAAAACAATAGTTTCAACTTTGCCACTCGGTTTATCGCTAGAGTCAAAATCACCTACCAAAAGGTTTGGTTTAACACCAAGTTCTCCTAAATGATTTTGCCCGCCGTCGCATACAATAATAAAATCGTCCGACCGCAAATAATCCCTTATATAGTCATAGTTGATTATTTCACCGCCGCCAATTAATACACATCTCATAGTTTTTATTTACTCTCGGTATTGTTTTTATAAAATATTACGATTAGTCAAGTGACCAATCTATTTCAGTGCCGCATTTTTGTAAAAACTGTTGGGTTTTAGAAAAATGACGACAACCAAAAAAGCCGTTGTACGCCGATAATGGTGACGGGTGTGCGCACTCCAAAACCAAGTGGTTTTTGTTTGTGATAAGTTTTGCCTTTTCGCGAGCAGGCCTGCCCCACAGCAAAAACACAATAGGCTTTTCGCGCTCATTTAAAAGCTTTATTATTTTATCTGTAAGTTGCTCCCACCCTTTTTGTCGGTGTGAGCCTGCCATACCCTCGCGCACGGTAAGTACCGTATTTAAAAGCAGCACACCGTTTTGCGCCCATTTGTCAAGGCAGCCGCTTTGAGAAGGGGGATACCCCAAATCATCATACAGTTCTTTATAAATGTTTTTAAGCGACGGCGGAAGTGCGGTACCCTTGCGCACCGAAAAGCAAAGACCATGCGCCTGTCCCACGTTGTGATACGGGTCCTGACCCAGCAGCACCACCTTTACATCGCTGTAACTTGTAGCACGCAGTGCATTAAATATATCATGCATATCGGGGTAGACGGTGTAGTGAGCGTATTCGTATTTTAAAAACTCACGCAGTTTTTTATACCAGTCCGACTCAAACTCGTCTTTTAGCAGCAAGTCCCATTCGTTACCAATGCTAACCGTAAAACCGCCCCCCTCTTTTATTATTAAATCATATATAATAATCTTTAAGATTATTATATCACAAACACTTTGTGTTTTGATATAATTGTCCATGTTTTACGGTTGCCGTGTAAGCGGCGAGTAAAACGGACATTAAATCGAATATAATAATCTTTAAGATTATTATATCACAAACAGTGTTGACAAAACAACCATTTAATTAGATAATTATATTATAAATTTATTAAAAAGGAGATTGCTATGGTAACAAAAAGTTTATTTGGCATACTTGACTCAACTGAGGTTTATGCGTTTGAAATTAAAAGTGACACTCTTTGTGCAACAGTAATTGAATACGGTGCAATACTGCAAAGCCTTGTATTTAAAAATACCGACTGTGTTTTGGGCTTTGACACACTTGAAGGGTACATAAAAGATGTTTCAAATCAGGGTGCAACGGTAGGAAGATACGCAAACCGCATCGGCGGGGCACAGTTTGTGTTAAATAACAAACTCTACACCCTTGACAAAAACGATAATGACAACTGCCTGCACGGTGGTGCAACCGGCTTTGGCAAACGTATTTACAGCGGTGAGCAGACAGGTGAAAACTCTGTCACTTTCAAAATACACTCACCAAGCGGTGAAGGCGGTTTTCCCGCAACACTTGACTGTGCTGTCACATTCACTGTTTTAGACAGTACACTTAAAATAGAGTACAATGCAATATCCGACGCGGATACTATTGTAAACTTTACAAACCACGCATATTTTAACCTTGGCTCTCCGGATATTAAATCAACAAAACTTACTATCAATGCTGACAGCATAACACCTGTAGATAAATATTTAATACCAACCGGTGAACTTATGTCGGTTAAAGGCAGTGCGTTTGACTTTACAACCCCGCGCGCAATTGGTGAATATCTTGACTGCGATGAAGAGCAGATAGTTATAGGAAACGGGTACGACCATAACTTTGTTTTGGGCGACACAAAGTGCTACCGCAAAAACTGTGTGCGCGCCTTCTGCCCCGAAAGTAATATTACTATGTACTGCTCGACCGATATGCCGGGTGTTCAACTCTACACTGCCAATTTCCTCGATGAAAAATGTGGCAAAAATAACAATGACCTTATAAAAAATATGGGCTTTTGTCTTGAAACACAGTTCTGGCCCGACACACCCAACAAGACACACTTCCCCTCTTGCAAGCTTTACAAAAACGAAACATTTACATCAATTACAGAATACTCATTTGAATAATAACCCAGCCGCCATACGCAATTAAAAATTGCGGGCGTACATTAAAAAAATAGTCCGAAAACATAGTTTTCGGACTATTTTTTCATTACTGCATTATATACTTCGCTCTTTTGCATTTTTCGGTCGAGTGCGACAAGGCGAATAGCCTCTTTTTTGCTCTCGCCTGTATTGACATAGTGTAAAACATGGTCTGCAAGCGACAACTTTTCCCAAAACTGTTCTTTAATTTCAGGCTCCTTTGCGCCCTCCACCACAATTACAAACTCACCGCGTGGTGTTTGCTCTTGAAAATGCGCCAAAAGTTCGCTTAGTTGTCCGCGCAAAACATCTTCGTACAATTTTGTAAGTTCGCGCACCACGGCGGCTTGTCTGTCACCAAGCACCGTTATTAAATCGGACAGCGTTGTGCACAGTTTTGTAGGGCCTTCGTAAAAAATGAGTGTACTGCGTACATTTTTTATCGATTCTAAATGCTCTTTGCGGTTTTTCTTTGTTGTTGACAAAAACCCCTCAAACGAAAAGCGCGATGTGTTCAGCCCCGACAACACAAGCGCTGTTGAAAACGCCGTAGGGCCCGGTACTGCCGTTACGGTAAAGCCCGCCTCGTATAACTGGCTTATAAGCATTTCACCCGGATCTGAAATGGCAGGCATTCCGGCATCAGACACAAGCGCACCACGCTTACCGCTTTTAAGCAGTTTCAAAATTTCTTCACCGCGTTGGCGCTTGTTGTGCTCAAAATAACTGATAAGCGGCTTTTTAATATCAAATTTGTTAAGCAGTTTAAGGGTGTTTCGCGTATCCTCTGCCGCAATAAAGTCAACCATACGCAAAGTTTCAATAGCGCGGGAGGACATATCACCTAAATTTCCAATAGGCGTGCCGACAATGTAAAAATCAAACTCTCTCATATATCATAAACCTTGTTACACTCTTTTGTGTAACTACCGTCCTCATTATAAATAATCATATTTTTTAAAACCTTAAGGTATGGCGGTGCGCCCTTAATTGCATGCACAAGCACAAGGTTTGGCACGCTGTCAGCCTTTGACTGCACAAGCGAAACCTCACGCGGTTCCAAACCGTTTTCACGCAGAGCACACAGTATATCGCAAAGCCGCGCCGGCCGGTGAATCATATATAAATGCCCACCCGTTTCAAGCAGGTAACTCGCCGCTTTTGCAATATCTTTAATATCGCACAACACCTCACGCCGCGCCGCATTTTTCATCGGGTCGGGACAGTCAATACCGTGCCCGTTTTTTTCGTACGGCGGGTTTACCGTTACCACATCAAAAGTGCTTTTTTTAAAGTGTGCAGAAATGTTTTTAATATCAGCATTTACAATATTAAGTCTGTCTATACAGCCGTTAAGTACTGCCGATTTTTTGGCGAGCGAACAAAAATAGTCAAAATATTCAACCATTGTAGCCAACTTTACATCGTTTCGTGCAAGTTTTAAAAATGGTATAATACCACTGCCGCTGCAAAGGTCGATATATCTGTCGTTTGGTTTTACTTTTGCAAAACCGCACAAAAGTACAGCATCAATACCAAAACAAAACAGATCTGGGTTTTGGTATAACTTATAGCCGTTAATATTAAGTTCGTCAAGCCGTTCGCCCATTTACTCACACTCCCTTTTAAAAGATTTTAACACAAACACTGCTATTAGTAAAGCATTTTTACCCTCTGTAAAACATAAACACTCGCCATACGGGGTCCCCTCAAAAGCCATGACTATTGTGCCGATAAAACGGCGAACATAACCAAGGCACCTTCCTTGCGGAAGGTGCCTTATGAGAATTTTGCTTAATTATTTAATGTAATCCTGATGGAAAATCATAAATACTTTTGCAACTTGTGCACGGGTTGCGTTACCCTTAGGATTAAAGGTGCCGTCGCCCATACCTGAGATAATGCCTGCTTTCTGACAAGCTGTAACAGCTTTTCTAGCGTAAAGCGAGATGCTTGAGTTGTCAGTAAAGTTTTCAGCTGCTTTATCTTCTTTAAGAGTTATACCCTTAAACTCTGCAAAGCGAACAATGAGTGTGCACATCTGTTCACGGGTAATGTTTGCTGTGGGGCTGAAGGACAATTTGCTTGTACCTGTTACAATGTTAGATTCTGCAGCCCATTTAACAGCGCCTGTGTACCACTTACCTGCAGGAACATCAATGAACTGTGTTGATACACTGTTATCAAGTGTAATACCTGCCATTCTTGCAAGAACGGTAACAAACATCGCACGGTTCATATTTGTGTTAGGCTCAAAGGTGTTTTCAGACATACCTGAAAGTAAACCGTTGTTAAATACATAGTCAACAGCTTCTTTGTACCATGCTTTTTCTTTAACGTCGATAAACTTATTAGCAGTATTTGTCGGAAGTTTTGTACCTTCAACAACCTTTGTCACAGATTCGCCGCACTTATCGCAAATACCGGTTTCAGTACCGTCTTTTTCTTCAGTTGCGTCGTCGTTGTATGTCCATTTTGTGATAGTATGGTCGCCCTTGCTATCCAATTTTTCTCTTGTAGAAATTTTGCCGCAGCCGTAATCACAATAAGCACTTTCAGAGCCGTTGTGTACGCAATCGCCATCGTTATTGTATACCCACTGGCTGTAAGTGTGTGTTACAAGGTATGTTTCTTTGATTGTTTCAATCTGTTCAATACCTGCCAAAATTTCTTCTAATGTGTCGTATGACGAGCTCTTGATTTCAAGTTTAATAAGTTCTGCATTGTACTTATCAAACATTTCGGGACAGTACTTACCTGTGTTTTCAATTGCCCTTGCTTCAGCGAGTGCATCAACAAACGATTCGGCATTAATCAATACATAATTGTTAAGGCTGTCAATCATCTGTGCAACTTCTGCAGGTGTTGCGCTTGTGTTGTCAACAAGTGCCTTAGCATCAGCAATAAGTTCGTTAAATGCTTCGACAGAAGCGGGGATACAACCTGTAGTGTCACGGTTTTCAGCCGAAGCAATTGCACTTTCAAGTGCAGCCTTATCAGCAAGTTCGCGTGTTACTTTAAGTGTGTATTCCTTTGTTTGACCAAGTGTAGATGTTACTGTAATTATAATTGTCTGTGTTTCACCTGCAGCAGCAGTAACTGTGTCAGCACTGAGTGTAACAGTTGAATACTGTTCACAAACAGCCTTGATAACTTCGTTACCCGAAGCGGAGTTGTTTTTAACTGTGAAGGTATAAACATCGTCTGTAAGTGTTGCTTCTACACCGCCTACAGTAACTGAAACAAGGTCAGTTCCTGTAAAGCCACTTGAAATGTTGAGTTTGTATGTGCCATCTTCTGCAGCAGAACCGTCAGCAGATGTAACAGCAAGTGTTAATGTTATCGGATAAGCAATTACCTTTTCTACAGTAAACTTGTCACGGATATCGAAAGAAACGCTTCCGTCTGCATCGGTATATGTTGCTGTAATCTTATTGTATTTGTTGTTTGTAATACCGGCAATATCAAATGTTGTAGTTGAGCCTTCGTAGGTCACAAACGGTGAGCCTTCGGGTGCAGAAAGAACATATTCTTTTTCGCCGATTTTTTGAGCAAACTGTGTAAACGCATAATCGTAAAGTACATTTGACTTAAGTGTCATAGCACTGTCAAGGTAGAACGAGTTGTCACCGTAGTTTCCAACGGCATCGACAGCTGTTAGGTGCTGACCTACCAAAGCGGTAATGTCAGTGCCGGCTGCATAAGACTCAACATAGAAGTTATCTCTGATAGTCATAGCGCCTGTGCGCACTTTTACGTTACTACCAATATCGTCAATGTAATTGTCAAGACCTAAAATAACGTTACCGGTTATCTGAATTGTGCCGTCGCCCCATGCTTTACCACGAACGTTGGTAAACATTTTAACATTTTCCATATCGGGATAAGTCATATAGTTATCTTCAAATTTGATTGAAGAGAAACCGTGTGTATTACCCCAGAAGATATAGTATGTGTTATCAACGTATCTGTTAGCATACTTATACATAATGTTGTTCTGGTATATAAGTTCTGCTTTCTGGTCGTCGGCGTTTGCAGTGTTGCCCAAACCTTGCAACTGACAAATGCTTGGGTAAGTTTCGCTTACCTGGAAGCCGCGGAGGTTTGAATTTTTAAATACTAATCTCGCAGTCTTGCCCGAAGCACGCTGCTGGTTTGTATATGTGTTTGCTGCATTGTAATTAATCAGTGCAGTTTCAGGAACATAAAGTCCGTCAAATGTTGTTTGCTGCGGGACAAATCTGTCAAGGAATCTAATTGTTCCTGCAGATGTTGCCGCGATATAGCAGTCAACAACATCAAACTTGTTATTGTCCATAAAGTCATCTGTTGTTAATTTATTATGGACTGTAGCAGTGTTACCAAAGTTGAATAAAGTACCGGCAGTTGTGAAATCCATCCACATATTTTTGAGTTTTATCTGTGCAACTGTAGTTCTTGCTTTATCGACATAACCGCCGGCAAGTTTAAAGCCGTAAAACTCAAGCGCACCGGTAACACCTGCACTTACAGTAAGGTTGCCGTTTATGACAGATGTCATATTGTTCTGGTATTCGGTATTAACTTTCCAGTCCTCACCGTTAGATGTAACGGCTGTCCAACCGTCAGGTTTTGTATAAGGTCTTACGTTCCAGTTAGAACCATAAACCTTCATGGCCTTTGCAACATTAAACGGAGCGTTCCATGACGGTACGATTACCTGTGAATTTTCGGGGATTGAAGCAATGCTATCAAATGCGTTTGTATCTTTTACAAAGCTGTAAATATTGCCTTCCCACTCAGCGTAAACGGTTGTGCCGTCAACAACTGCGTTTGAATCGTAAAGCAATACTGCAGTTTTTGCAATTGTACCGTTACCGTCAGAGCATACATAGTCTGAGCTGAATACAGGTACATTTTCATAAGCGTTTGCAACAATTTCAATTGTCCATGCATCTGTAACGCTGCCATCGGGTGATACAACGGACATAGCAATAGTATCGCTTGTTGCAATATCGGCAGCAGCAGTATAAATTTCGCCGAGTGCCACGCCGCCTACAGTAATAGTGTTTGCGGTGTTTTCAATATCAAGTTTTGATGTATCAAAATCTTTACCCGAAATAATGGGGCTGTCGATAGATACATAAATCTTTTTGTTGGCATTGTCAACAACAACCTTGTTTTCAAGTGATGCGTTAACTTTGTACTCTGCCAATGCGCCGTTTTTAACAGTCATTGCAGCGTCAAGCCAGTACCAATTATCACCGAGGTAAGTACAAGGTGATTGAACTTTAAGTTCTTTACCTACTGCGTTTGCATAATCTGCAGTATAAGTTGTAAGCAAGAAGTTGCCGTGAACTTCAACCGCATCGGTGTCGGTATAAGTCTTATACTTCAGTACAATCTCATCTTGCATACCGTTAAAGATGTTGCCTGTAATAGATATAGCGCCTGCTGCACGCGGATCATTTATTGTATGAGCCTGATTGATAAGTTTAACATCTGTTGCAGATGGTGCTGCTACATAGTTATCTTTAATCTTAAGTTCTCTGTAAGCACGCGAATGCCAGTTGATTATTGAGTAAACACCGTCGCTACCTACTGTTGTTGCAGAGTAATCGTAGAATACGTTGTTTGTAAACTCAAGTGTGGTACTTAACGCTGAACTGATTTGTGCGTTAGCGCCTTGATATGCCATAGGTGCACCGGCAGTTGTATGACCTGTGATGTATGAGTTTTTCCAAATATACTCTGTATCAGTCTTTGCAGATTTAATCCAATGCTGATAATACAGATTTGTAAAGTCTACCCATACACTGTCAAGTGTTGTTGAATGCGGAACAAAGCGTGACATAAACTTGGTGTTTGCCTTTGTTCCTACAGCATAATAGTTTTTAAGTAAAATTGAGTTGTTTTCTTTTGTGAGCGAAGCATTGTTGTTTGCAAGTGTTGTACCAATATCATTACCATAGTTTATAAGGTGAGTGTTTGCTTTATGGTAGATATTTTTAAGTACAACGTTTGCGCCCTTTGTTCTGGTTGAATCGGTAATTGTACCGGTTACATAGAAACCGTAAAATTCAAGTGCGCCGCCTTCAAAATCATCTGTAATGGTAATTGAAGTTACAACACTGCTTGCTATATCAAAGTCTGTATTTACAGTCCATGCGGTGCTGCCCGATTTAACAGCACTCCAGTTTTCGCCGTCGGGACGGTTAAAGGGAGCGGTGTTCCAGTTAGGACCGTAAAGTTTCATAGAAATTGTTGGGTTAAGTGCACCGTTATATGACGGAACAAGTACCTGAGGAGTTGTAATTCCGTTTTCTTTAGCGAATGCTTCAATTGCCTCAAGTGTTGCAAAAGCGTTGTAACCTACAACGAATTTATATTTTGCACCGTCCCACTGTGCAACAACGGTTGTACCGGTTGCAAGTGTTGCAGCTGCAGGAGTAAGTAACAATGCAGTTGAAGCGATTGTAGAATTTTTATATGCTGTTGTGAAAGCGTTAACAGCCTTAGTCATAACAAGCTTGTAAACCTTAGTGAGTGTACCAAGCTGTATTTTGAGGTAGTATGTGTTTGCAACAGCGTCTTCTTTATTAATTGAAGTGATTGCTGTGCCTGTGCAAGCTTCGGTGTCGTAAATGCCGACAACTGTGCAGCCTGACTTGAGCACAAACAAATCGTTTGTAACAGCTGTCAAACCTGTGCCTACTGTAAATGTTACAGTTGCAGGGCTTACCGACTCGTCAACTGCAAAACCTGATACATCTGCATCGGGGTTGAGTTTTTCAATGCCGATACCTGCGCTGTTTGCAGTTCTTGCCATATCAAGCCAGTAACTTTCCTCAGCAGAGAAAGGAAGTTTTGCACCAACATAGCCTGTAAGGTAATTAGCTACGTCTGAAGTATAGAATGAGTTTGTAAGTGTGTTGCCTACATAGGGGTGCATACCGTAGTTAACACGGGTATCTGTAAAGTCTGTACCGATAAAGTTGTTGCCGTCGATAACAACTTTATCAAATGATATGAGATAATCGTCGTTTACAAGTGCATCATCAACACCGTCACCATTTTCGTCGAGATGATAAGAATTACCTGCAGAAGCGATAGCGCCTGCACCGATGAATGTGTTATTTTTAATTGTTACGCTTGTAAGTCTTGAAAGGCCAAGGCCGATTACCTGCTGTGCACCATGTGTTGCATTATAGAACTGGTTGTTTTCAAATGTAACATCATAACTGCGAACGTCACTTGTTTCGGTTATTGCCTGCTGACCCTGAATTGAGAATATTGCAGCAAGTTCAGAATCGGTGTTTGCATTTGCAAATCTTGAATTTTTAACAACTACTTCTTTGTGTGCAGTTGCTTTACCGTTTTTAATCCAAGCAAACAATGAAGAAACATTAGTAGCACCGGTTGAAGCAGCGGTGTAATCTACATACATATTATCAATGTAGTAGTTAGGACCATGCTCACTAACCAGTCTGTGAGCCGAACGGATTGATTTTATATAAAGGTTATTAAAATATAAATCATCGTCGTATGTTTTACCAAACTCAACATCTGTGTCGTTAAGTGAACGTTTGTTTGAAAGCTGGAAGAAATAGCCTGTGCCGTTGCCTTCAAGCTGGTCGATAACAACATTTTTAAGAGTAATGTCAAGTTCGCCTGCAGTTGTTGTTCTGTCAGTATCTTTAAATATACCACGAAGTGTAATACCGGCGATATTTACATCGCCTCTTACCGATTTGTCTTCACCGTCAATAACAACAGAGGGAACAACAATTGAACCAATGCCGGTTTCAGCACTGATACCCCAATTGGAGTTAAGTTTCCACTCTTTATTTACAGCAAAAGGTGTGCCGTTTTCTTCGGTTTTAACAATCGGATTTGTTTTAAAGTTAACACCGTAGTAGTTTGCAGCAACAGTAAGTTCAAGAGTTTCATATTCCTTACCGGGTAAAATGATGTTTGCTGTAGCAGGAATAACTTCTTCAAAAATCTTATCTGTGCTATTATAAACAAGTTTATTATCAACAGTAAAGGTGTAGTAAATGTCATTCCAAACCGCGTCTACTTTATCGCCCAACTGATATTCTGTACCAACAAATACTCTTGTGTCGTCAACCGAGAACGGTACGCCGTTTTCGTCTGTGCCAAGGTCGGCTGCTGTAAAGTCAACAGGGTTTGATGCCATAAGTTGTACTGTGTATACTTTTGCAGGAATTGAAGCGTGATTATCTTTACTTACTACCTTAATATATATTGTTTTCTTCATACCGACTTGTGAAAGGTCAAGTCCGCCTTCAGCAAACAATTCGGTTGTGCAAGCCTCGTCAGAGTAGAATGTAATAACCTGTTCTGCGTCAGAAAGTTTGGGTGTCAATACAAAATTGTCTGCATTAAGCACACCCTGCCAGCCTGCAATATCTACAGTATAATCATAACGGTCTACTGTAGGATCTGTAAGCGAAATTTCTGCATCTTTTTTATCTGCATCAATTTCGGGTTTTACAAGTTCGACATCTGCAAGCCATGTTTCAGCAACATTTCTTGTCATACCTTTGTCAAGGTAATATGCAGGTTCTGCAAAGTCAAAGCCGTTTTGAAGTATTGTTACCGAATTATAGTTACCGGGTTTGTACTTAATACCGGTAAGTGCATCAGCCGGAAGGCCGGTTTCGGTGTTTGCAGAATCATAACCGGGCCACCAGTTATAATCAAAGTCAAAATCAAGCTTACCCGATTGGATAATAGGTAAATCTGCCGCTTTATTAAGGTTGGGCATAATGTTAACAAACTTACCGCTTACCTTATTATAATTAAATGTGAAAACGATTTTCTTAGAAACATAGTTTGCAGCTTTACCTTCAACGATATTATTCTGAAGATAATCGCCCTCACTGTAAAATTCGTTTCCGATAATGTTAAATGTCAAAGCATCAAGCGAAGGGTTTAAAGCCTCGGTATTGAATACACCGTACGAGCCCGTACCGCCGGAACCCTTGTTTGCACCCTGACCTTGATTGTAGAACAAGTTACCATAGAAATTAAGGGTAATATTCTTAACAGAGCCGCCCGAGTTACCTGCAGAAAACGGATATGAAATAGCGTTGTTTCTGAAAACGTTGTTTTCAACATTTACTGTAACATCAACGTTTACAGACGAACCGGTACCGCCAATTGTAGAGGTGGCTGCCGCACGATAGCCAAACGGACGGGTAGCACAGTCTGTAAGATAACAGTTTGTAATGTTAATATTCTCAACATCGCCGTAATACCAGCCGGTTACTTTAACATCTTCAAAACGAACTTTGTCAAATGTTACTGTATGGTTGTTATCTGCTGCATCATAAGCCGAAAACATACCGTTTTTCTCATTGGCGCCGCTAAATGTTTTGAAAACAGAGTTTATAAGCTTTGTTTCAACATCTCTTTTTTGGGTTGTAAACAGAGTGGGAACACCGCCGATAGAAACCTCAAAATTGTTTCCGTCTGTAAGATCTTTATGTATAATGCCTGCAGAAGCCTGGTTGAATGTAACACCGTCGACTACCAAAGTAATGTCGCTATCAGACTGTGAGAGTTTATAAGCCCAAACAGTGCCGGTTTCGGTGCTATCAAAACCGGTTGCAGCCAGTTCTCTGGTTGTACGGTAAATACCGCCCTTAATAACTGTACCGTCATCAGTCCAAGTGCTTGCAGCACCCGCCTTTGCGTCGTCCATTGTCCATGTGCTTGTGTCTGCATTAGGTGATTTACCTGCATTTGCACCAAGAATTACAGCATTAAATCTTACAACAATAGGATTGGTGTAAGTGCCGGGTGCAAGGTAAAATACAGGCACATCATTAACGTCAACTGTTGTGCCGTCACCGTAATATGCAGCAGCTGCTGCATCCCAAGTCTCAAAATGACGTGTGGCATCGTAGTCTTCAACAACAGTTTGGTTGTTAAAGGGGAACGAAACCTTGCCGGCATTTGCTGTAACACCGACAATGTACGCATTTTCAAGGATTGTGTTGTAATCAAGCGGTTTGCTTAAATCAACAGCAGCAGCAAAAGCAGGTATTGAAAATACCGATGCCATTGACACTACCATCAAAACAGCGAGAACCATTGACATAACACGGTTAAATGTCTTGCTCATTTTATCTACTCCTTTACAAGTTTGCATTATAATGCAATTATAGGTATATTAATTATATATTTAATAAAACACATAGTCAACAACATTAATTTTCTATTTTTTTAAGTGTACTTTTTAAGATATTTATTATTTAATTTTATGTGGTTTATTTTTAACTTTATGTGACTATTTTTTGAACTTTTTTGTGCACACTTTACAAATTTTAATTATTTTTTTCTACATTTGCATCAATAAGTACCAACCGCGTTTAATATGAAACGCCAAAGAGCAAATATAATGTAAAAATATACTTGTTTTTAATTAATTTTATTAAAAGACTTTATTTTTTAATATATGTGTGTTACAATCATAGAACAGAGAAAAAACAGCAAAATGTTTCACGTGAAACATTGAATACGGATGTGAAGATATGGGAAAAATAATTTCAATTGCAAACCAAAAAGGCGGTGTTGGTAAAACAACTACTGCAGTAAATCTGGCATGCGCCGTTGCAGAATCGGGTAAAAAGGTTCTGCTTGTAGATATGGACTCGCAAGCAAACGCCTCGTCAAGTTACGGCGTTTCTCAAAAAAGTCTTGAAAACACTGTATATGATGTACTTGTAAACGGCAAAGATATAAGAAGTACCATTGTAAAAACAAAGCATTTTGGCGTTGACCTTTTGGCATCACACATCGACCTTGCAGGTGCCGAAATAGAAATGGTTGCAATTGAGGGCAGAGAATTTTTGCTTAAAAACGCACTTAACGAGGTGCGCCACTTGTACGATTATATTTTTATCGACTGCCCGCCGTCGCTGGGACTTTTGACCTTAAACGCACTTGCTGCATCAAACAGCCTTCTCATTCCCATTCAGCCGGAGTATTTTGCGCTCGAAGGTGTTTCAAAACTTATTAACACAGTAAGACAGGTTAAAAAGTCTATTAACCCCTCGCTTTGCCTGGAGGGAGTGTTGCTGACAATGTATGACGGCAGACTTAATCTTACCTTACAGGTGGCAAATGAGGTTAAAAAGTATTTTGGTGACAAAGTATATAAAAATGTTATACCCCGTAATGTAAGGCTCTGTGAAGCGCCAAGCCACGGTATGCCGGTGTTTGCATACGACAGATATTCAAAAGGTGCTCTCACTTACAGAGAACTTGCAAAAGAATTTATACAGAATCAAGAGGTTAAAGTATGAAAAAGGGATTAGGAAAAGGGCTTGACGCACTTTTTGAAGAAAATTCGTTTGATATCGCGGACAAGCCTATAACAGAAGCACGTGTTGCGGATATTGAACCTGATAAAGACCAACCGCGGCGTGATTTTGATGAAAAAGCACTTGCGGAACTTTCCGAATCAATAAAACTGCACGGTGTAATATCTCCGCTTGTTGTGAAAGCGCTTGCAGATGGCAGATATCGTATAATCGCGGGTGAGCGCCGTTGGCGTGCCGCAAGGCTTGCAGGGCTTGAAACTGTTCCGATAATCATAAAAGACTATACCGACCAGCAGTTATCAGAGATAAGCCTTGTTGAAAATTTGCAAAGACAAGACTTAAATCCGCTGGAAGAAGCGTTTGGTTATAAAAAACTTATGGATAATTTCAATCTGACACAAGAACAGGTGGCATCAAAAGTGTCAAAGTCCCGTTCTGCTGTTGCAAATGCAATGCGTTTACTCGCGTTGCCGGAGCAGGTGTTGGATTTTGTGCGCACCGGTGAACTGTCAGCAGGTCACGCCCGTGCATTACTGTCGCTTGAAAAGGCAGACGATATTCTATTTGCTGCAAATAAGGTTATAGCAGACGAACTTTCTGTAAGACAGACAGAAGATTTTATTAAAAAACTAAAAGCGGTTAAAAAGCCCCCGCGTGAAGCCGAACCGGAGGTTTTGCTTGCACTTAGAGAACTTGAATCAAGGGCTCAGGCTGGCACAGGCAACAAAGTTAAAATAAAACATTTGGCAAACAACAGCGGAAAAATTGAAATATACTACGGTTCGACAGACGAACTTGAAAAAGTAATAGATATGCTTGGCGGAGGTGAAAATTTGTGTTAGGAAAGAAAAAATCAACCGCTCCTGATAAAAACGAGCAAAAAAACGATGTTCAGTTTCAAAAAAACATTAAAACTCTGTGGATTTATACCTCTCTTTTCTGTGCATTTGCCCTTGTTTTGATAATTGTGTCATCGGTAATCCAAGGTAAAATAAACAGTGACGCGGAATATTATCAAGATAAATATGACAAAGCGCAATCGTCAAACCAATCTACTATTAAAAATATTCAAGATGAAAATGCAGCGCTCAAGCGTGATATTGCCAAAGCAAATGCCGAACTTGAAATTTTAAACGACGAAAGCGAGTCGAATACCGACCTGCTTAACAACTCTGCCGAACTTTTGCTAAACGCAGAATATTTGCTTGACGCTTACGACGAGTACATTAACGGCACAAATGACAATGCCCGTACAAGCCTTGCAAAAGTAAACAGCCAAATGCTGACAGACAAAATGAAAAGCGTTTACGATATGCTAAACCAAAAACTTAACTAAACTATGAAAAAAGTGACAATATACTCAGACGGCGCTTGCAGCGGCAACCCAGGCCCAGGTGGCTATGGCACCATTATTGTGTATAACAGTGTCGAAAAATGCCTGTCCGACGGTTTTTTGGAAACAACCAACAACCGCATGGAACTGCTTGGCGCAATTACAGGCCTTGAAGCACTTAAAGAGCCGTGCGAGGTTGAAATAATAAGCGATTCTAAATATCTTTGCGATGCAATTAATGCAGGCTGGCTTGAAAACTGGAAGGCTCGCGGCTGGAAAAAGGCTGACAAAAAGCCCGTCTTAAACATTGAATTGTGGCAAAGACTGGATATTATGCTAAATAAACACAGCGTGACATTTACATGGGTAAAAGGCCACGCGGGACACGAATATAACGAGCGCTGCGACAAAATGGCAGTGGCACAATACCAAAAGTACCTGAAAGGAAGTAACTAACGTTGGAAAAACGATTTGTTTATGCAGACAACGCGGCAACCACCAAGGTCCGCCCCGAAGTGTTTGCAAAAATGATACCTCACTACAGTGAGTTTTACGGCAACCCCTCAAGCATCTATTCAATCGGCAGAAATGCCGCCGTAGTGGTGCAAAATGCACGAAAAGATGTTGCCGACTGTTTAAACTGCGACCCAAACGAGATAATATTTACCTCAGGCGGAAGCGAAAGCGATAATATGGCAATCCGCGGTATTGCTAAAAAACGCGGCTCAGGTCATATCATCACTACAGCAATCGAGCACCATGCCGTACTTCATACTGTAAAAGAACTTGAAAAAGAAGGATTTACCGCAACATATCTCGGTGTAAACCAAGACGGTATAATATCACTTGACGAACTCAAAAACGCAATCCGCGACGATACAATTTTGATAACGGTAATGTATGCCAACAACGAAATCGGCACAATCCAGCCAATAAAACAAATCGGCGAAATTGCGCGCGCACATAAAATTCCGTTCCATACCGACGCGGTTCAGGCGGCAGGCCATGTCCATATAGATGTAAAAGACCAAAACATCGATATGCTCTCCCTCTCCGCTCATAAATTCGGCGGCCCCAAAGGCACAGGCGTTTTATATGTCCGCCGCGGTGTAAACCCCAAAACCTTTATAACAGGCGGCGGCCAAGAACGCGGCAAACGCGCAGGTACCGAAAACATTGCAGGTATCGTCGGCACCGCAGAGGCACTAAAACTCTCTTGTATGGAAATTGATGCCGAATCGGCACGCCTTACAAAACTGCGCGACCGCTTAATTGACGGCATACTGGAAAATATTTCCTATACCCGTTTAAACGGCAGCAGAACAGAGCGTTTGCCCTCAAATGTAAATGTATCTGTTGAGTTTATTGAGGGTGAAAGCCTAATATTACTTCTCGACTTAAACGGAATATGTGCATCAAGCGGCTCGGCTTGCACAACCGGTTCGCTTGACCCGTCGCACGTGCTGTTGGCACTTGGACTTAAACACGAAGTGGCACACGGCTCGTTGCGTTTATCGCTTGGCCGTGATACTACCGAAAAAGATGTAGATTATATTTTAGAGGTTCTGCCAAAGGTGGTTGACAGACTTCGCGCAATGTCTCCCGTTTGGGATAGGAAAGGATTTTAATTTATGTATAGCGAAAAAGTAATGGACCATTTTTCAAATCCGCGTAACGTGGGCGAAATTGAAAACGCAGACGGTGTTGGCGAGGTTGGGAACGCCAAATGCGGAGATATAATGAGAATTTATCTCAAAATTGATAACAATATAATAACCGATGTAAAATTTAAAACTTTCGGTTGCGGTGCCGCTGTTGCCACCTCGTCAATGGCGACAGAACTTATAAAAGGAAAAAGCCTTGACGACGCGCTAAAACTCACTAACAAAGCGGTAATCGAAGCACTCGACGGACTGCCCCCCGTTAAAGTACACTGCTCAGTGCTCGCCGAGGAAGCTGTGAAAGCGGCAATAAAAGACTACTATGATAAAAATAACATTGAATGTGATATTGAAATCGGAGGATGCTCCGGCTGCTGCGGCAGCTGTGATGCGTAAACTGCTATGAAACGACTAATTGCTACACTCGCGCTGATAATGATGCTGTTTGCAGCATCCTGCGCACCTGACAATGTCATCTCTGCACCAAACGACAACCCCGAACCTGACACACAAACTCAGCCCGACACAGATACCCCGTCCCAATCAGATCCAAAACCCGATGTCGTGCCTGAGCCCGACACCAACACCGAGCCTGAAACTGATACTAATACCGAGCCTGAGCCCCAAACGCCCGCAAATCCTTTAGTATTTGAAGGCAAACCCGCAAACGACAAGGTTGTTCCGTCATATACACTCGCGTTTGACACATCGGTGCTTAAAGATAAAACAGTAACTCTGTTCACCACCGCTGACAGCACATTTTCGGCGGGTACTGCAACCGAGAAAAAATGGTTTGACAGCCTGCGCGGCGAATACGGTGTTACGGTAAAATACTCACTGCGCGGTGACTCAACGTTGTATTCTTCTCAACTTATCGCGCAAAAGTCAGGACTGACACTCGACCTTATCACCACGCGTATAAATGATGTGGTGTCTTCCCTTTCGCTTATGCGCTCTGCCGAGCAGTTTGTCGCACAAACACAAGCACCTCTCCACTCCCCGTCTGTCTTTGAAAAAACGGGCAAAAAAGTGTTTACAGCACAGGGCAACGCCCGTATGCTGTGGTATAACACCGCCATTATCGACGATGACTCACCCTACACCCTTGCGCTGACAGACAGCTGGACAACCGATGTACTGTCGGCAACCGCACTGGGCGTGCGCAACAAATCAAACCGACTTATAGAATGTAACAACTGGACCGCCTTTGGCTCTGCAGGCGCCTCAAACACCGTCGGCTTTTTTAACGGCGCTGTCGCCTTTTCGCTCACATCTGATAAGTCAATTGCAACATACTCCCAGTTTAATACTATCTTGCAGGGCGACCCACTTAACACATCTACCGAACATTCGTTTTCAAAGGGCAACACTGCCTTTATCTATACCGACTTTGTTTCAAAACAAAACTTTAATGTAAGTTTTGCCCCCATTCCCAAACAAAGCACCGACGGTAAACTCGTTGCAGACTATTGCGGTGTCGGTCTTGGCATTTCAGCCACCGCATCGGACGAGTCGGCACAAACCGCAGCAGTTGTCGCACAACTTTGGTCAGCACGCTATACTGAGAGCCGTGTCGACTCACTGCTCACCGTTCTCGACGCACAAAAATGCGAAAATTATTTAAAACTTTCCGAAAGCATCGGTCAGCTTTGCAGTGTCGACAGCACTCTCACAAAACTTTTTGACGGCAATGTAATCCCCGCATCTCTCTACAGCACACCCGATGTGGTTTACAACACATTCGCTGCAGGCTATGCCCGTGCCGAAGCGCTTAACAAACGCCTTTCATGAGAATTTTATGTATAGGCGATGTCGTGTCAATCGACGGCGCACAATTTGTAATGCGCACACTCCCCCGTCTTAAAGCCGAGTTAAAACCCGACTGCGTTATCATAAACGGTGAAAACTCGGCACTTTATAACGGGATTGATAAACAATCTTACGAAATGTTGCTTTCTGCCGGCGCGGATATTATAACGGGCGGAAACCACTCGTTTCAAAAGCCCACCGCGCCCGACCTTCACGACAGCGCAAAACGGCTTGTCCGCCCTGCAAATGTCACGGCATTTACATCGGGGGTGGGCGAACTCACGGTCGATTTTGGGCGGTTTTCACTGCGCGTTATAAATCTTTCAGGCACACTGTATATGAACGAGCCGTGTGAAAACCCGTTTGAATATGCTCTGCGCGCCATTTCACGTGAAACAAACGCGGTAACAGTGGTAGATTTCCACGCCGAAGCGACAAGCGAAAAACGGGCGATGGGCTTTTTGCTCGACGGTAAAGTGTCGCTCGTTTTCGGCACACACACCCATGTCCAGACAAACGATGCACAAATATTAAAAGGCGGTACGGGCTATATCACCGACCTGGGTATGACGGGTGTAAAACACTCTGTGCTCGGTAAAGACACATCTGTGTGCGTGCACAATTTCCTTTATCCAAATGACCGACAAAAGATAAAAGATGCCGCCGGCGACTATATTTTGTCAGGAATTGTCGCCGATATTGACCTTGTAACAAAAAAATGCACATCAATAACCACTATCAATATTGACAATTTGAAATAATTGTGTTAATATAATGTAGTTCTAAGCCGCCGGTGTGGCGGAACTGGCAGACGCCCGGGACTTAAAATCCCGTGGTAGCAATACCGTACCGGTTCGAGTCCGGTCACCGGCACCAAAAAAACTCTTGTTCAAAAAGAACAAGAGTTTTTTTAGTTATATTCGCCTTTTCACCCCACAAAAGCCACGGTTTTGTGGGGACCCCGTACGGCGAGTTATATTGCTGCGCAGTGATATT
>JAZQJA010000040.1:0-53173 GCA_045541455.1 Eubacteriales bacterium
GGTGTCTTTTTGGCAAGAAAAATTGGAATTATACGAAATTGAAGATGTATCGGCTTATGACATTGTTAACACCGCATATAAAGGCTTTTTTGGCAAAAATCATTTTATAAAAATTAAAGACGGCATTTATATGGATATTCAATCGTCATTATTTAAAAAATTTTCATATAAAGACGGCTTTTACAAAATGATACCCGAAATTGAAAAGCAAGTAAATAAAGACCATTATTTTTATAAACTAATAACAGCTTCTGAAAATAAAGATGAAGAATATATAGAACAGTTATGGTATTCAGTATATAAACATCGTTATATTTTTGACAAAGTAATTCTTACAGACGGTGTTGAGGGACAAGTAAAACTTCATCTTTCTAAAATGTATTTTTTACCTTTTCCGGTTGTAAAAAAATTCGGAAGAGAAAGTTGGATTAAAACCTGTGATTTATACTACTATGTGTTTTTTGTAAAAGAAAATTTATATGATATTGCTAAATAAAATAGCGTTTAAACCTAAAAAAGATGACCCGAAAAATCAGGTCATCTTTTTTATAGTGTTTTAACTCCAATCAGCATTACTGCAAGATAAATACAAATTATAACAAGCGAGAGGTTAAACCCGCTTTTAATAAGTATTATAACAGATAATACCGCAAGGGGCAACAAGAATATTACCGAAACGGTTTTTGTAATTATACCTGCCCGTTCGGTTTTTAAAGCCAGCGCGCAATAAAGGGCGCGCCCGCCGTCAAGCGGGTAAATGGGTAAAATGTTTACACAAAAAATTGCAAGGTTTGACACGGCGCAAAACAATAACTCTTTGTTAAAGTTAAAATAGGTAAAACAAAAAAACACCGCACACAAAACGGCGTTTATAAACGGGCCTGCAAGCGCTGTTGCAATCTCTTTGGGATAACTTAAAAAAGTGGTTTCAAGGCGCATTCCCATACCGCGAAGTGAAAGGGTGTTAACTCCGCCGCCCATAATCTTTAGCGTTAAAAGGTGCGCCGATTCGTGAATAAGCGCAAACGCGGCGCCGTACAGCGCAAAAACGGTGCCGTCTATTAAAATAAAACTGCACAGCACCATAATAAAAAGCGGAGAAATGCTATATTTTTTCATAATAAGGCAAAGGGTTTACTTTCTGACCGTTAAGTCTTGTTTCAAAATGCAAATGCACACCGGTTGATTTACCGGTCGAGCCGATAACACCCAGCGTGTCACCCGTGCAAACGGTGTCACCCTCGCTTACATACAAAACCGAAAGGTGCCCGTAAAATGTTTCAAGCCCATTATCATGGCTTAAAAGCAGGCAGTTTCCGTAAATGTCGTTGTAGCCGGCTTGCTTTACGACACCGCTTTTATACGCGTAAATAAGGCTGCCCTCGCTCGCTGCAAGGTCAATACCGCCGTGGCTGGCATTTTTCTTGTTTGTAACAGGGTCGGTGCGTGCACCAAAGTTTGACGTAACGGTTGCGTTTAAAACGGGGGGCGCACTTTCGCTTTTAAGGCTTACCGCCTCAAAACCGTTTGGCAGATAGTTAAACGAAAGGTTTTCGGCGCTTTTTAAAATCTCGCCCGACTCGCCCGACTGGTTTTCGGTTGCACCCTCATACAGCATATCGCTTACCGTTTCCAGCGTCTTTTTTGAAAAGTCAAGGTTTTTAATGTAATTTACGGCGCTGTCAATAATCTCGGGGTGCGATGTTTTTATGTAAAACACACCGCAGCCCATAAAAATAAGGATAATCAAAACCGTAACAAAAACCGAGCCTTTTTGTTTTTGCGAAACCTCTGCCGCTTGTCTTAGCGAACGAATGTCTTCTCTTGTGTATCTTTCCATTTTAATCTCCATTCTGCCGCTAAAGCGTCAGTACAAATAAAAATGAAATCTCCATAAGCGGCAAATGGAGATTTTTGCATGTGCCGCGGTTGCTGCTTTTTTGTGGCGAGCGGCACGCTATTTAAATTGAATAGCGTGATTTTTCACGCTATACTCCTTTAAAAAACTGTATGCAAAGACACACAAAAAAATAACTTTCCTTTCGGAAAGTTATTTTTCTATTTAATGTAATTTGCGCGCTCACCGCCGATATATTTGGGGCGTGTTGTAGCGCACACGACATTTGCACCGCCTATTTTTTTAACAGACGCGCGGAATGGCACCGCAACCGCCTTTAAATGCATGCCGATAAGGGTGTCGCCTATGTCAATGCCTGCATCTGCTTTTATATACTCAACGGCAACAGGGTTTTCAAGCACTTGCATTGCCGCTGTTGCAAGCGAGCCGCCTGCCTTTGCAACGGGCACCACGTTTACAATTTCCAACCCGCGCGCTTTTGCGGCTTGCTTTTCCAGTATTACGGCGCGGTTTAGGTGCTCACAACACTGTGCAGCAACATATACACCCATATCTGAGAGCACGCTGTGTGCCGCCTCAAATATCGCCTTGCCAATCTCAGGTGACGAGTGCTTGCCGATAACACCGCCCGCAACCTCACTGCTTGAACAACCGATGATTACAAGGTCGCCCGCCTCAAGTTTCGCCGCGGCTGCAAGTTCTTTAACAACAACAGTCGTCTTTTGTATAATCTCTGTCATGATTATCATTCCTTCCGTAACATCCGCAAACCCATATAACGTCTTCGCCAATCCGCTCAACATCGCACCAATGTACGCGCAGACAGTCTTTTGAGCCAAACAGCGAAAGAGAATTTTTAGAGGGCACTAAAAGGTCGCATACCTCGCCCTTTTTTGCGTCAAAGCGTATATCGCTTACATATCCGAGTTTTTTTCCGTTATCAATGCAGATGACTTCTTTTTTACAAAGTTGAGAAAAACAAAAATACCTCAAGACGTATCACCGATACATCTTATGCTTTATTTTTCAATAATATCCGCCGCGTGCTCTAAAAGGTCGCCCTCAAACAACTCAATAAGCCCTTTGTCGCAAAGTTTTGCAAGTTCGGGGTCTATCGGCATTTTTGCAAGCAGTTCAATATCAAACTTTTCAACAATTTTTTCAATGTTGCTTTCACCAAATACCTTTATTTCCTTGTTGCAGTCGGGGCACTTGAAGAAACTAAAGTTTTCAACAACACCAAGCACGGGAATGTTCATCATATTCGCCATCTTAACAGCCTTTGAAACAATCATCGAAACAAGGTCCTGCGGTGAGGTGACAACAACAATGCCATCAATCGGCAGGCTTTGGAACACGGTGAGCGGAACATCGCCCGTACCGGGCGGCATATCAACAAACATAAAATCAACATCGTTCCATATAACGTCTGTCCAAAACTGCTTTACAGCACCTGCAATAACAGGCCCGCGCCAAATAACAGGGTCGTCATCGTTTTTCAAAAGCAGGTTTACTGACATAGTTTTAATGCCGGTCGTTGTGCTGACAGGATAAATTCCGGTAGCGTCGCTGTCTGCCTTTTTGTGTATACCAAATAACTTTGGAATAGACGGACCTGTAATATCCGCGTCTAAAATCGCAGTGTTAAAACCGCGGCGCTGCATTGTAACTGCAAGCATAGCGGCAGTAAGGCTTTTGCCGACACCGCCCTTTCCTGACACAACGCCGATAACTTTTTTAATATTAGACAACTCGTGCGGCTTTTCAACAAGGCTTTCTTTTTGTCTTGAAGCGCAGTCTTCACCGCAGGTTGAACAGTTGTGTGTGCATTCTGACATTTTTAAACATCTCCTTTGGCAAATAATTATATCAAATACTATTTGTTATTTCAATAACCTTTTTATTTATTCACAGTTGCACAAAAAACTCTGTTTCCGTTCTTTTTGGCTTCGATATAAAACTCGTTGCCAGACAGCGCTTTGCGGTAAAAATAAAGTGTGTCACCCTCAAAACACTGCTCGTGATAATACATCTCAAAACTTTTAATTTCAAAACTTTCAAGCTCGCTTGTGCTAAAGCAGTCAAGCGCCGTTTTAATGTATGTCACGTTGTTTACATGCCCGTTTAAATCAAGGTCACTTATGCGAATCTGCTTTGAATAAACAAGGTCGTCTTCACAAACCTCGGCGTTAAATAACGAATATCCGTTAACTACGCATTTGTCCTCAATGTATGTGTCAATCGATATCGGTATGTTTTTCGAGCGTAAAGGCATGTTGGTTTTAGCATCTATTATGCACCAATCAGATATTGCGCGTGCCGACACACCTTTTTCGCCGTTTAGTAAAAAGCACCTGCCAAAACGCACGGCAGAAGGTTTTAGGGGCCAGGTTTCAACACAAATTTGCTCGGCATTTTGCGGGTAATAGTCAATTTCAAAACGCACCCGCGAAATAATCCACTTTCCGCCGTGGTTTTGCATAACCGAATTAAATCCCACGCCCATTTGTTCTGTATGTAACGTCACCGCAAACTGAAAAACGCTCATAATGTCAAACACGCTCATTTTACCGTTGTAACCTACCGTGTTTGCATTGGCAACTGAATTTAGTGTAAATTTATTTTCCGCCATTTTTATAAGATCTCTTTGTTTATATTATTTGGTTTCTCTTTTAACTATTTTAGCATATTCATATTTGCCTTTTACAACTGCGTTATATTCTTCTTTTGTAATAACCCCGTTTTCGAAGTTTTTCTTTGCATTTTCAAGTTGCTTTTCACGGTTATAATTTTTATTTATTGGATTTTTGACATTATAACTTGCCATATCACTTTTAAAAGAGTCAAGAGTAATAACAGCATTATACGGTTTGGCTGTTAATGTATCTGCCGTCTTAACCGTTTCTTCAGTATATGTATTTACATTTTTTCCTCCGTATACCTTTTGTTTTAAAAGCGTTTTATCATTTGCTAAAAGTTTAAAGGCACCTTGATTTACCCCTACTACAAAATAGTGCTCATCCTCGGTGTTAAATATATATTCCGGTCCGGGATTATATAAAAACAACAAATATTCATCACCCTCACTAAAAACCGGACTATGTTCGTTTATCTCAACATTCTCTCCTACCGAGCCCCCGTCTGTTCTAACTGTTATTATATCTCCGACTGATGCATTTCCGCGTAAAACATTTTCTACAACAAAACCGTTGTTTGTAAAGTTTGCCGCATTTAAATTTGCAGTTTCAACCATAATGCAGTCTTTATTGCCATTAAATTTACCTGTTACCACTAAAGTCGAACTTTGCGCAATTTCATCCATCGTCAACTCAGCCAAAACACCTGAAGTATACGTAACATCAGTCGAAGGTGTACCGTTATTTGTCATATTGTTCCACACAAGCGGTATGGCAACCACAATGCATATAGCAACCAATGTCGTTACAAATAAAATTATTACATTCTTTTTCATAGCGTCTATCCTCCTGTCAATATCAGTCGTACATCAAGTGAAGAAAATTCTTGTCGTGTTGATATAAGTTTCTGTTCGATTCTCCCGTACTAATAGTTGGTTTTATAACGGTAACCTCCTCAATTTATCGGGTCTCTTGTCTATATTATACCATAATAAATGACATTTGTAAAATTGCTGTTAATTTGCACTTTTATAAAGAGTGTTATGTTCTAAAAGTGCTGTAAGTAAAACTTTAATTATTGTAAATTATAAAATAATATATTATAATAGTAATTTGAGGTAATATATATGTTAGATAATCGACTAAAAATGATATATGATTTAATGCCGGGCGGTGTGCTGTGCGACATAGGTACCGACCACTGCAAACTCGCCTGCTTTGCGGTAGAATACGGCAAGTGCAACAGCGCAATCGCGACAGATTTACGGCGCGGACCGCTGGCGGCGGCAAAACGGCTTGTAACACAAAAAGGACTGTCTGATAAAGTAAAACTTGTTTTGTCAAACGGGTTTTTGGACATTGACAGTGCCGATTTTGAACGTGCCGACTGTTTTGTTATTGCGGGAATGGGCGGTGAACTTATCGAAACCATACTTAAAGGCAGACATACTGAAAAACCGCTCATTTTACAGCCGATGAGTGCAGAGTGGGAACTGTCTTTGTTTTTACAGCAAAACGGCTACCGTATTGAAAAGCGCACCTTTGTCTGCGACGGCGACAAAATTTACACCGCGTTTTTGACACGCTTTGACGGTAAAGCGCGCATAGCCCACCCGTTTTGTGCATGCGAAAAAAACGACGCGTTTTATAAATATATCGACAGAGAAATCAAAAAATGCCAAACGGCAATTGAAGGCCTTAACCGTTCGCAAAACCCTGATACAAAACGGCTTTTGGCAGCGCAAGATAAACTTGCAATTTTATTAAAGGAGAAAAACGATGAAAGTTTTTGATGTATATTCGGCGCTAAACCGTATTGCGCCGTTTGACACAGCGTACGAGTGGGACAACTGCGGTCTTATTACGGGCAGTTTTGACGACAGCGTTACAGGCGTTTTGGTAACGCTTGACGCTGACTTTAAAGCGCTTGAAAACGCAATTAAAAACAACTGCTCGGTTGTTGTAAGCCACCACCCTGTAATATGGGACCCCTTAAAGTCGGTGACCGATAAAGATACAGTGTATCACTATATAAAAAATAAAATCTCGGTAATATCGGCGCACACTTGCCTTGATGCGTGTGAGAGCGGCCCGTCTTACCTGCTTGCAAAAATTGCGGGTGTTGAAAACCCTGCCCCCTACACCGTCGACGGCTTGCCGATTGGCAGAACGGGTAGTGTAAATTTTGATGAAAACTTTGTTTCAAACCTTGCGAGTGCGCTAAATACCCGTGCCGACAGCGTTATTTGTCGTCCCGTTAAAAATGTATGCGTAATTGCGGGTTCGGGCGGCAGCGAAATTAAAAACATTTCACAGCACGAAATTGATACATTAATTACCGGCGAGTGTAAGCACGAACATTTTGTCTATGCCGAAAACTACGGGCTTAATATAATTGCGCTGGGTCACTTCGAAACTGAAAACATAGTTGTAAAACCGCTTGCAAAACAACTTGAAAAAATGCTTGATATACCTATTTTTACATCAAGCCGTACCCCGCTTGTAAACAGAGGATAATAAATGTCACTTGATGCTTGTTTTTTAACATTTTTAACAGAAGAGCTTAACACGTGCCTTAAAGGTGCCAGGGTGGAAAAGATAAATATGCCCTCGCGCGACGAGTCGGTGTTTACTTTTCGTGCGGGCAAAAAGCAAAAACTGCTGATAAGTGTGTCCACTAACTGCCCGCGTATGTCACTCACCTTGCGCGAGTTTGAAAACCCGCCCGTCCCCCCTGCTTTTTGTATGCTGCTTCGCAAACACTTTCTCGGCGCGCGGCTGACACGTGTGTATATGCCGTCGTTTGAGCGGTGTGTGATGCTTGAGTTTGAATGTAAAAACGACTTTTACGAAACTGTCACAAAAACAATCGCTGTTGAACTTATGGGCAGAAGCGCCAATATGATTTTAATTGACGGCGATAATAAAATAATCGAGGCGGTGCGCCATGCCGACATTACAAAAGAGAACGGCAGAAGCATACTGCCCGCCCTGCCCTATGTCAGCGCGCCTGCACAGGCGGGTAAAACACCGCTTTTGGACTTTTGTAAAACAGATGTTATATTTGAAAACAAAGAACAGACGCTTGAACGCAGTATAATGTCAAACATCAGCGGCATTTCACCGCTTGTTGCGCGTGAACTTGCCTACCGCACCGCACTTGGCAGCGATAAACTTGTGGGCGACCTTTCCCTTTCCCACCGCGTAAGGTTTGAAGCGGAACTCGATAAAATAAAGCAGACGCTTTTAAACAAAAGCTGCACACCCACGCTTATAACCCAAACCCAAAACGGCAAACTTGTCGATTTTTGTTTTATGCCCGTTTTGCAGTACGGCAGCTTTTGTAAAACCGAAACTTTTGAAACACCCTCTCAAGTAATTGAGCAGTTTTTCGGCGCCGCGTCGGACAAGGCACGGTTTGAACAAAAAACAAAAGACCTGTCGCAACTCATTTTACGGACAAGCGCGCGTATACAGCGCAAGGTGCAGGTCCGTCAAAAAGAACTTGACAACTCAAAAAACGCCGAGCACTACCGTGTGTGCGGCGAACTGATAAATGCAAACCTTTACCAAATGGCAAACGGACAGACAAAACTTGTTTGTCAAAACTACTACGACGGTATGAAAGAAATTTCAATACCGTTATCTCCCTCGCTCACCCCGTCACAAAACGCGCAAGCGTATTTTAAAAAATACACAAAAGCCAAAAACAGTGTAAGTATTTTAAAAGACCTTATAGAAAAAGACAGACAAGAACTGTCTTACCTTGACAGCGTGTTTTTGTCGCTTTGCGACTGTGAAAGCGTAAAAGACGCAGCGGAAATTCGAAAAGAACTTGTAAGTGCAGGGTATATAAAACGCTTACATAAAAAGGAAACCGGCGAAAAGCCAAGCGCACCGCGTAAGTTTGAAAAAGACGGCTTTACAATTTATGTCGGCAGAAACAATTTGCAAAACGACTTTATAACAGTAAAACTGTCGCGCAAAAACGACATTTGGCTGCACACCAAAAACGTTCACTCGTCGCACGTTTTAATCAGTTGTAAAGGTCAGGTGCCAAACGACAGCGTTATTGAGTATGCCGCAAGCCTTTGCGCGTATTACAGCAAGGCAAAAGACGACCTTAAAGTCGAGGTGGACTACTGCCCTGTTCAGAATGTAAAAAAACCGTCGGGCGCCCGTTTTGGAATGGTGGTTTACGATGGCTATAATACGGTGGTTGTAAACCCGAAAAGGAGTTAAAAATGACTGACATTAATTTTACAGAATGTACCTTAAAAAAATCGCCCGACTCTGTCAGCGATTACGGTTTTACTAACTATATGTACCGTGCGCGCTGCCGTGACGGGTTTTGGCACCGTGCCGACATTTTACCTTATGGCGAGCAAAATCACCCGCCGCAGACAACCGGCGCACGTTTTGCGCTTACTGTCTGTGAAACATTGCGTATAACAAAAGATTTAAACGGCAAGGCGGTAATTTTCCGCCCCGATATGTATATAAACCGTCTTTGCGAATCTGCAAAAAAAGAAGGCTTGCCCGCGCCTGAGAGGGAGGGTACGCTGTATGCTTTAAAAGAACTTATAAAACTTGATAAAGAGTTTTTAGGCGACGGTAAAACCCTGTTTGCATCAATAATGCTAACCGCAATCGACGGCGGTATAAACCCCTACCCTGTAAACGAGGCAGAACTTACAATCACCCTTGAATGTGAAGATACTAAAAACAAGGTTTCACAAAGCCTTATTGCAAATGAGGATTTTACCGTGCCGCAGGCATTTACAAACAGTGCCATGCTGTTGGCAGCAGGCGCATTTTCGGTATATCGCGCAAAAGAACAGGGTTATAGCGACTGTTTGTGGCTTGACCCTACCTTTAAACGCTATGTCGTGCAGACATCGGGCGCCAACCTGTTTTTCCGCATCGGCGATACCGTTATATCGCCTGAGCAGTATGCGCACAACGGTGTTACGCGCGACAGCGCATTAGAACTTATGCGTTCATGGGGTATTGATGTTAGCACGCGTGATTTGTCAATGGACGAACTTGTCAGCGCTTATAACAGCAACACGCTATGCGAGGTGTTTTCGGCATCAACGCGCGGCGGAATAAACCCCGTTGTAAAAATAGACTATAAAGATACTCAAATACTGTTACAAGAGGGCAAACTGGCACAAAAACTAAGCGATACTCTTAAAAATATCGAACTTGGCAGTTTTAATGCAGTTGCCGGCTGGACGGTGCGGTTATGATACGCAAACTGCAGTACGAAATCGGACAAGACTTTGATAAAAAGCAGGTTCAGGTGTTTTTGCGCGCACACGGTTTTTCGTCGCGTATGATAAAGGATTTAAAGAAAAATCCGCACGGAATATTAATAGGAAATAAAAAGTGTACCGCTCTTAAACTATTAAAAAAGGGCGACAGACTTACAGTATATATAAAAGAAACAAACTCAAACGAAACAATCGTACCGTTTGATTTTCCGCTTGATATTGTGTATGAAGACAAAGACGTTGCAGTTGTCAACAAACCGCCGTTTATGGCAACCCACCCGTCACAAAACAACCGCAACGACTCGCTTGCAAACGCGCTTCGCTTTCATTTTGATAAAAACGGGCAGGACTGTGCAATACGCCCTGTTAACCGCCTTGATAAAAACACAAGCGGATTGATACTTGTTGCCAAAAACGCGCACGCGTCGGGTGTTTTGTCAAACGACTTAAAAGCAGGCCGTATACAGCGCACATACCTTGCGTTTGTAGAGGGCGCGCCCGAGTGTGACAGCGCCACTATAACGGCACCTATTGCACGGCAAAGCGGGTCGACGATAAAACGGCAGGTGGATTTTGAAAAGGGCGAGCGGGCAATAACCCACTTAACCGTTTTAAAACGCGGTGAGTTTTCACTGTTGCATTTAAAACTTGACACGGGCAAAACACACCAAATCCGTGTGCACATGTCGCATATCGGCCATGCCGTGTGCGGTGACTTTCTTTACGGCACTGAGTTTTCAGGCGGTATAAACCGCCACGCACTGCATTCGTATACACTTACCTTTATTCACCCGATTACAAACGAGCAGATGTTTTTTAAAGCAGATCTGCCCGAAGATATGAAAAAAATATATTCAACACAGTGGGGAACAGATGAAAAAACTATTAGTATTTGACGGCAACTCAATAATAAATCGCGCCTTTTACGCAATACACGCGCTGACAAATAAAAACGGCGAGCCGACAAACGCGGTGTTCGGTTTTTTAAAACTCTATTTCAAATACCTTGAAATGAGCAGTCCCGATATGGTTGCGGTTGCGTTTGATTTGCGCGGCGGCACTTTTCGAAACGAACTTTACAGCGAGTACAAGGCGGGCAGACACGCCATGCCCGATGACCTTGCTGTGCAGTTTGAACCGTTAAAAGCCATTTTGCGCGCGATGAATGTAAAAATATACGAGTGCAAAGGTTTTGAGGCAGACGATATTATCGGCACCCTTGCAGACTACTGCACAAAAAATCAAATGCTGTGCGATATTGTGTCGGGTGACCGCGACGATTTTCAACTGGTAAACGATTTTGTCCGTGTTATAATGCCTGTCACTAAAAAAGACGGCTCGGATGTTGAAATTTACACACCTGAAAAAATAGTTGAAAAATACGGCTTTGGTGCCGAGCGCCTTATTGACCTTAAGGCGATAATGGGTGACAGTTCTGACAACATAAAAGGAGTTTCGGGCATTGGCGAAAAGGGTGCGCAATCGCTTATTTTAGAGTTTGAAACGCTTGATAATATTTATGCAAATATCGACAGCGATAAAATAAAACCGGCTATGCGTCAAAAACTTATCGACGGTAAGGACAGCGCTTACCTTTCAAAAAAACTTGCCGAAATTGTTAAAAATGTGCCTATTGAGATAGGCGGTATGGATATACAGCCGTTTGACACCGCCGCGCTTTTACCGCTGCTTGAACGCTATGAACTTACAAGTATTATAAAAAATCTTGATTTAAAGCAAAATAAAAAAGAAATACAGCCGGGTGATACGATAGACGCTAAAAAACACCGCGATTGGTTTTTACAAAACGGACTGTGCTTTGTTTACCAAAACGGTGAGTTTGTTGTAAAGGGTCCAAACGGTGTTTGCCCCGCCGTTAATGTTTTGCCGCTTTTGACAGATGCGCAAATTGAAAAAATAACTTATGCGCCAAAAGAACTGTATAAGGTGCTTTTAAATGACAATAAAGACATACAGCCGTTTTACGATATAGAGGTTGCACAGTATGTTATCGACCCGTCGCGTCAGGTTGCGGATACCGACAGTGTTTTTCAACTTGTAGACTCGCTTGAAAGCATTAAAACAGAGCAACTTGAAACAATCGAAAAAAACAATCAGCAAAAACTGCTGTTTGAAGTTGAGTTTCCGCTCACCGTATGCCTTGCAGATATGGAACGGCTGGGCTTTACCGTTGATAAAAGCGAGATTGAGCGGTATTCTAAAAAATTACAAAACAATATAGAGCAACTGGAAGAGCGTATTTATTTTCATGCGGGTGAGCAGTTTAATATAAACTCGCCAAAGCAACTCGGTGTTGTTTTGTTTGAGAAACTTATGCTACCGCACGGCAAAAAGACCAAAACGGGCTACTCGACAGGTGCGGATATACTTGAAAAACTGCGCACAAAACACCCCATTGTTGAGGACATTTTGGAGTATAGACAGTATGTTAAGTTAAAATCGACCTATTGTGACGGACTTTTAAAACTTGTAACAGACCAAAGTAAAATCCATACAAGTTTTAAGCAGACGGTCACCCAGACGGGCAGGCTGTCTTCGGCAGAACCTAATTTGCAAAATATTCCCGTTCGCACTACTCTGGGCCGTGAACTGCGTGCGATGTTTGTGCCGTCGGGCGATAATATTCTTATTGATGCCGACTATTCGCAAATAGAACTGCGTGTGCTTGCCCACATTGCAAACGACAGCGCGATGATTGGCGCTTTTGCAAACGATGCGGATATACACACCGTTACCGCCGCCAGCGTGTTTGGTGTGCCGACCGATTTTGTAACGCCCGAAATGCGCCGTGCGGCAAAGGCGGTAAACTTTGGCATAGTTTACGGTATTTCCGACTTTTCGCTGGCACAGGATATAAACACAACGAAAGCGCAGGCTAAAAAATATATCGACAGTTATCTTGACCTTTACAGCGGTGTCAGGAGGTATATGACCGACGTTGTGCAAAAGGCAAGACAAGACGGCTTTACAACCACTCTTTTAAACCGGCGCCGTTACCTGCCCGAACTCAAAGCATCAAACTTTTTAACACGCTCGTTTGGTGAGCGCGCGGCACTTAATACACCCATTCAGGGTACAGCAGCCGACATCATAAAAATTGCGATGGTAAACACTCGGCGCGCACTTATTGAAAATAATCTTTCGGCAAAACTGATAATGCAGGTGCACGACGAACTTATAATCGAGGCGCCCGAAAACGAAAAGGACACCGTTATACAAATCCTTACAAACGAAATGGAAAACGCTATGAATCTCAGTGTCCGTCTTAAAGCCGACGTACTTTGGGGAAGGTCGTGGTACGAGTGCAAATAAAGCGTATAGACATTGCAACCGACAGCGCCGTTTCGCTTATGGCGCTGTGCGTTAAAAACGCAAAGCGCGAACTTTTAGAGTATCTTGAAAATCCGTCTTGCGCTGTGTATATGTATGACGACATGGCGCTTGTCGCGGTGCTTGAAACACCCGACACTATCGATATTTTGGATATAGCGGTAAAGCCCGACAATCAAAACCGCGGTATAGGCAAAGCCGTTTTAAATGCGGTTATAAATATCTATAACCGTCCTGTAATGCTTGAGGTACGCGCTTCAAATGCGCCTGCACGCGCGCTGTATAAGTCGTGCGGTTTTAAAGAAATTTCGCTGCGCAAAAATTATTATACGGCACCTGTAGAGGACGCTGTAATTTATCGGAGAGAGATATGAATATACTTGCAATAGAAAGTTCCTGCGACGAAACTGCCGCCGCCGTTGTGCGTGACGGCAGACAGGTGTTGTCAAACACCGTTTTCTCGCAGATAGATTTACATAAGGTTTACGGCGGTGTCGTGCCTGAAATTGCATCACGCTGCCATATTGAAAAAATAACACCGCTTGTAAACGAGGCACTTTTACAAAGCGGGCTTTTGGTGTCTGATATAGACGCGGTTGCAGTAACTGCCGCCCCCGGACTTATCGGTGCACTGCTTGTTGGTTTAAACTTTGCAAAAGGCTTTGCCTATGCAAACGGCTTGCCGCTGGTGCCTGTCCACCATATCCGCTCGCACATCGCGGCAAACTATATTGCCCACCCCGACCTTAAACCGCCGTTTTTGGCGCTTGTGGTGTCGGGCGGCCACTCACATATAGTTAAGGTTTTGGACTACACGCATTTTGAAGTAATAGGTCAAACGCGTGACGATGCCGCGGGCGAGGCTTTTGATAAGGGTGCGCGGGTACTTGGTCTAAGTTATCCGGGCGGCGTACAAATCGACCGTCTTTCGCAATCGGGCAATGAAAATGCATACCCGTTTCCTAAGGTAAACTTTAAAGATGCGCCCTACGACTTTTCTTTTTCGGGTGTAAAAACCGCAATAGTAAACTTTGTTCACACAAAAAACCAACGCGGTGAGCCGCTTGAAAAGGCGGATATTGCTGCGTCATACTCAAACGCTGTTACAAGCGTGCTGTGTGATAAGTTTTACCTTGCCGCGCGTGATACCGGCTTTGATAATCTTGTTGTGGCAGGCGGGGTTAGTGCAAATTCAATGCTAAGACACAAGCTTGAAAAACACTTGCCGCGCGGTAAAAAACTGTTTATTCCGCCCCTTTCGCTGTGTGGTGATAACGCTGCCATGGTCGGCGCTCAGGGCTTTTATGAATTTATTGCAGGAAATGTGTCAAATCTTGACCAAAATGCGTTTGCGACAAAAGATATAAAAGATACATTATGTAAACCAAATCCCTAAAATAGTTTTAAACGGAACTTGCGTTTGCGACACTCCGAATTTTTTGTTAAAAACTTTAGTTTTGTAAGTGGACAAGCGGTTTTACGACCTGTTCAAAACTCTGTTCAAAATGTTAATAACATTTTTTTGAAAACAATTATGGCGCAAAATTATGTGAATGATAGACTATGAAATTTTAGTTGCATTTTGTTGCATTTTATCCTTCTTGACAATATGAATTTTTCTTATATAATAGTATAAATAAGGAGAGAATATTATGACAATTTATGACGAACTGGTTGCCCGCGGACTAATCGCGCAGGTGACAGACGAACAAGAAATTAAAGACCTTATCAATAATGGCAAAGCCACTTTTTATATCGGTTTTGACCCGACTGCCGACTCGTTGCACGTCGGTCATTTTATGGCGCTTTGCCTTATGAAACGTTTGCAAATGGCAGGCAACAAGCCAATCGCACTGCTTGGCGGCGGAACCGGTATGGTCGGCGACCCATCGGGCAGAACAGATATGCGTAAAGTGCTCACAAAAGAAACAATACAGCACAATATCGACTGTTTTAAAGCGCAAATGAGCAAGTTTATCGACTTTGGCGAGGGCAAGGCGGTTATGGTAAACAATGCCGACTGGCTTTTGGACTTAAATTATGTTGAACTTTTGCGTGAGGTGGGTGCTTGCTTCTCAGTTAACAATATGTTAAGGGCAGAATGCTATAAGCAGCGAATGGAAAAGGGCCTTTCCTTCCTCGAATTTAACTATATGATAATGCAGAGTTACGACTTTTATTATCTTTATAAAAATTACGGCTGTAATATGCAGTTTGGCGGTGACGACCAGTGGTCAAATATGCTTGGCGGCACCGAACTTATCCGTAAAAAACTCGGCAAAGACGCATACGCTATGACAATCACCCTGCTTATGAACTCAGAGGGTAAAAAGATGGGCAAAACGGCAAACGGTGCTATTTGGCTTGACCCTAAAAAGACAAGCCCGTACGAGTTTTATCAGTATTGGCGCAACGTTGCCGACAGCGACGTGCTCAGGTTTATAAGAATGCTCACTTTCTTGCCGCTTGAACAGATTAATGAAATGGACAAGTGGGAGGGCAGTCAGCTCAACACCGCAAAAGAAATTTTGGCTTATGAACTTACTCAACTTGTTCACGGCACTGAAGAGGCAGACAAGGCAAAAGAAACCTCGCTTGCACTTTTTACAGGCGGTGTGCAGGGCGGGGATATGCCCGTTGCCGAAATTGAAACCGACAGCGACATTAATATTTTAGACCTGATGGTGTCGGGCGGTATTGCACCGTCAAAGAGTGAGGCGCGCAGACTTGTAATGCAGGGCGGTGTAACGCTTGACGGACAAAAAATTACAGATGTAAATGCGGTTGTAACACTTGATATATTAAAGGCAGAGCCTACACTTAAAAAGGGCAAGAAAAACTTCTACAAACTCATAATCAAATAAAAAAAGTGGCTGTAAAAATTTACAGCCACTTTTTGTAGGTGGATAGAAAAAATCCCCTTGTTTTTACATCCCCTTTTCCAATATCATTAAAGCGCATTTTATGCCGTCAACCGCAGCCGACATAATTCCGCCTGCGTATCCTGCACCTTCGCCTGCAGGGTACAGCCCCAAAATATCACTTTGCATACTTTTATCACGCACAATACGTACCGGCGATGACGAGCGTGTTTCAACACCCGTTAAAACTGCATCAGGCAAAGCAAACCCGCGCATTTTTTTGTTAAAAACGGGTATCGCCTCTTTAAGCGAACTTGTGACAAAATGCGGCAAAACCACATTTAAATCACTTGGTGTAACAGCAGGCAGATAAGAGGGTGTAACACTTCCAAACGCTTCGCTTTTTATACCGTTTAAAAAGTCGCACAGCTTTTGGGCAGGCGCTTTGTAACCGCCGCCGCCCGCTAAATACGCGCGGTGCTCCAACTCGCGCTGAAAAGCAATTCCGCCAAGGGTTTCACCGCCGAAATCGTCGGGCAAAACGCTTACAAGCAGTGCCGAGTTTGCGTTTTTCGAGTTTCGCGCAAAAAGGCTCATTCCGTTGGTTACAACCATTCCTTCTTCGCTTGCCGCTGCCACAACGCTGCCGCCCGGACACATACAAAAACTGTAAACGCCCCTGCCCTGCTTTGTGTGATAGGACAGGCTGTAGTCAGCGGCACCCAGATATTTTGCGTAGTCTTTGTACTGAATTTGGTTAATAAGGCTTTGCGGGTGTTCAATGCGCACACCCACCGAAAACGCTTTGGGCGTCATATTAATTCCTTTTTTGAACAGCATTTCAAAGGTGTCACGAGCGCTGTGCCCTATCGCCAGCACAATAGTGTCGGTTTTAAATTCGCCGTTTTGAGTGAGTGCACCGCATACCTTTGAATTTTTAATTTCTATATCTGTAAGGCAACAGTCAAAATACACATCTCCGCCAAGCCGTATAATCTCATCGCGTATTGCCGTTACGGTATTTACAAGTTTGTCGGTACCGATATGTGCCTTTGCCTGCCATAAAATTTCGTCGGGTGCGCCAAACTTTACAAAAGCCTGTAATACTTCCAAACACAACGGGTCGTTTATCCGCGTTGTCAGTTTACCGTCTGAAAAAGTTCCTGCACCGCCCTCACCAAACTGAATGTTCGAGCGGGTGTTAAGTATACCCGTTTTATTAAAAAGTGCCACATCCGATATGCGCTTGTCCATTTTAGCGCCGCGTTCAAGCACAATTGGTTTTGCGCCCGCTTTTGCAAGAATATAAGCGCAAAACAGTCCGCACGGACCGCTTCCCACTACAACCGGGCGGTGTTTCAAAGTCGAGCGTGGAATTGTAAGGCGCGGCGGGTTTTCAAACGGCTCGCCCTTTTTTACCGCCTCTATTGTATAAACAAACAAAACCCTGCCCCCGCGTGCATCGACCGAGCGTTTTAAAACGCGGTAACTTATGTCAGATACACCAACTGCGCGCTTTATTTTATTTTCAAGTAAATCTTTTGTATGATTTACCTCAATTTTTATATTAATTCTCATATAATCACCGTAAAAATTATATAGTAAATTATAAAGAGTTGTCAACAATGATAATATATACTTGAAAAGTAAAAACGGGTATGATATTATCAAACCAGAAACTATTTAAAGGAGAAGATATTATGAAATATGTATGTACCGTTTGCGGTTGGGTTTATGACGAGGACGAGGGTAATGAAGAAATGTCAATTGCTGCCGGAACTGAGTTTGAAGAACTAGACGACAGTTTTGCCTGCCCTATCTGCGGGGTTGATAAAGACCATTTTGAAAAGGAGGAGTAAATGAACGATTTAACTGCTCTTTATAAAATCGGTTACGGGCTGTATGTTGTTACAACAAACGACGGCACTCGTGACAACGGCTGTATTGTAAATACAGTTTGTCAGGTTACTGATGTTACACCGCGTGTTATGGTAACGCTTAATAAGTCAACCCACAGTTGTGATACCGTGCTTAAAACAGGCGTTATGAATGTAAACTGCCTTACTGTAAATGCACCTTTTTCGGTGTTTGAGAAGTTTGGCTTTAAAAGCGGTAAAACTTTTGATAAGTTTAATGATACACCGTCGTGGCGCGCTAAAAACGGAATTTTAGTGCTGTCTGATAATATAAATGCATATTTTAGTTTAAAGGTAGAAAACACGATTGATTTAGACAGTCACGTTATGTTTATCTGCACTGTCACAAACGGTGCGGTTATAAACGATGACGAATCTATGACATATAGTTACTACCATAAAAACGTAAAACAAAAACCGTCAGCCAAAAAAGGCTATGTCTGTAAAATTTGCGGATATGTCTATGAGGGAGAGCCGTTGCCGCCCGATTTTGTTTGTCCGCTTTGCAAACACGGTGCACAAGACTTTGAGAAAATAAAATAAAAAAGTGCTGTAAAGCACTTTTTTATTTTATTTTCTTAATATCAGAAAGTAGTGTAAACCCTAAAATCATTATACCGCCAAGCGCACTTAATGGTAACAGCCGTTCGTTAAACACGCACACCGACACTGCAACGGCACACAGCGGGTCGATATAACCCAAAAGCGCTGTCACCCTTCCCTCCAGCTTTGAAATAGAGTTTAAATATAAAACATAAGTTATACATGTATACACAATTCCAAGTATAAGCAATGCGCCGATACCCGTAAACCCAACGTTTTTTAAACTTAGTCCGTTTGTAAAAAACGCATAGGGCAACAACACCGCACAGGCACAGATAAATTGTATAAGGGTGCGGTCAATACCTGTTATACCTTGTATTGACTTGTTAAGCATCATAACTAAAGCGTACAGTAAAGCGGCGCCAAGTCCAAACAGTATACCGCGTATGTCATAATCGGTTTGTTTGCCGACAAGGGTAATAAGCACAAGCCCCGCCGTTGACATTATAAAACAAATGGCTTGCCAAATTGTAACTTTTTCTTTAAAAATAATAGGACACAGTGCAATTACAATAACGGGCGCAAAATAATAACACAGTGTTGCGGTTGCAACAGAAGTGTAATTATATGCTTCAAACAACATAACCCAGTTAAAACCTATTGCAGCGCCAGACAGCAACAGTAAAAGCGCAGTTTTTTTGGTTATACCGGCAAACCATCGCTCACGCTTAATAAGTTTGTATATGCAAAGCCCCATTACCGCAATAAATGCGCGGTAAAATGCAAGGCCCGACGATGCAAGATTTATATATCTTGCAAAAATTGAAATGGTGCCGAAAATTAACATCGACACCGCCATTGACAGTTTTGCGCTCATTGTATCTCTCCTAAAACCCGCGGCAGCCTTTTCTGATAACTGTTTTAGTTTATAATATCATCGGTTTGTGTATTTTGCAATAAAAAAACCTCGATGAATTTTCATCGAGGTTTTTTATATGTTGATTTATGCAAAGAATGATTGTGTAGCAAGTGCCACAAGATATGTAAGTAAGCCTGCCATTACAGGAGAACTTACCCATGCAACAGCGATGTTTTTAAACACGCCGAAGTTAACGACTTTATAACTTTTGGTAAGGCCTGCACCAACTACTGCGCCGACAACTGCCTGAGATGTAGAAACGGGGATTTGCATAAAGTTGCCAAGCAAAACAATTGTGGTAGCCATTGAAATTATAACCAAAAAGCCTTCGATTTGTGTAAGCGGTGCGATTGATGAACCAACAGTCATCATAACCTTTTTAGAATAGGTTAAAACGCCAAGAGCGATTGCAAGGCCGCCGATTGTGCAAGTAAGTCTTGCATCAGTCAAAAGGTTGGTCGAAACACCGTTTACAACCTCACCGTAATAAAGTGATGTAACGTTTGCCGAACTGTTCATACCTATACTAAACGATGCATAACCGCCCGCGATAAGATAACCGATTTTAATAACGTCATCGTAGTGCGAAAGGTTTGAAAGTTTTGGCACAAGCAATTTTGATGCAACCTTAACTATAATAAACGAAATTATTGCAGCACCCAGCGGGCATAACAGCCAGGTAGAAGCAAATTTTACAATTTGTTTTAAGTTTCCGCTTAAAACAGCAGGGTTGCTGTAATCTGCGTGGAATATACCCCAGCCGATGATAGCGCCGGTGATTGATTGGTTGGCAGAAACAGGGAACTTAAGATACGACATTAAAAATACAGTGGCACCGGCACACACGAAGATGATAAACGCTTTTATAGCAGACATAAGCGCAAGGTTGTCGCCTTTGCCATCTTCAACCAATTGTGCAGCGTTTTGTGCAGACGGGATAACCGCGTTGTTAATTGCAAGGCTGTTAACACTTTCCATATTTCCCGAACCCATTAAAAATGCGCCGATAACAACAAATATGGAAATGATAATAACAGCGGTGCGGTATTTTACAACGCCCGTTGCAACTGCTGTACCGAAAGCGTTTGCGGCATCGTTGGTGCCAAGCGACCAACCCATAAAAATGCCGGCAATCAGCAACAGATAAATCATATTAAATTAAGCCTCTCTCTCCACAAGCATTACCTGAATCTGATCGGCAATGTCCTCGATGATATCAGAAGTCTGGCAGATGTCTGCAACCAAATCTCTGTAGTAAATTTTTTCACACAGTGAAAGGTCAAGTTCAAAAATTCTTTCGTGAAGCATTGTCTCAATGCGGTCAACACTGCTTTCGTCTGCACGGATATCATCAAGAATTTTTTTGTTTGCAGTGAGAAGTTTAAAGTTGTTGAGTAACTTGTCAATTGCAGAGTAGAGAAGAGTTAACTGGTTGTCTGTAATCTGAATGACTTTTTTAATATCAGAATGAAGTTCTTTAGGGATACGGATTTTTTCAAGAGTAACCTGTCTTGCAACATCCTGACAGTTGTTTGCAATTTCATCAGTGCTTTCTACAAGCGCGATAAGGTTTTTGCGTGTTACGGGCAAAAATGCCTCTTTCATAAGGTCAATTGCATGGCGAAGACCGATGTCAGCCTTTGCCTCGTTATCATCAATTGCAACTTTTGCAGATTCAAGCGCATGCTCGTCTACTTTTTCTTCAAAAAGAATGTCCATAAACTTTTCAAAGTTTTCAAAGCAGTCTGCTACATTTTGATGATGGTCATAAAACGATTTTGAAATTTTTTGATTTTTGCTGCTGAAAATTAACATAATTTCTCCTCCATATTTAATTTCTCTAATTATATTATACTACAAAATTATATTAAGTCAATGCCGACAGTACCAATTTTCAGCACTGTCGGCATTAGAATTATTTGTTAAGTTTTCTCTGTATTGCTTTTACAATTTCAACGAGCGGGATTATAAGGAATGCAAGGGCTATTGCAATTGCATATTCCATAATCGAAACGGGTGTGAAACCAAACATATCAGCAAGGAACGGAACATAAATTACAACCGTTGTTAATACAAACGCCAAAATGCCTGCACCCCACAGCCACTTGTTATGGTTTTGGAGTGTGAAAATAGATGCACGGCGCGAGCGCATGTTAAACGATTGGAAAATCTCCGCCATTGACAGAGTTAAAAATGCCATTGTCATACCGTCGGGGCTGTTTGCAATTTCCCACACACCTGACTCAACAAAATGCCCTACAAAATAAGCGATAAGTGTGAGTACTGCAACAAATAAGCCCTGATACATAACGTCAAGTCCTACACCGCCTGCAAAAATGCCGTCTTTAGAATCTCTTGGCGGGCGTTTCATAGCATCGCGCTCACCCTCTTCCATACCGAGTGCAAGTGCGGGTAAACTGTCGGTGATAAGGTTAATCCACAGCATGTGTACGGGCTTTAACAGTGTAAAACCAAGCATTGTTGCGGTGAAAACGCCAATAACTTCTGAGAGGTTTGATGACAGTAAGAACTGAATTGATTTACGAATGTTGTCATAAATTCGTCTGCCTTCACCGACAGCCGAAACGATTGTTGCAAAGTTATCGTCTGCAAGAATCATATCTGCAACATTTTTGGTAACGTCGGTACCTGTGATACCCATACCGATACCGATGTCTGCTGTTTTAATAGATGGTGCGTCGTTAACACCGTCACCCGTCATTGCGGTGACTTTACCGCGTCTTTGCCAAGCCGATACTATGCGCACCTTGTGTTCGGGCTGAACACGGGCATACACGCGAAGCGATTCGATTTTGCTGTCAAGTTCTTCATCGCTCATAAAGTCAAGCGCCTGACCCATAATTGCTTGTGACGGGTCGGTAAGAATACCCAACTCTTTTGCAATAGCAACCGCTGTGTCAATATGGTCGCCTGTAATCATAACCGCTGCAATTCCTGCGTCACGGCACTTGTCAACCGCTGCTTTAACTTCGGGACGTACAGGGTCAATCATACCGTACAGACCTGCAAATACCAAGTCTTTTTCAAGCTGCTCAGGCTCGGTATTTTCGGGCAGATTGTCATACTCGCGAAAAGCACCTGCAAGTACACGTAAAGCGCTGTCTGCCATATCTTTGTTCTGCGCCGAAATGTCTGCCTTGTCAGCATCGGTAATTTCTCTGATACCGTCGCTTGTCATAATGTGAGTACAGCGCATAAGTATTTCATCGGGTGCACCCTTGGTGTATTGGATAAATCCGTTTTCGCGGCTGTGAACTGTTGACATCATTTTGCGCATTGAGTCAAAGGGAGCTTCTGCCACACGCGGATATTTTTCTTTGAGTTCGTTTTTGTTAAGCGAGATTTTGTTGGCGTAGTTAACAAGCGCACATTCTGTCGGCTCGCCGATAGCCTCGCCTTTTTCATTGTCAAATTCGGCATCGGTACAAAGTGCCATTGCGTGACCGAGCAGGTCGCTGTTTGCACCGTACTCTTTTACAACAGTCATTTTGTTTTGTGTTAAAGTACCTGTTTTATCAGAACAAATAACCTGCGCACAGCCGAGTGTTTCAACAGCGGTAAGTTTTCTGATAACTGCGTTTTGCTTTGACATTTTGGTAACGCCGATAGACAAAACAATTGTAACAACAGCTGCAAGACCTTCGGGAACGGCAGCTACAGCAAGGCTGACTGCAAGCATAAACGAGTCAATCATGTGCTCTGTTGTAAAACCGCCCGATTTTAACAAGCCAACGCCGAAAATAAGAACACATATACCAAGTACCAAAATGGTTAATACCTTTGAAAGCGAAGCGAGTTTTTTCTGAAGCGGAGTCTGACCCTCTTCAGCTTTTGAAAGCGCGTCGGCAATTTTGCCCATCTCGGTTTTCATACCTGTGTCACAAACAACCGCGGTGCCCCTGCCGTAAACTACGGTCGAGCCCATATATACCATATTCTTGCGGTCGCCCAAAGCAACCTCGCCTTCAATTGCGTCTGATTTCTTTGTAACCGGCACAGACTCACCGGTAAGCGCCGATTCTTCAACCTGCATCGACGCACATTCTAAAATTCTGGCATCAGCAGGAACAGCGTCGCCCGCTTCGAGAGCAATAATATCACCGGCAACAAGATCTTCACTTTTAATGCTTTTCAAAACACCGTCGCGGTAAACCTTTGAGTGTGCCGCCGTCATTGTTTTAAGTGCTGCAATAGCTTCTTCCGCTTTGCTTTCCTGAACAACGCCGAGCACAGAGTTTAAAATAACAACAAACATGATAATAAACACATCTGCAAACGACTCGCCCTCGTAAGCTGAGGTGATACCCGAAAGTACAGCCGCTACAATAAGAACTATTATCATCGGGTCGGCAAGCTGCTGTAAAAAGCGAACAAATAAACTTGTCTTTTTCTTTTCTTCAAGTTTGTTTTTGCCGTTTTTTTCGAGTCTTAAAGCCGCTTCGGCTTCGGTAAGACCGCTTTTTTGCGAATTTAAGTCGGTTAAAACTTTTTCGCTGTCACTTGAATAGTAACTCATAGTCTTTCTCCTTAAAAATAAAAATAACCCATATAAGTATTCTACGCCGAGTAATGCATAAAAACACCTACATGAGTCTGGTTATTTACGGCGTGCCAGACTTATAAAAGCCAAGTTGTTGACACTGCCACGCACCAAAAGGTGCGCTAACTACTCCCTCAAGAGTATTAACTGTAAATAAAGATTACCACTATTTTCCCAAGTTGTCAATAAAATTTTTAAAACTGTTGAAATGTTAAAAAGGCTTTGATATACTAAAAATAACTACATTTATGGGTTCATAAGGAGATAAGAATTATGAAACTTTCAGTAACCAATTCTGTCCCTGTTTCTGAGACAGAACAGTTTGAGTACATCAAACGCTGCGGTTTTGACGCTGTTGATTTCGGTCTTGGCAAATACTTCGGTAAATCGGGTATGTTTGCCGACATTGACAATGTTACAGACGAGCAGATTAAAGAGCATTTTACAATGCTCAAAGGCCTTGCAGACAAGGCGGGTATTGAAATCGGTCAAACTCATTCGCAGTTTACCGGCCACCCCCGTCACTATGACGGCATTGAAGATGTAATCAAAAGAGAAATTGCTTGTATAAAGGCAACACATTATCTTGGCTGTAAGTATGTTGTAATCCACCCGATCATAATGAGAGAGCGCCGTTATGATGTTTGTGTTGAAGAAAACTTTAATGCAGCGGTAGATTTTTATAAAAAACTCGTGCCCTACCTTGAAGAGTATGATGTTTACGGCTGCACAGAAAATATGTGGAACCGTGATATAGCATTTAAGCACATCTGCTCCACCATTTGTTCGCATATTGAAGAAATGAATGCAATTTGCGACGCTGTGGGTGACCGTCTTAAAATCTGTGTAGATATCGGCCATGCTCCGCTCACACAAGACGATGCCGGCGAAATGATTCGTGAGGGCGGTGACAGGGTTGTTGTTTTACATACACACGACAACGACGGTGTTTCCGACTTGCACACCTTCCCCTTCTCATCTCACGCTAAAAACTTGCACTCGCTTGCATATATTCCCATGCGTGTTAATTGGCAGGATACAATGAGTGCGCTTGCAGAAATTGACTATAAAGGCAATTTAAATTTTGAAATGTCGCCTCCCGGACCTGCAGAGCTTAACGAGGCAGGACTTATCTACCTTGCAGACATCGGCGGTTATTTAAACGAGATGTATGAAACGGCGAAAAACCCGCCTGTAACGGAGGAATAGGATTATGAAAATATCAGCTTCTTGCCGGTTTGACAGGGAATGGCTTGAAATGTTCAAGCGCGTTGGTTTCGAAGCAGTTATGCTTTCGCTTGGACCCTACTTTGGCGAAAAAAGCGAAAAATTCCCTATTTATGTCGACCGTGACAACCCCGAAATTCCCGAAAGTGAACTTAAAGAATACTTTACCGAATGGAAAGATATAATTGCAGATATAGGTCTTGAAATCGACCAGACACACGGCGTTTTTTCGGGTCATGCAAGTGCAGGCAATACATTTAACTACGACGTGCACCTGCTCCGTATGATTTATTCGGTAAAAGCAACACATTATCTTGGTATTAAGAAGTGTGTTTTGCACCCGATTATGATTCCCGAACGTTATAATGAGCACTATAAAAAAGAAGTTTTTGAAAAAAATATAGAGTTCTTTAAACGCCTGCGTCCGTATCTTGAGGAGTATGACGTGTATGCGTGCATAGAAAATATGTTCCGCGGTGACCCCGTTTACAGACATATCTGTCCTACAACCTGTTCACGTGCCGACGAAATGTGTGCACTTGTAGACGCGCTTGGTAACGACCGCTTTAAACTCTGCCTTGACATCGGCCACGCTGCTTTAACACAGCAAGACCCGACAAAAATGGTGTACGAGATGGGCGACAGACTGGTTTGCACACACGGTCAGGACAATGACGGTATTGAAGACTTGCACACCCGTCCGTTTTGCGCTCAGGCAGTGCCTGCAGGCTGCGGTTTTGAACCGGTGCGAACCGATTGGCATTCGTTTATGTGTGCCCTTGCAGACGTCGGTTATGAGGGTAATATTAATTTTGAGGCAGGCCCCGCAGCGCCTGTAGCCATTCGTGAGGGTGGCTATAGATATATGGCGGCGCTTGAAAAATATCTTGTTTCAGTCTTTGATAAAAGAAAAGCGGAGATTAGTAAATAATGAAACTGTCAATTTGTAATAACAGCGCAAATTTTTTAGGGATAGACCAGTTTGCGTATCTTAAAAAATGCGGTTTTGACGGCACGATGTACTCTCTTTCGGAGTTTTCGTCAAAAGGAATTTTTGCCGATTATGAAAAATTAACCGAAAAGCAGGTTAAAGACTATTTTACAAATTTGCGCAAAGTGGCAAACGAAAGCGGTTTTGTGTTTGAACAAACACATACTCCATTTATGGGGCACCCCGGTGGTGACGGGTTTGACTATGACTATATGGTAGAAAAAAATATATGGTCAATTAAAGCCACCCATTATCTCGGCTGTAAATATGCGGTTGTCCACCCCATTATTATTCCCGAGCGGGTGCTGGGCAGACATAAACAAATCACCCTTGATAAGTGTGTGGAGTTTTATAAACGTCTTATCCCGACTTTAGAAAAGTACGACGTTTACTGCTGTATTGAAAATATGTTTAAAGGCGACCCCGTTTATAAACATATAACAGCCACCACCTGCTCGCGTGCAGACGAACTTATATACCTTTGTGATAAATTGGGTGACAGATTTAAAATTTGCCTTGATGTCGGCCACGCGCCGCTTACACAGCAAGACCCTGCAAAAATAGTTCGCGAATGTAAAAACCGTATCGTCGTTTTACACGTTCACGATAACGATGGGCTTACCGATTTACACACCCTGCCCTACTCTGCTCACGCTGTGCCGCCCTGTGCTTTTACCCCTATGCGTATAAATTGGGAAGACTTTATGAAAGCACTTGCCGAGGTTGGCTACGAAGGTGATCTTGCGTTTGAATGCGGCCCTCCGGGACCGCGCGCTTTAAACGAGGCGGGCTTTAAATATCTTGCCGCTATCGGCAGACATTTAATATCAATATTTGATAATGCAAAAAAGGAAATGTAAAAATTCCACGACACCTTAAAATTAAATAGGGCTGTAAAAAAACGATAGTTTTTTACAGCCCATTTTTATAGTTTTGTTATGTTAAATTTAGAATTAAGTAAGGTGTATAACGGCTTAAAGAAAGTTGAAACGTTCCATATAGATGCGCCTGCCAGCGCCAGTTCGTTTAACAGTTCGAGTTTAGCGTTTATACTGCGCGCATCTTCAAACCAAACCACGTGCTCACGCTTGTTTTCATCGTAATAGTTAAAGAACGGTGTTTGCGCCGTTTCATCAAATTGAATTTCGGCACCGTACATGCGTGCAATTTCTATCGCGCGGTCGTTTGACATCGACTGTGCCGCACTGCCACGCACAAACGGAAGCGTCCAGTCGTACGCGTAGTTGGGTATACCCATAAGTATTTTTTGTGCCGGCATTTCACTTATTGCATACTCTAAAACTTCTCGCACCTTGTCAATGGGTGCCACCGCCATTGGCGGACCGTAGGTGTACCCCCACTCGTAAGTCATAATCAGCGCATAATCTGCCGCGTTTCCAAGCGCGCCATAATCGTGCGCTTCGTATAAAAGCCCGCGCTGCATAGCACTTGTTTTGGGCGCAAGCGCTACAAATACCTTGTAACCAAGCGGGGATACAAGTTCTCTCAGCCGTGTAATAAAATCGGCATAACTCTGTCGGTACTCGGGCGGTATGTACTCAAAATCAACGTCAACGCCAAAATAATTGTGCTGTTCAAGCTGAGCCAAAATGTTTTGCAAAAGTGTTTCTGAAAGGGAACTGTCACTTAAAATCGCCGCTGCGTTTTGCGGGCTGAACTTGCCCGCTTCGGTAAGGGTTGTAATAAGTAGCAGCGGTAAAACGCCTGCGTTTTCCGCCGTTGCAATAATCTCGTCGTCTTCAAGCTGCACAAGTGTACCGTTTGTGTTTATGCCGTACGAAAACGGGGTTATAAGCGACAAATAATCTAGCGTGCTTGAAAGAACGCTTTTGTCAATGTTGGTATAGGCATATCCGTTTGTCAGTATATCGCGGTATTTTTGGGTGGCGGTCGGCACAATTACGGCCTGCCCCACAATCAGCGTGGGCGAAACGCTTGCCCCGTTTGCCGCAATCAGTGCTTCAATTGTTACACCGTACTGCCTGCCTATCGAATACAGCGAATCGCCTTTCGTTACAGTATGTATTATCAAAATAATCACCTCTTTAATATATATGTGAGATATAACAAAATGTTTATTAAAAAAAGACACTTAAGTTTAAAACTTAAGTGTCTTTTAAAATTGTTAAATATTTATCGACTCGGCTACCTTTATAAGTTCCGACTCCGGATATGCTTTTGAAAGAGAAATAACAAACACGAATTTATCTGTACTGAATACAACGATTCTTTCGCTTTTAGGTTCGCTTATTAATGCTTCATAAGTGCCTTTAATTATGATTTTTCTGTAACCAACGCCTTCGGTGTCAATACCGATGCTGGCTTGCGGAGCGCTTCTGGTAAACATAAGTGAATTTTTATTTGCATCTTCATAAACATACTGAGCAAAATCACCGTCTTCGACTTTATGAACCATATTAAATTGCTCGGGAATATAATTTGGAACTACAGGAGTCAGGCTGTTATAGTCTATGACTTCTTCCGGCTCGTTTGAAACAAAAATACGAGTAAATTTTTCATATGTTTCAACCAGTAAATCAATAAACGGCTCTCTAAATGCTTTTACACTAAACGTTGTGGTGGCAAATAATAAAACTACTATGGCAATTAAGCAGGCAACTCGCTTTGATAACGTATTTACAAAAGAATAGTAAAATTTCTTTTGGTGGTAAAGCAGGCGCTGCATTTTTTTAACAAACTTATCTGTAAATGTTATGTCCTCAAGCTCACTGTCTAAAGGTAAAACACTACACAGCCTGTTGTTGTATTCGGCAAATATAAGCTTTAAAGCCTCTCGCTCTTTTTTGTCAAACATTAATTTCTTCTCTTTTCTGCGTTTCTTTAAGTGAATTTCTTGCCCTCTCTAATCTCTTTCGGACTAAAGCGGTGGATATGTTTAATAACTTGGCTATCTCTTTGTTTGTCATTTCGTAATAAACTTTAAGTTCAAGAATGTCTTTGTAAATAGAGGGCAAATTGTTAATTTGTATAAACCAGTCGTTTAAAAAAATATCTTCAAACACATCGGTGTCGTCAATTTTTTTGTTTAAAAACTTTTCAATATCCTCTGTGGCTTGTCTTTTTTGCTTGTTGTATTTGTTTAACGAAATGCAGCGTGTTACAATATAAACAAATGCTTTGGTGTCGTTTGAATCTACTTCATCTATCTTATCCAAATTTTCAATTAACGAAACAAATGCGTCACTCACCGCATCTTCTGACATGTCTTCGTTATGCAATATTTTAAGCGCTAAATATTTCATAAGGCTTCTGTATTTATAATAAAGCTCTTCAACTTTGCTTTTGTCTTCCGGTGTTTCCACCATGCTTAATAAATATGTCAGCATTTAATAAAACTCCATTTATTTTAATAAAACTATGTGCCAAAAATGATATAACAATTCAAAATGAATGTCAACACAAACTGTCTATAAATAATTTGAAAAAATTTTGTATTTTTTGTCACAAAACGCTATCTTTATTTTAGTTATTTAATGAAAGGAAAAAAAGCAAAAAATAAATTTATATGAAAAGGAGTTTTTAAAATGAAAAAAAGAATAGTTTCGTTAGTAATAGCGGTTATTATGTTCATTTTGAAGTCCATAGCGGAAATACCGGCGATTTATCAAGGGGAAACGACGATATAGTAGGGTCAATTTCACCGTACAGAACAACAATATATATTGGCGAGGGCGACCCGCTTCCAGAGGAGGAACAGTATTGGTAAACAAATTTTTTAGAAATTTATGTATGATTTTAATGATTGCGGTTTTGTTATCGTCTTGCGCAAAGCAGCCGTCTGCTCTGCCTACAGATAATAACGAAAATGTTGTAGATGAACAAACAGGTTTGGATATAACCGGTGACCTTAAAACGCTTACCTTATCACATAACGGTTATAACCTTACGCCTGATGACAGCGAAAAGTTGTTTGAAGTGGGCAGGGATTTTGTTTTTACTAACATCCGCGATTTTTCAAACGGCAAACCCGACCTTTTAAGTTTTTCATATTATGTAGAAACAATTTTTGACTCTAAATATTCACATTGGGACGAAGATCGTGAGTGTACCTATGTAAAGGCATCTGATTTAAATGATGTTGCGCAACAATACTTTGGATTTAAGTACGACATTCCGGACGGTGACATAATAGAACTTCCAAACGGAGAGTCTCAAGGTCCGTCTATAATAGACTTTGTGAGATATGATGTTGAAAATTTGGGAAGTGAAAAAAAGGTTACAGTTGTAGGACGTACTATTAATGTATTTAATCTGGATATGGCAGGCAGCCAAGAAGAACAGGAAAAAAGAGAAATTCCTAAAGATGTATTAAACGGCTACAGCGATGACAGCAAGGAAATAATGACGGTTGTCAATTATATGAAAGAGCACAATTTAACAAATGTTTTTGACGCCGTTAAAGAGATTATTGTCATCGGAAAAGGTGACACTCTATACGGAAAAGAAGGAGTGGCAGTTAAAGTGACCTATCTGTCTGACGACGGATATACACCTAAAAAATTCTTATCTTTTGAGAGTTATAAGGACGGTTGGACAGAGTAACACTTAATGTATAAGCCTTTTCGGTGCGCTTGATTTTATACCTGTGTGCTACAAAATAAGGAGAATAATTGTGAATATTAAAGGTTTTTTTAAAAACAGGAAAACACTTTGTTTTTCGTTAGTAATAGCGGTTGTTTTATTATCGTTATTTTCCATTATCTTATATAACAGAACAAATACCAATAAAATATATAAGTCATGTGTAACAGTTTATTGCGGTACCGATGTTTCGACAAACATATCCAGTGATGACAACGTTGTAGGCAGCGGTTTCTTTTGCGGTGACGGTGCTGTTATGACCTCATACCACAATCTTGTCGGAACAGACGGCAATTTAGTAAAGGACTGTTATGTAATAACTTATGACGGTGTTATGCATAAGGCTGATATTACATATACCGACCCTGATTTTGATATTGCAATTTTAACTGCAAGTAACAGATATCCGTCACTTAAATTATCAGACAGAGCCCCTAAAATCAACGAAAGTATTTACAGTTGTTCCACACCAAAGTCTATACATTTAAGAAATACATTTACTCAAGGCAAAATTACAAAAACAAGTATAAACGGACTTGCGAATCAATATCTAATTATGTCCGATATGAAATTAAGTCCCGGTTGCAGCGGAAGCCCTGTTGTTGATAAACATAATAAAGTAATTGCAATGAATGCGTTTAAATCAACCGAATACGGAACAGAAGGGTTATCTTTTTCTATATACGGCAATAAGCTTATTGATGCTTATAATAATTATAAAAATATTATAAATAAAATAAATAAAACAGATAACATTGACTATGGAATTGAATTTGAAGCAAGTAAAAATGCGCAAATCGGTATACTTAACACACCCGGAATTACCATAACAAGCATAACCGATTCTTCTGTGCTTAAAAATTCCCGTTTGAAAACAGGCGATACAATAGTAGCAATTGACAATGAAAACATTTATACTGCTGCCGACTTTTACGAAAAATTAAATGAAGGCAGTGTTATCGAAGGCCATACAGAATCACAAGAATGGTTTAAAATTACTTTCCAACCGTAAATACGAAAAAATAATTTTCAAAAATTGCAACATTTTAGCCCTTTAAAAACAAATATAGATAGAAAGGGCGGATTAGGTTATGAAAAAAATTATTTCTTTATTTTTAATTTTATTATTTACCGTATCAGTTTGCTCTTGCGCGTCAACTTCAAACCGGAGCGATTTGGATAAACAAGTGCCCGACTACAACATAACGGTCGATGGTAAACCCGGACTTATGAACTACGCCTTTTTTGACAACGTAGAGGACTTATACAGTTCTGCCGACTATGTAATAGTGGCATCTCCAACCGAAAGTTTTGAAGAGAGCACACAGCTTTGGTATGACAAAAATTATCAGAAAACCGATGATTTTTCTAAAACCGATTGTGTATACAGTTATACAAAGAGAAACTTTAAAGTACACAAAGTGTATAAAGGCGACAACCTTGAACTGAAAGAAATAACGGTGTGTGAAAACGTTGTGACATCAGGCGACCAAATGAAATGTCATTGGGGGGACTATGCCGCTGAAATAAACGATAAATACCTACTGTTTTTATACCGTTCAAACAGCGAAGAAGAAACTTATTTTGCGGGAATAACTCAAGGCAAATATAACCTTGACAATTCAAAAAACGAAAAAAACAAGCATATTGAACAAAATGTATTAAAACTTGTCACCGAAGCATACAAAGACGACTTTGAACAATAAAAAGGAAAGGGTTATATAATCACCTTCGTAATATATCTGTAACGTGTATGAATATAATATAACGAGGTGATAACAATTTATAAAATATTTATTGACCAAGGTCACAACCCGCAGGGTGTAAACGCGGGCGCCGAGGGGTTTGGTATGCGCGAGCAGGACATTGTGTATGAAGTGGGCATTTATCTTTCCGAACTGCTTTTGGAAAACGGCAATTTTGAGGTAATGCTGTCCCGCCCGACCGCCGAAACAACGCTTGGCACAACAAACGCCACAAGCCTTGCACAGCGCGTGCAGATGGCAAACGAATGGGGTGCCGATTACTTTATAAGTATCCACGCAAACGCGTCGGAAAACCCAAATGCAAACGGCAGTGAGGTGTATGTCTATTCAATACCGTCGCGCGCATCGGGTATGGCAGAGGATATTTTAGACGAAATTGTCGAGCGGCTTGGCACAAGGGATTTAGGTGTTAAAGTAAACACATCACTATATGTTTTGCGCCGCACAACAATGCCCGCACTGCTTGTTGAACTTGCTTTTATAACTAATGCAGACGACGCCGAACTGTTACAAAACAACCGCTACCAGTTTGCTTATGCAATATACCGCGGTATTGTTGACTATCTTGATTGACATAACTTAAAAGATATGCTAAAGTAATTTAGCATATCTTTTTTTGGAGTAAATTATGTTTAAAAAACTTATCGGTGACAAAGCCTTTTATAAAAAAGTAATGTTAATCGCCATTCCGATTATGGTGCAAAACGGCATAACAAACTTTGTTAATATGCTGGACAATATAATGGTCGGCAGGCTGGGCACGGCGGATATGACAGGTGTTGCGGTGGCAAACCAGTTGCTGTTTGTTTTCAACCTTTGTCTGTTTGGTGCAATTTCGGGCGCGGGTATTTTCGGCTCGCAGTTTTACGGCAGTAAAAACGACAAGGGTATGCGCGACACTTTCCGTTTTAAACTTATTTTCTGCACGGCACTCACTTCTGTTTGTATCGGTGCGTTTTACTTTTTCGGTGACAGCCTTATAATGCTTTACCTTCGTGGCGAGGGCAGTGTTGAAAATGCCCAAAATGCGCTTGCAAGTGCAAGGCAGTACCTTAATATTATGCTTGTCGGTCTTTTGCCCTCTACATTTGCCCAGTGCTACGCAAGTTCGCTTCGCGAAACGGGCAAAACAATTCCGCCAATGGTTGCGGGCATTGTTGCAGTATGTGTAAACCTCGTTTTAAACTATGTGCTTATTTTCGGCCATCTCGGTTTTGCACCAATGGGTGTGCGCGGCGCGGCGATAGCAACAGTTATATCGCGGTTTGTCGAACTTTCTATTGTTGTTATCTGGACACATAAAAATGCAGCAAAAGTTCGCTTTATCATCGGTGCTTACCGCTCGTTGCATGTGCCGTATGTACTTGTAAAACAAATTGCAATAAAAGGTTTGCCGCTTGTTGTAAACGAAGCGTTGTGGGCATCGGGCGTTGCGGTTGTAAACCAGTGCTATTCAACGCTGGGGCTTGATGTAGTGGCGGCAAACAACATAAACCAGACATTTTTCAATGTCTTTTCGGTGTCGTTTATGGCGGTAGGCGTTGCAATCGGTATAATTATCGGTCAGCTTTTGGGTGCCAACGAGCAAACAAAGGCTATGGATACAGCGGTAAAACTAATCGCATTCTCTGTTTTTGTAAGCCTTGCCGTATCAGCACTGTTTGCCATTTGTGCACTCTTTATTCCGCTTTTGTATAACACTACCGACTCGGTGCGTAAAACCGCAACGGGACTTATGATAATCTGCGCGTGTTCAATGCCGCTCGATGCGTTTGCCCACGCATCGTATTTCACTTTGCGTTCGGGCGGTAAAACGCTTATCACATTTGTTTTCGATTCAGGCTTTATGTGGGTAGCGTCGGTAACTTGTGCGTTTTTGCTAACCCGCTTTACAAGTCTTTCCATACTTTACGTTTATGCAATTGTTCAGTCACTTTATATTTTAAAATGTCTTATCGGTTTTATTTTTGTAAAAAATAAGGGATGGATAAGAAATATCACGGTATAAAAAAAGGCACCTGTGCTTTTAGCACAGGTGCCTTAAATATTTATTTTATTGTGTTTGTTCCCTTTGCGGTTTTTGCCGCTTTTTTAAGGTTTGAATTGTGTTCTTCAAGCGTTGAGGAAAAATAAGATTTTTCGCCGTCACTTATAAAATACAGATATGCCGAACTCTCCGGCGAGAGCACAGCATTTACAGCGTCAATACTAGGGTTACAAACGGGGCCTTTTGGCAGCCCTGAATAAAGATATGTGTTATATTCGCTTTCAGTCCTTTTATCCGTTTCGGTAAAGGTTGTTTTGGGTGACGGCAAAGCGTAATTTATACTCGATGTAAGTTGTAAAAAGTTGTCGGTTTCGCTTTTAAGTCTGTTAAATAGAACAGCTGCCGCACCTTTATACATATCCTTGCTGTCACATTCCGCCTCAATTAACGATGCAAGCGTGATAACCTCGTCAAGCTTCATTCCGCTTGCCGTGATAAGCTGACTGTTTTGTTCTGTAAGTACCGTTTCTTTAAACCGTTCAAGCATTTTTTCCACCATAGAAACGGCGCTTTCACCAACGTAAAACTCATACTCACCATAAGGCAAATACCCTTCAAGCCTGCAACGGCGCGACGGCAATTCTTTTACAAACTCGTACTCATCAAACTCGTAGTTGTTCAGCGCGTTTTCAAGGTCGGTTATGCTTACTTTTCTGTTTTTAGAGGCGGTGAGTATTTCAATAATTTCGTCTTGGGTTGAGCCTTCAGGTATTGTAACGGTGTAGGTTTCGGCTTGAACAGAAGCCTTTTTGAGTTTTGAAATAATTTGGTCGTAGCCAAGGTTGGAATTTAGCGAATAGTCACCGTATTGATACTTTCCGTCGGCGTGTTTGAGTTTTGAGTAAAGCCTGAACACAAACGGGTGGTCGATAACGCCTGCTTTTTTAAGCGCCTTTCCTATTGCAGAGGTGCTTGCACCCTGCTCAATATTAACAACAATAGTTTCGTCGGGCTTAATAAACGCAAACGCGTCGTTTGCAACGCTTATAATACCTGCCGTAAACAACAAAGCCAGCGCCACGCAAATGCCGTAAAAACGCAGTTGCTTTAAAAACGCCTGCACATTATCACTTGAAAACCAAAGCTTAAAATCGAATTTATCATTATTTTTTTTATTATTGTTTTTAACCGATTCCGAACGCGCAGTTACATTTTTAGGCGCAGAATTAGGGTAAGAACTTTTTGAACGGTACGAGCCGGTGACACCGGGATATGCACCTGTCACATTTTTTCGTTTGTTCGAACTGTTTTTATCAGCCATATTTCTATCCTTTCAAACAGTACTTTATACACTTTAATTATATATCCTATAAATAATAAGTCAATATTAAAAAATTTTAAATTTTTTAAATTGGCTTGACAGTGCAGCGGTAAAAAATTAATATATAAATAATAAATACAAATGCTAAATACAGCGGCTTTATTTTTTAAAAACGAGGAGAAACAATGGAACAAAACGAATATACCGTATTGCCTTTTTATAATAACTTTACTGCTGCAAAACTGTTTGCGGTATTTGCAATTATATTAATAGTATACTTAATTGTAAAGTCAATAATTCACAACCGTTCGCTCACAATTCACCGCGCACCCTTCGCGGTGGTTACCGGCTATATCGGTGCGTCTATTGTAAATATTATACTGTTTACATTTCTTTATTGGCAGTGGGCATTGCCCATTTCCATTATTGTGTCTGTAATTTATGCATTTACAACAAATAAAGAGGTTAATGCCGCAAACTCAGAAGAGCGCGCGGGCGTGTGGGGGCTTAATAAAGACATCCGCCGTATCCGCGGTGAACTTTTTAACGATATGTCAATTGAACAGCAACTTGAATACCGCAAAAATGTAAAGCACTACAAGTTTAACTACATTTTGTTTGTAATTGTCACCGTCGGCGTGGCGCTTGCATTTGTCGGTATATGCTGCCTTTGTGATATCGGTTATCTCTTTTCCCCTGTATTAATTGACGGCTGATTTTTTCAGCCGTTATTTTTTTACCATAAATTTAAAAATTAAATTTTTACCAAGCGTATTGCGTAAAGTATATAACTGTTGTATAATAAAAAACGCTAAATTTATACATACTTTGAGGATAATTTAATGAAAAAAATACTGTCTGTAATAATGATTTTGGTATTTATGCTTTGCGGTGTGTCGGCGTTTGCACAAACACCCGATAGTGACTATACCGTAACGATTGATACCGAGGGGCTTTATAAATTTGTTGATGTAGGCACCTTGCCCGACCTCACAAAAGTTACTGTTACAAAAACGGGTACGGATGTTGAGCCTGTGCAAATTTCACTTGATAAAACATATCTGCCTGACGGACTGTCCACTGCAAAAACCGGACTTTTGCAGTTTTCGGTAAATGTGTTTGAAACGGAGTTTCAACTTGAATTTATAGTAATCGACCGTAAAGTTGATATGAAACGGTTTACCGATTTTAACAAAGACTACTGGGGCTATAAAAAAATACGGCATGTTGTAATGGCAGGCTTTTTTAACGGTGTGTCCGACAGTGAGTTTGGTGTGCGTGATAATATGACGCGTGCGCAGTTTTGCCAGATGATTTATAATATATATAAAGACGACAGTTCGGTTATAAACCCCGTTCAAACGGTAGTTTTTTCTGATGTGGGCGAACAAAATTGGTTTTATAAAGCGGTAAGCGCGTGTGCTGCATCGGGAATTGTAAACGGCATTGGCGACGGACTTTTTGCACCAAACTCACCCATCTCGCGCCAAGACGCCGCGCTTATGATGATGCGTATTTTACAAGGCGCAGACGCACTTGCGTCGCTTGATGTACAAAATACCGTTCAAAGCGCACGTGAAAACGGTGTTGCCGCACTTGATTTTGACAGCACAAGTGAATATGCAAAACCTGCCGTTGCGGCAGCTTTAGGTGTTATTTACTACGGCGACAGCGATGGCAACATCACCCCCAAAGCAAACATAACCCGTGCTGAGTGTGCTTCTATGATGTCAAACCTTTTCTTTAAAGATTTTGAAGACGAGCCGGTGCGCCGTCTTGTATACCTCAGTCCCGAAAACAGAACATATAATGCCTATGCAGGTGTTGATACTGACGAACACACCGAAATGCAAAAGGTTGCCGAGTCGGCAAAGGCAATGCTTGAAGCCTTAGGTTATGATGTTTTTATTGCCGACATTAACACATCAATAAGAGATGAAAAATTTAACCGCGCAATAGAGGCAAAACAAATGGGTGCCGATGTGTATGTTGCGCTGCACTCAAATGCGTTTAACGGTGTAAACAACGGTAAGTACCAGGGCTGCATCTGTTTTTATAACGGAAATAATGAGGGTGCAAGCCAACTGTCGCAGGCTATTTATGACAGACTCTCCGCCCTTACTCCTACAGAAGACGGCGGCTCACGAAACGACACCGCCCCCGGTGTTATACCATTTGTTGAGGTGCGGCTTCCCGAAATGGCAAATGTTTTAATTGAGGTTGAATTCCACGATTATAAACCCTATGCCGAGTGGATTTATCAAAATACAGATAATATTGCAACTGCCGTAACACTTGGTATAGATGAATATTTAAAAACTCTTGCATAATAAAAAAAGGTGCTGTAGAGGCGCACTCTGTAAGGAAGTGTGCCTCTACAGCATCTTTTTTGTGTGTTTTTTACATAAACCAGACTTTAGAGTTTGTACTGGAAACTGCAACAGCGCCCGCCGAAAGTGCATTTACAACATCTTCTTTATCGCGTATAAGTCCGCCTGCAATTATCGGCAGTTCACATTTGCTTGCTACAAGCGAGATGATTTTAGGCATAACACCGGGGAGCACCTCGTATGCGTCGGCATCTGCCGGTGATGCTTTTTTTAATACCGTGTCAAGCGCAATAGAGTCTAGCAAGAAAACCCTGCGTATCGCAATAAGTCCCTTCGCTTTTGCATACCGTACAAGTTGTGCTTTCGTTGATATTATACCGTCGGCACAGGTGCGGTCTTTTATATAGTCCACCCCCACCTCGCGTGGTGCAAGCCCTTCGATAAGGTCTATATGCACAATTGCCTTTTTGCCTGCACTTTTTATTTTTGAAACATATTCTGAAATATTACATATATCGCCGAACAGTAAAAAAACAACGTTGCTGTCACAGGACAAACATTCGTTAAGTTCATACTCACTTTTAACTGCCGCAACTATCGGCACATCTTCAAATAAGTCGGAAAACTTCATAATTTTCACTCCTTTTCTTTATTATACTTCAAAAACGATATTAAGTAAAGAAAAAGACGGTTTTTTGTCGAAATATATTTACTTTGATGGTGGTATGTGGTACAATAATTGAGGCAATTTTCAATTTAAAATTTAGGAGGAATAATTTATGAAACTCATCTATGATGTTGAGGACAAGCCTAAGTTTGGGCAGACAATCATTTTTGCAATTCAGCAGTTGCTTGCAATTATGGCAGCAACAATAGCAGTTCCGATTATTACAAACGGCTCTGTCTTCACAAACATTGAAAACGGCACAATCGCTTGGGAATTTACAAATCAGATGGACATTGCGGCAGCTTTGTTCGGCGCAGGTGTGGGTACTCTTATCTATGTGCTTTTCACAAAGGGTAAAAGCCCTGTTTTCCTTGGCTCGTCATTTGCATTTCTCGGCTCAATGGCAGCGGCATTTGCAGGCGCTGTTACAATGTCGGCAGGTTATCTTGGCATAATCATCGGTGCTGTAATGGCAGGTCTTGTTTATGTAGTAATTGCAATTATTGTTAAATTTGCAGGTGTAAACTGGCTTAATAAACTTATGCCACCGGTCGTTATCGGACCTACTGTTGCCATCATCGGTCTTTCACTTGCAGGTAACGCTGTCGGTGATCTTCAGCGTTCAAACATCGAAGGCGGACACACTCTTGTTGCTGTTCTTTGCGGTCTTGTAACACTTATCGTTGTTACTCTCTGCTCAACCTACGGTAAAAAGATGGCTCGCCTTATCCCCTTTATTATCGGTATTCTTGCAGGCTATGTGCTTGCCGCAATCTTTACAGCAATCGGCTTTGCTGCAAATATCGACGCGCTTAAAATTTTAGATTTCAGCGCAGTTACAGGCCTTTTTGCAAACGGCGTAACATTTAGCACGTTTGTTGCAGTTCCTGACTTTACATTCCTTACAGCACTCGGCGGTTTTGAATCGCTTGATGTAGCTTACATCGGCACACTTGCTGCAGCATATATTCCTGTTGCTTTTGTTGTTTTTGCAGAGCATGTTGCTGACCATAAAAATATTTCATCAATCATTGAAAGAGATTTGCTTGAAAAACCCGGCCTTCACAGAACACTTCTTGGTGACGGTGTCGGCTCGATGGTAGGCGCTGTGTTCGGCGGCTGTCCCAACACTACTTATGGTGAGTCGGTTGGCTGTGTTGCTATCACAAGAAACGCATCTGTAATAACAATCATTACAACTGCAGTTTTAGCAATCGTTGTATCTTTCTTTGCTCCTGTAATTGCATTTTTAAATTCAATCCCCGCTTGTGTAATGGGCGGCGTTTGTATGTCACTTTACGGCTTTATCGCAGTAAGCGGCCTTAAAATGCTTCAAAAGGTTGACCTTGAAGATAATGCAAACCTCTTTACTGCATCTGTTATTCTTATTGCAGGTATCGGCGGTCTTTCACTCACTTTCGGCAAAGTTACAATAACATCAATTGCAACTGCACTCATTCTCGGTATTATTGTAAACAACATGCTTAAAAAAGGACAAAAATCCGAATAATTTAAATTTAAAAGATAAAGCGTCTGAGGGCCTTATGGCTCCCAGACGCTTATTATATTATATATAATATATACTTGTATTTTAATTTAATATGTGGTATAGTAGAATAAATTAGAATAGAAATCTTATGCTCACTTTGAGGTAAAGGGGATATAAACTTTATCGAATACAATAGTGAGGACACTTTATTATCAAATATTTTATAGGGGAATAGGACGTATGAAAGTTGTAATTTTAGCAGGTGGCTTTGGCACCCGCATAAGTGAAGAATCACAATTCAAACCCAAACCTATGATTGAAATCGGCGGCAAGCCTATACTCTGGCACATTATGAAGCAGTATTCTTATTATGGCTTTAATGAATTTATAATATGTGCAGGCTATAAACAGCACGTAATAAAAGAGTGGTTTGCTGACTATTTTTTGCATAACAGTGATATCACCTTTGACTTTACACGCGGTAAAAACGATATGATAATTCACAATCAACATTGTGAACCGTGGAAGGTAACTGTTGTTGACACCGGCCTTAACACAATGACCGGCGGAAGAATAAAGCGTGTAAAACAGTATGTCGGTAACGAAACCTTTATGATGACTTACGGCGATGCTGTGTGTGATGTTGATATTGCTAAATTGGTTGAGTTTCATAAATCACACGGTAAAATTGCAACATTAACGGCTGTAACGCTTGAACAGGAAAAGGGCGTTTTGGATATCGACAAAGACTATTCTGTAAAAGCCTTTCGTGAAAAAAGCAAGCACGACGGTGCACGTATCAACGCGGGCTATATGGTGCTTGAACCTCAAATTTTTGGTTATATCCGTGGCGACGACGCTATTTTTGAGCGTTCGCCTCTTACAAAACTTGTAGAAGAGGGCGAACTTATGTCGTATATGCATAAGGGTTTCTGGCAGTGTATGGATACAAAACGCGAAAAAGAGCTGCTTGAAAAATATTTAAAGAAAGGCACTGCTCCCTGGAAAAAGTGGGACGACTAAACTTATGGATTTATCGTTTTATAAAAATAAAAGAGTATTTGTGACAGGCCATACCGGCTTTAAAGGCACCTGGCTTTGCCGTATGCTTGTCGGTGCAGGCGCTGTTGTAACGGGCTACAGCCTTAACCCACCCACAAACCCCAACCTGTTTTCACTTGCAGGGCTTGAAGGCAAAATGACAAGCGTTATCGGTGATATTCGCGACCTTGACTCGCTAAAGTCAGCATTTGACAAGGCACAGCCCGAAATTGTGCTGCACCTTGCAGCCCAACCAATTGTCCGCGACAGTTATAAAGATCCGCGCTATACTTACGAAACAAATGTAATGGGTACAGTTAATATACTCGAATGTGTCCGTCAAAGCGACTGTGTTAAAAGTGTGCTAAATGTCACCACCGATAAGGTTTACCGCAATAACGAGTGGTGCTGGGGATATAGGGAAGATGAACAACTCGACGGCTTTGACCCCTATTCAAACTCAAAAAGTTGTTCTGAACTTGTAACACACAGTTATATAAACAGCTTTTTTGCAGATAGAGTTGCAGTGTCAACAGCAAGGGCAGGAAATGTAATCGGCGGCGGTGACTTTGCAAACGACCGCATTATTCCTGACTGTATTCGTGCTATGGCAGATAAAAAGGTTATTGCTGTTCGCAATCCATATTCAACACGTCCGTATCAGCATGTGTTAGAGCCGCTTGCGATGTATCTTATGATTGCTCAAAAGCAGTATGAAGATAAAGCTTATGCAGGCTTTTACAATGTAGGCCCTGACGATTGTGACTGTGTCACAACGGGTGAACTTGTTGACTTGTTTTGTAAATACTGGGGCGACGGTGCATCGTGGCAAAATCAGGCAGAAGCTAACGCTCCGCACGAGGCGAATTTCTTAAAACTTGACTGTTCTAAAATCAAGTCGGTGTTCGGCTGGACACCGCGCTGGCATATAGATGAGTGTATGGAAATGACCTGTCGTTTCGGCAAAGTATGGCTGTCCGGCGGTGACATTCCTGCCGAGATGGACAGAGAAATCAACGAATTTTTAAAATGATATATAATCAAACAATTATACAGGGAGATTAAGAATATGGCTATTTGGAAAACAGAACAAGAGGCGAGAGAGCAAATCAAAGCACTTGTTGCCGAGTACTATCATGATTTTAAAGAGAAGAAAGAGCCGTTTAAGGCAGGCGACCGTATAACCTACGCTTCGCGCGTGTTTGACGAAAAAGAAATGTGTGCGCTTACCGATGCAACACTTGATTTTTGGCTTACTACAGGCAGGTTTGCCGACGAATTTGAAAAAAACTTTGCTGAGTGGATAGGTGTTAAGTATGCCCATCTTGTAAACAGCGGTTCATCTGCAAACCTTATCGCGTTTATGACTCTTACAGCACCCGAACTTAAGGAAAGACAGATAAAACGCGGTGATGAGGTTATTACTGTTGCATGCGGTTTTCCCACCACAGTAACACCTGTTTTGCAGTACGGTGCAATACCCGTTTTTGTTGATGTTACCGTTCCGCAGTATAATATTGATGTAACACAGCTTGAGGCTGCGCTTTCTGATAAAACAAAAGCTGTTATGGTTGCACATACACTTGGCAACCCGTTTGACCTTAAGGCTGTTAAAGAATTTTGCGACAAACATAATCTTTGGCTTGTAGAGGATAACTGTGACGCGCTTGGTACACAGTATACAATCGACGGTGTTACAAAGTTCTCAGGTACATGGGGCGATATCGGTACTTCAAGTTTCTATCCGCCGCACCACATGACAATGGGCGAGGGCGGCTGTGTTTATACAAATAATGCACAACTCCACCGTCTTATTCTCTCATATCGTGACTGGGGCCGCGACTGCATTTGCCCGTCAGGTATGGATAATTTCTGTAAACACCGTTTTGACGGTCAGTACGGTGAGTTACCGCAGGGCTATGACCATAAATATGTTTACAGCCATTTCGGTTATAACCTCAAAGTTACCGATATGCAGGCAGCAGTCGGTTGCGAACAACTTAAAAAGTTCCCGTCGTTCATCGAAAGACGCCGTCATAACTGGGACAGGCTTCGTAAGGCGCTTGAGTGTGTTGAAGATAAAATTATTCTTCCCGAACCCGCTCAAAACAGCCGTCCGTCATGGTTTGGCTTTTTAATCTCCGTTAGAGAGGACAGCGGTCTTGACAGAAACGAGGTTACACGCTACATCGAAGAAAACAACGTTCAAACCCGTCTTCTTTTCTCGGGAAATCTTATAAAACACCCCTGTTTTGACCAGATTAGAGGAACCGACGCTTACCGCGTTGTCGGCAACCTTTCGGGAACTGACTTTATTATGAATAATACATTCTGGGTTGGTGTTTACCCCGGTATGACCGACGAAATGATTGACCATATGGCAAAGGTTATTATTGATGCACTCAGGAGATAATAATGGGTAAAACAAAGCTTTGTATATCCTATAGGTTATTAAAAGCGGTTGCAATGGGTATGCTGCTGTTGCCGGTATTGATTTTTATGCTGTTTTATGTAAAGCTGCTAATCGGTATACCGGTAGCGTTAGCTATGATTGCTGTATTTATACTGTCAATAAAAGACGGCGCAAATGATAAAAGATATATTGAAATTTCCCATGTGGGATTGATATGTCTATTTTTGTTCTGCGCCGTATGGTGCTTTTTAGGAGGTCAAGGCGGTTACTTTTTTCAAACGTCTGACTGGAATGAAAGAAATGCAATTTTCCGCGACTTGTTAACAAGAGGTTGGCCTGTATACTATCCTGTAACAGACACAATGTTGACCTATTATATAGGACATTGGCTTCCGGCGGCGGCAGTTGGCAGGGCACTTTTTCGCATTACGGGCAATTTGCCTGTCGTATGGGAAATTTCTAATTTCTTACTGTTTTTATGGACAACAGTTTGTGTATTCATAGTTCTTTTATTGCTGTTGCATACCGTACAAGCAAAGGGCAAAAAGGCGATGCTTTTGTCAATCGCTGTGTTTGTTGGTTTTAGCGGTCTTGATATAATCGGATGTATTATAAGGCAATGGTCAATTAAAGATTTTTTTGCAATAATGCACCTTGAGTGGTGGGTGGGAGAATTGCAGTTTTCGGCTATTACCACCTGTCTTTTCTGGGTATTTAATCAAGCCGTTCCCGCCTGGCTTGCAACATTTTTGTTTTTAAACGAAAAAAACAATAAAAACTATGCGTTTTTGATAGTATGTGCCTTTCTTTCCGCACCGCTTCCTTGCGTGGGCCTTGTAATTTATATGTTCGCGGATATTATAATAAAGGCAGTAAAGGCGTATGAAAAACGCAAATTGAAAGACTATATTATAAAAAGTTTCAGTGTTAGTAATGTGGTATCCGTTTTATTACCTTTCCCCATTCTTGCAGCATACTTTTTATCAAACAGTGCACTTAACAATTCCAATGCGGTAGATACTGCAAACAGTTTTCCGTGGAAAGCCGTTGTTCTTGCAATAATAACTGTTGCTTTATTTGTATACGGAATATATGTTATGTATTTTTCCAAAAAAACCGCATCTGCAATAAAAAAACTTCCCGTTTTGCCTGTGGCAACTGTTTTTGCGGCGGCAACACTGTCGCTTTATTTACACCCCGATAAGTCAAAGGCGCTAATTGCTTTTTTAACGCTTGAAGTGGGTGTTTATCTGGCAGCTATATGGATTGATAATTTATTCGAACCGCTTTTTTATATAACTTCGGCGATATTTGTAATTGCGCCGGCTGTGAAAATCGGCATTTCTGCTGATTTTTGTATGCGTGCGTCTATTCCGGCAGTAATTGTGCTTGTCGTTATGTGTATAAAATTTTTGCTGTCTGAAAAAGATTATGACGATGTAAGACTTAAAAAATTAAGAAGGCTTTGTAAAATCGTTGTTATAATATGTATTATTATTGGTTTGTTCACACCTGCCATGGAACTGTTTAGAGGTGTTTATAACTGTATAGAACAAGGCCAACTGTCAGTTCCTTGTGATAAAATAATAACGCTTAATAAATATCATTTTTCGGGTGATGTTTACGGCAATTTCGTTTCAACGGTATATAAAAACTCTCTGTTCTTCCGCTTTTTTGCGGCATAACAAAAGAAAGGGGCTTTAAATGAAAATTGGTATAGTTCTTGTTACATTTAACAGACTTAATGATTTAAAAGAAACACTTAAGGCGTATGAGGCACAAACCGTGCCACCTGCCTTTGTTATGACTGTTGACAATAAAAGTACCGACGGCACCATACCTTTTTTAAAGGAATGGGAAGGTGAAGCAGGCAATTTTTCTCGCAAAGTGCTGTATCTTCCCGAAAATATAGGTGGTAGTGGCGGCTTTTGCGCAGGTATGGAAAAGGCGCTTGAAACAGACTGTGACTGGGTGTTTGTAGCAGATGATGATGCAGTTCCTCACCCCGATATGCTTGAAAAACTTATCGAATTTGCAAATAATCATCCAAAACTTATGGATAATGTGGCATCTCTTTGCACCTCTGTTCACAATCGTGATCACTTTTCGGGCATACACCGTTGCAGACTTAAAAAAGGTTTGCTTGGTGCGTGTGAGATGTTTGTTGCAGAGGATGAATACAAAAAAGAATATTTTGATATTGATATTTTTTCTTTTGTAGGCGCTATGATAAAGCGTGAGGTATTACAAAAAGCAGGTGTCGCACGTGGTGATTTCTTTATTTATAATGATGACTATGAACACGCCGTGCGCGTAGGTAAATGCGGCAAGATACTATGTGTTCCTGCATCTGTTATGGAGCACGCTGACAACCTTGTATATACAAGGGAGGCCACTTGGCGCGACTATTACGCAACACGAAATGCTGTAATTATGCATCTTGACCATTTTGGTAAATACGCGGGCTTTATGCGTGCAATGCGCAGGCTTGCAGTTGCTTTTTCTACCTTTAATACTATGAAAATTAAGGTTATTTTTACCGCTGTTCGAGATGGTTATAAGGGAAAAACAGGTATTCACCCTGTTTATAAACCCGGTTGGAAGGCAGGAAAATAATGGATTATAAAAAGCAAGCGCTATATAATACTGCCGGCAACCTAATTTATATGGCATGTCTTTGGGTGCTGTCTGTTTTAACGGTGCGTCTTTCAGGCTTTGAAGATGCAGGCGTGTTTTCGATAGCCATGTCGGTAGGTAATATTTTTTATTTTATTGCAATGTACGGTATGCGCTCATTTCAGGCATCCGATGCAATACGGCAATTCAGCGGCAGGGTATATATAATAACCCGCGTTGTAACTGTGGGCATTGGCATTTTGCTTTGCGTTGTGTATCTGTTTTTTTGCGATTATGAAGGGTATACTGTTACCGCAATACTGTTATATTTGATTTTCAAGTGTCTTGAGGCAGGTTCGGACGTGCTGTTTGGCGAACTTCAAAAAGTAGGTCATCTTGAGGTTTGCGGTATTTCTATGTCTGCAAAGGGCATTGTAAGTGTTATTGTTTTTTGTGCAGTAATGTACTTTACAAAAAACTTAAACTATGCGCTTGCGGGTATTACAATTGTTGCACTTATAACACTTTTTCTTTATGATACACCTAGTTACACAAAATTTTGCAAAGAGGATAAAAACGCGCCATCTCAAAGTGTAAAAGCATTATTACTTATCGGTTTTCCAATGCTTTTAACTACTGTTTTTCCGATAATGGTAACCGCAATACCTCGTCTGCAACTCGAAAATCAACTCGGTAACGAAATGTTGGGAATATATTCAAGTATTTCAACACCTACTGTTTTGCTTACCACCATTATTCCCAATATGCTCTGTCCGTTTATGACTTATTACGGTGAATGTTATCAAAAGGGCGAAAACAAAAAACTCTATAAAATGCTTTGGCTTTCTATTCTCTACTCTGCGCTTTTGGGCCTTGCTGCCTGTATTTGCGCTTTTTTCCTTGGCGATTTTGTATTAGGTCTTTTGTTTGGAAAAGATGTTTTGCCGTATATGTATATATTTATACCGCTTATAATTGCAACCACTGTCTACGCATTTTCAATGTGCGGAAACTCTGTGCTTATAACAATTCGTCACCCTTTTTGGCTTACAAGTTTTGCAGCGGCGGCTCTTGTTGTATGTCTTGTAATAAGTGAACCGCTTGTTAAAACTTACGGTATGATGGGTGCGGTTTATGCATTCGGTATACCGTACGGTGTGCAGTTTATGTTGCAATTAATTTATATGACGTATATCTTACTCAAAAAGAATAAAGGAGAACAATAATGTACGATTATCTTATTGTCGGCGCCGGTCTTTACGGTGCGGTTTTTGCACGAGAAGCGGTAAAACACGGCAAAAGTGTTTTAGTTATCGATAAACGCCCTAATATTGCGGGTAATGTCTACACCGAAAAGGTGGAGGGGATAAATTTTCATAAATACGGTGCGCATATTTTTCATACCAACGACAGTGAGGTGTGGAAATATGTTAATGAGTATGCTGTTTTTAACCGCTTTACTAACTCACCCGTTGCAAATTACAATGGCGAACTATACTCGCTTCCCTTTAATATGTATACTTTTAATAAAATGTGGGGCGTTGTAACGCCTAAAGAGGCGCTTGCAAAAATTGATGAGCAACGCGCTGAAATTAAGGGTGAGCCTAAAAATCTTGAGGAGCAGGCAATTTCGCTTGTCGGCAGGGACATTTATGAAAAACTCATAAAGGGTTATACCGAAAAACAATGGGGCCGTGACTGTAAAGATCTCCCCAGTTTTATTATAAAAAGACTGCCCGTTCGCCTTACTTTTGATAATAATTATTTCAATGCGCTTTATCAAGGTATCCCTGTGGGAGGATATACCAAGATGGTAGCAAATATGTTAAAGGGTATCGAGGTGCGTTTGTCGGTTGATTACCTTGAAAATAAGGCGGAATACGATGCGCTTGCAAAAAAGGTAATCTATACCGGTCCTATTGATGCTTACTTTAATTATTCCGAGGGCACACTTGAATACCGTTCTGTGCGCTTTGAAAACGAAGTGTTGGACATTCCCAATTTTCAAGGAAATGCTGCAGTAAACTACACTGACAGACAAACGCCGTGGACAAGAATTATTGAACATAAATGGTTTGAGTTTGGTAAAGATGAAAACGGAAATGATTTACCCAAAACCATCATCAGCCGTGAGTATAGTTCGGAATGGAAGCCGGGTGATGAGCCGTACTATCCGGTAAACGACCAAAAAAACACCGCATTGTACGAGGTGTATAAGGCTAAAGCCGAAAAAGAAAAGAACGTTTTATTTGGAGGCAGACTCGGCGAATATAAATACTACGATATGGATGCGGTTATTAGAGCGTGTCTTGATAAGTGTAAAGAAGAATTCGGAGAATAATATATGAAAATAAGACTAGCAGATTATGTGGCGGAATTTCTGGTATCAAAGGGTGTAACCGATGTATTTTCGGTTGTCGGCGGCGGTGCTATGCATTTAAACGATGCGCTCGGTCACAACGAAAACCTCAAAGTGACATATAATCATCACGAGCAAGCTTGTGCTATCGCTGCAGAAGCGTATGCACGCCTTGATAACAAAATTGCGGCGGTTTGTGTTACCACAGGCCCCGGCGGCACAAACGCGCTTACAGGTGTTGTTGGTGGCTGGCTTGACTCAATTCCAATGTTTGTAATAAGCGGTCAGGTGCGCTATGACACCACCGCTCGCTATGCGCTGTCATATACTCAGACACCGCTTCGCGCAATGGGTGATCAGGAATACGACATCGTAAAGTCTGTTGAGCCTATGACAAAGTATGCAACAATGATAGAAGACCCAAACGATATCCGCTATGCGCTTGAAAAGGGCTGGCATCTAGCCACAACGGGCAGACCCGGTCCTGTTTGGATTGACATTCCGGTAAATTTCCAGGGCGGTTATATCGAAACTGACAATCTTCGCGGTTACGACCCTGACGAAGACGATAAATTGTTGCCCCCGCCCGTAGAGGACAGCGTTATCGATTCGGTTATCGCGCAAATTAAATCTGCAAAACGTCCCGTTTTTCACGCAGGTTACGGCATCCGTCTGTCAGGCGGTTATAATGCTTTTGTAGAGGTTGCAAAAAAACTTAACATTCCGATAGTTACATACTGGAACGCAATTGACCTTGTTGAAGACGACCACCCGCTTTATTGCGGCAGGGCAGGTAATATGGGCGACAGGGCAGGTAACTTTGCAATACAAAATGCCGACTTAATTTTGGCGGTCGGTACAAGAATCTCAATCCGTCAGGTCGGCTATAACTGGCAAACGTGGGCGCGTGCCGCAAAAGTTATAATGGTGGATATTGATAAGGCAGAACTTAAAAAGCCTACTCTCCATGTAGAAATGCCAATCTGGGCGGATGCTAAAGATTTTCTTGAAAAACTGAATAATAAAGTAACAGCGCCTTTGTTTAACGAGTCGCTGTGGCTTGATACATGTGCGCGTTGGAAACGCGAATACCCCGTTGTCCGTGATGAACAGTGGCAAGAAAACGGTGAGAGCGCAAATGTTTATGCATTTGTTCGTTATCTCAGTTCGCGACTGCCCGAAAACAGCCTTACCGCAGTATCAAATGGTGCGTGCTGTGTTGTCGGCAATCAGGCGTATGTAATTCAAAAGGGAAGCCGTATGGCAAACAACAGCGCGATTGCAAGTATGGGTTACGGACTTCCTGCTGCCATAGGCACATGCGTTGGCGGCGGCAGACGCCAGACAATCTGCCTTGAGGGTGACGGCAGTATTATGATGAATTTGCAAGAACTGCAAACAATTTTAACAAATAAACTCCCCATTAAAATATTCCTTATAAATAATGGCGGTTACCATTCAATCCGTATAACCCAAACCAACCTGTTTTCTAACCATTCAAAAATAGGTATAGGCGAGGAGTCGGGTGATTTATCTTTCCCGCAGTTTGAAAAAATTGCAAAAGCATTTGGCTATCCTTATTACAGCGCATCAAGTAACGCACAAATGAAAACCGTTGTTGATACGGTGCTGGCACTCGACGGCCCTGCTTTTTGCGAAATTTTTACTGATACAAAACAAGTTTGGGAACCAAAAAGTTCAACCAAACGGCTGCCCGACGGCACGCTTGTTTCTCCGCCGCTTGAGGATTTGGCTCCGTTTTTACCAAGAGAAGAACTTGAAAAACAAATGTTTATACCAATGATTCCGGAGGTTTAATATGTCTTTAAGACAGATAAAAAAAGCGGTTGTTACAGGGCCTACCGGCGCTATAGGTATTGCGCTTTGCAACGAACTTATAAATAATGGCATCAGCGTTGTTGCGGTTTGCCGTGAAGGCTCGGCGCGTGCAAATGCACTGCCCGAACATCCGCTGATGACAAAAGTGTTTTGCGACATCAGCCGCCTTGAAAACTTAAAGGACCTTGTCGGTAAAGCCGATGCATTTTTTAATCTCGCATGGGCGCACACGATAGGCGAGGGGAGAAACGATATGCCCTCGCAGATTTCTAATATAAAGTATACAATCGATGCGGTGCGCGTGGCACACGCACTTTCGTGCCGTGTTTTTGTCGGTGCAGGCTCACAGGCTGAATACGGCAGGGTAGACGGCATTATAAAGCCCGACACACCTTGTTTTGCCGAAAACGGCTATGGTATTGCAAAACTGTGTGCAGGGCGTATGGCAAAAATCGAATGTGAAAAACTCGGCATTGATTTTGAGTGGGTGAGGATATTCAGCGTTTACGGTCCTCATGACGGTCCGCTTACAATGGTGTCGACTGTTATAACTAAACTTTTAAAAGGCGAAAAGCCGTCGCTTACCGCAGGCGTTCAATTGTGGGACTATCTCTATTCGGGCGATGCAGCGCACGCACTAAGGCTTGTTGCCCAAAAGGGTGTGTGCGGTAAAACATATCTGCTTGCAAGCGGGCAGTCGCATAAACTCTATGAGTATGTAAATATTATCCGCGACAGTATCGATAAAAACCTACCGCTCGGAATGGGTGAGATACCGTATGGCAATAATCAGGTTATGAATCTCAAAGCGGATATTTCCGAACTATGTGCAGACACAGGCTTTGCTCCGATTACCGATTTTAAATCGGGCATTGCACAAACCATTGATTATATTAAGGGGAAATTATAATGGCTAAAACAATTTCAGTAATGATTCCGTGTTATAACGAGGAAGAAAATGCACGCCCTATTTACGAGGCAGTGCGGGACGAGCTTAAAAAAAGCTGTAAAGACTATAATTATGAAATTTTGTTTATCGACAATAAGTCAACCGACAAAACACGATCGATAATCAGAGATATTTGTAAAGAGGACAAAAACGTAAGGGCAATTTTTAACTCGAAAAATTTCGGACAGTTTAACAGCCCCTATTATGGCATTATCAATACAAGCGGTGATTGCACAATTACAATCTGTGCCGATTTTCAAGACCCGGTTGAAATGATACCAAAGTTTGTTGCCGAGTGGGAAAAGGGCTATAAAATTGTCATAGGTAAAAAAACACGCAGTAAGGAAAATAAAATTATGTATTTCCTGCGCGGTTGCTATTATAAAATTATCCGTAAAATGAGCAGTGTTGAAATGATAGAGCAGTTTACAGGCTTTGGCTTGTATGATAAGAGTTTTGTGCAAACATTAAAAGACCTTGGCGACCCCACCCCGTTTATCCGCGGAATTGTTGCCGAACTCGGCCCTGCTCGTAAAGAAATTGAGTACGAACAGCCTCAGCGTCGTGCCGGTAAAACTCACAATAACTTTTTCAGCCTTTACGATGCGGCAATGCTGTCATTTACCAGTTATACGAAAGTCGGTATGCGAGTCGCAACGTTTTTAGGTTTTCTAACATCGGCGCTCAGCGCTCTTGCCGCTTTTGGATTTTTGATAGCAAAACTTGTGTTCTGGAACAGTTTCTCAAGCGGTTATGCACCTATCATAATTGCAGTGTTCTTTATGGGCGGTGTGCAGCTTGCGTTTATGGGCTTTATGGCAGAGTATATAATGGCTACAAACACGCGAATAATGAACAGACCTTTGGTTATTGAAGAAGAACGCATTAATTTCTAAACTAAAAAATATCCGTAATGCAACAGCATTACGGATATTTTTATTGTGAGCACAAAGCCTAAGGTAACAGCTCAAATTAAAATTAGGTTTTTATGACTCCATTTGTTTTCCTAAAAATAAGGCTGCAGCGGATAACAGTTTTTCTTCTGTGACAGTAGGTTTTTTTCCGCTTGTTTCTAAAAACGCAATAAGACCTGATACATCACCCTCGGAAATGATAGGACTTGAAGCCAAGATTTTTGGAGAAGCGCTGTCGTTTGTAATGGGTTTGCCGTTATCATCGTTGCTTGCAAAATAGTTTTTTCGTGCATCAATAAGGGCTTTGCAATCGTTACTGATAGTGCGATCGATAATGTCACGCTTGCCCTGACCTGCAAAAGCGATAACGTTATCCATATCGCACACTGCACAGTAAATTCCCGATACGGTGTATAGCGCACTGCAACAATCGGCGGCATAGTCGCAAAGTTCGCCCAACGGCGAGTATTTGCGAAAAATAACTCCGCCCTCACGGTCGGTAAAAATTTCAAGCGGATCTCCCTCGCGAATGTGCATAGTGCGACGAATTTCTTTGGGAATAACAACCCTGCCTAAATCGTCTGCTGATGTCAAGTATTCACCAACAATTTCTTAAATCCTTTATTTTACAGCTTTTTCGCCATTTTTTGCGTTTTGGAAGCATTAATAGCTGGTGTTATTAAAACACCAAAAGCAAAATAAAACCAACAGTTAGGATTA
>JAZQJA010000041.1:0-9748 GCA_045541455.1 Eubacteriales bacterium
CTTATTAATTTTACCAAGTACCATTTTTTCAACAACTGCATCAGGCTTGCTTGCGTTTTTGGGGTCATTTTTTATCTGTGCGATAAGAATGTTTTTCTCATGCTCGATTGTCTCAGCAGAAACATCTTCCGGTGAAAGAAACTCAGGAGTCATAGCAACAACCTGCATACAAATATTCTTACCAAGTTCTTTAAACTGTTCACTTGCAGCGTTACCGGTTTCAAACTGTGCAACACAAGCTGCACTGCCACCACCATGAGTATAACTTACAAGGTCACCCTCAAGTCTTTCAAATCTGCGAATTTTCATATTCTCGCCGATTTTAAGAATTTTTTCACGCAAAATATCTTCAACAGTAAATTCTGTGTCACGGAATTTGCAAGTGAGAAGTTCTTCAACAGTAGCAGGAGCGTAATCAACAACTGCTTTGGCAGCGCCCATAACGAGATCCTGAAACTCTGCATTTTTAGCAACAAAATCTGTTTCTGAGTTTACCTCAATAATTGTACCTGCCTTTTTAGCTTCGTCTATATAAACATGAACCATACCGTCAGCAGCAATTCTGCCTGCTTTTTTGGTTTGAGCAGCAAGGCCCTTCTCACGAAGGATTTCAACTGCTTTTTCAGCATCACCGTTTGCTTCGGTAAGTGCTTTTTTACAATCCATCATACCGCAGCCGGTTTTTTCGCGGAGTGCTGCAACATCTTTAGCTGTAAAATTCATTATGTTATCCTCCTAAATATTTAATTATTCTGCTTCAGCAGGAGTTTCTGCAGCTTCTTCTGCTGCAAACTGCTCACCCTGTTTGCCCTCAAGAATAGCATTTGCTATTGTTTCTGCAATAAGTTTAACTGCTCTGATAGCATCGTCATTGCCAGGGATCGGGTAATCAATTTCATCGGGATCACAGTTTGTATCAACAATAGCTACTACGGGGATACCGAGAGCGTGAGCCTCTGAAATTGCAATTCTTTCTTTTTTAGGATCAACTACGAACATAACTGAAGGAGCTTCCTTCATTTCTTTGATACCGCCGTAGTTCTTTTCGAGTATTTCTTTTTCGTGAACGAGTTTCAAAACTTCTTTTTTGGGAAGAAGGTCAAATGTACCATCTTCTTCCATCTTCTCAATCTGACAGAGTCTCTGAATGCTCTTTCTGATTGTTTTGAAGTTGGTGAGCATACCGCCCGGCCATCTCTCGCTTACATAGTACATACCAACTCTCTGAGCTTCGTCACGGATTGAATCCTGAGCCTGTTTTTTGGTACCTACGAAAAGTACATTGCCGCCCTCTGCAGCAATATCGCGAACGAACATATACGCTTCTTCGATCTTCTTAACAGTCTTCTGAAGGTCGATGATGTAGATGCCGTTTCTCTCTGTGAAGATGTACTCAGCCATTTTAGGATTCCATCTTCTTGTTTGGTGTCCGAAATGAACACCTGCTTCCAATAATTGTTTCATTGAAACTACTGACATTTTTATGTCCTCCTTTTAGTTTACACCTCCATATGCTTATAAATCACCCAACCGCGATTGCGGCAACAAGGACAAAACTGCATATGTGCGTATTACAGTCGAATATTATAGCATACTATTTTTTTAATTTCAATAGTTTTTTATAATTTATTTATATTTATATATAATTAATAATGCGTCGGTTTTTGCCGACGCATTATTAGGTTAAATATCCTGTTTGAAATTATCTGCTGTGTTATTAATATCCTGACTCATAAATCCTAGGTATTGAGTAAAATCATCAAGAGAACGACGAATGTTTACAATTCGTGAATCAATATCAGCTTTTGAAGCTTCAACATTTTTCTTCATCACATCAAAATCACTTTGTAGTTTTGTAAAACGGTCAAATGCATCAAGCATAAGTTTTTTAGCACGCGACTCTGCATCGGAATAAATTTCAGCAGCATCTGCCTTAGCCTTAATCATTAGTTCTGCTATGATTTCCTTTTGGCTGTCATAGAGGTCTGCCTTTGCGCGAAGAGCATCAAGTTGGTCGTTTGAGATAAGCGAAGCCTGATACTGTGCAGAAAGTTTTTCGGTAAGTTCTTTGCGAACAGACGCTGTTATTTCTTCACGAATTGCAGCAAGTTCATCTTCACTGGGTTCACGTGTTACAGACTCATTTTCATTTAGTTCGCCTTTATATCTTTCAAGTTCATTTTCAGCACGGTCAAGTTCGCCCTTAAGTGACTCCATTTGCTCATTGAGTTGCATTATGTAATCGGCTACCTCTTTTTTACTGTAGCCTTTAAATTCGGTTTTGAAAATTTCATTCATACCCTTTTATCCCCTTCCGGACACAAATATACATATAAAGTATATCACCCAACATACTAAAAATCAACATATTTTTAGTATTGCAAAATTTCAGGGACTCCGTTTTTGAATACCAGCATTCCGTCTTCTATTTCAACGCTGTTATATTCAACGTCAAATAGCATAGCAAATTCATCTTGTTCTATAAATGGAGTGAGAATATCCTTATCAATAGGCATTCCTGCAACACTTACTTTTGTTATTTCAAACTGTGCCATACCTTCATTATCGGTAAGTTCACCTGTAAGCGCAATGTCTTTATTTTCAACCGCAGTTAAAATAAGCGAATATTTTTCGAGTTGCGGATATGTTTCAATAAGTTTTTCTTTATCTTTAATTTTTGCACCGATATTTATATTGCCGTCGTCTTCAAATTCCAATTTAATGTTATTAAGATAACCGTCAAGCGAAAATATATTACGCGCAAGTTCTGTCACCTGATCTTCTGTAAAAGTTACAGCGCCCACATTATCGTCATAATCTACAAACGGTTCTGTTTCTTGTTGTATATTCTGTTTGGGTTGTTCTTCAGGCAAAACAGGGCTTTCATCGTCTTTTAAAAATAGTAAAAACGCTAAAATAAGGCTAACAAAAACAAGTGCTGATATTGAAAATGAAAGCAGCCAATTTTTAGTATACTGTCTCAAAATTTCACTCTCCGTTTCTAATATAAGTGTATCTTGATATTTCAATTTTATAATCAGTATTGAAAAAAAATACATTAAAGTATATAATTAAACCGAGGTGATACATTTGAACAAAAAATTAATGATAACGCTACTTTGCGGTTTGCTTATATTTATAATCTCTATATCTGCCGTTTGGGTTATAAAACAACTAAAGGCACCAACTTTACCGCAAGACAATTTATCAGACTCACAAGATACAACTGATTTGACTGACAATCAGCAAAATAACACTATGATTGACAAACCAAACGATAACCCGGCTGACATACCAAATGATGAGCCAAGTGTTAAACCAAATGATGAGCCCAGTGTTCAGCCAAACGATGAACCCAGTGTTCAGCCAAACGATGAGCCCAGTGTTCAGCCAAACGATGAGCCCAGTGTTCAGCCAAATGAACCGATTATAAAAGAGCAAATGCCTACAAGTTACAAAGATTTTTCTTTAACAAAAGGCAAAAACGCAAAAGAAGCGTATGATATTTTAAATTCATTTTTAGAATCAAAATATTCAATTCTCACAAACAAACAAAACAAAGTAAGTTCCGACTACGAACCATCAAATCTCGCAGTACCCAACGGTTGCGATTATAAGATGGAAAAAACTGCAGGTGATGCACTCGTAAAAATGCTAAGTGCCGCCAAAAGCGACGGTTATTACGACCTTGTGCTCTACTCGGGTTACAGAACATACGCATCTCAAAAAAACAAGTATGAAACAAGAACTCAAAAATATTTAAATCAAGGCTATTCACAGGCAGAAGCAGAAGCAAAAGCCGGTGAATACATTGCCCCTCCGGGTTCAAGTGAACATCACACAGGCCTGGCAGCCGATGTTTGTTCTTGGAAAATTGTGTCCAAATACGGCTATTTATCAGATGATTTTGATACAACTGCCGAATTTAGATGGCTTGAACAAAACTGCGCAAAATACGGGTTTATACTTCGTTATAAAAAGGGTTGTGAAGACATTACTGGATTTTTGTATGAGCCATGGCATTTTCGTTATATAGGGGTTGAGCATGCCACCGCTTGCACAGCACTTGACATAACATACGAAGAATACTATCAATTGCTCTTAAAAATGCGTGACGAAGCAAAAACCGACGCAGGTGCATAAAAAAATTTATATAGGAAATAATAAGCCACGAGGTGATTCTCGTGGCTTTTATGGTTATAAGATGTTTTATTCTATATTGTGCTGTAATAGTTGCTGTAAGAATTATGGGCAAACGCCAAATAGGAGAACTACAGCCAAGTGAACTTGTAATAACGATATTAATTTCAGAACTTGCTTCAATGCCTATACAAGACACAGAGCAACCGTTATTATCAGGAATTTTGCCCATATTTACTCTGGCTGCAATAGAAGTTCTTGTATCAATTATTGCGCTTAAATCTATAAAAACAAGATACCTTTTTTATGGCAAACCGATAATAATGATTTACAAAGGCGTGATTTTCCAAAAAGAAATGGAAAAAGCACGCGTGTCTCTTGATGATATTGTCGAGGCAATGCGTTCGAATGGCGTTGCAAGTATTGAAGATGTTAATTTTGCTATTTTGGAAACAAACGGTAACATTAGCATAATACCTAAAGAGAGCGGAGAGATGGCAGAACTTATTATCATTGACGGAAGAGTAATAAAAGAGAACATAGCAAAAAAAGGCTTATCTGATAATTGGTTAAAAAATATATTAAAGGCCCAGCAAGTAAAAAGCGCAAAGGAAATATTTTTACTTACACTGGACAGTGCGGGAAAAACATACATTGTCAAAAAGGAGAAGTTAAGGTGAAACGAAGCATAGTATCATTCATAATCCTTACGGTTGTGATATTATTAGGAGCTGGCGGTGAGTTGATTTATTCAAGCTTATTATCAAATAAAATCACCGATACAATTAGTGAGTGCCAAACGTTAGAAAATGACGAAAAAATAAATAAATGCCGCGAACTTTATGACTATATTGAAAAGCACGAAGGTTTAAACGAATTGTTTTTATCAAGAAAAATGCTTGAAAAAATCACCATTGAATCTAAAGGGATTTGTATATATTTAAAAAATCACGATGATACAAGTTTTGAAATTTCACTTGCTAAATTGGAAACATACGCAAAAGATATTTACGGTGGCGGAGTTTTTTAACAGATTTTAAAGCAATTGCATAGTATAAAGCAAGAAAAGGTTATAAAGGTGGTGCGAAGTGAATACACAAGGTATCAAGACTATAGCACTCGCTATCACCTGCTTTTCTCTTGGTACTATCGTACAGATATTTATACCCAACTTTTTTATAGTGATACTGCTTGCGTGTATTTTGCTTGCGATAGGACTGTTCATCTTAATCAAGTGCTGAAAGAGAGGTAGGTATGTGTGAAAGTTATAGTTATTAAACCACCAAAGTTTATTGCAGGAATATTAAAAGCTGTATTTAAAATACATAACGATTAAAAAAGCGCCTTAAGGCTAAATTAACCTTAAGGCGCTTAAATTTTTATTTATTTTGCGTTTTTAGCGGTTTCAACTAAAGCTGCAAATGCAGGCATATCTGAAACTGCGATTTCAGCAAGCATTTTTCTGTTAAGAGTAACGCCAGCCTTTTTAAGACCATGCATAAACTGTGAATAGTTTATGTCGTTCATTTTACAAGCTGCAGAAATACGAGTAATCCAGAGTGAACGAAAATCTCTCTTTTTCTGTTTTCTGCCGATGTAAGCGTTGGTGAGTGAGCGCATAACTGCCTGGTTTGCAGTACGGAACTGTTTGCTCTTTGCACCATAAAAACCTTTAGCAAGTTTTAAAATCTTTTTTCTTCTTTTGCGGGTAGTAGCCGCACATTTAATTCTAGCCATTGTATATCAAACCTCCGAAATTTTTATTTATAGGGAATAAGCTTTTTGATGGCCTTAACGTTTGTAGCATCAGCATAAGCTTCTTTCCTGAGACCTCTTTTACGTTTGGTCGATTTTTTGTTTAAAATGTGCGATCTGAACGCATGAGCTCTTTTTACCTTTCCGCCTTTAGTGATTTTAAATCTCTTTTTGGCGCCTGTATGAGTTTTAATTTTACCCATTGTTATTTGCCTCCCTTATTTTTTGACCTTAAGCGCCGGACCCGGCGCTAAAATGAGTATCATATTTCTGCCTTCGATTTTAGCAGGCTTTTCAATTACTGCATTGTCTTCCAGTAATTCAACAAAGCGATTTGCGATGTCAAAGCCGAGTTCGGTATGAGCTAGTTCTCTACCTTTATACTTAACAACAACCTTAACCTTATCCCCTGCTTTAAGAAATTTAATCGCATGGGTTGCCTTTGTCTGAAGGTCATGAACATCGATTTTAAGTGTGAGTTGAATTTCTTTTACAGAAATAACATTTTGATTTTTTCTGGCTTCCTTCTCTTTTTTTGCCTGTTCATAGCAATATTTGCCAAAGTCTATAATTTTACAAACCGGCGGAACAGCTTTTGGCGCAATTTTTACAAGATCAAGATTTCTCGCTTCTGCAAGTTTTAAAGCTTCTGCTGTTTTCATTACACCAAGTTGGTTGCCCGAATCATCAACAACCCTGACCTCTTTGTCTTTTATGGCCTCATTGATTACTAAATCCTTTGCGTTAATACCCGCACACCTCCAAAGCAAAATAACAAAAAAACGAGCCTAAAAGCCCGTTCCACAACACAAAAGCCGCACAGTTACCTGCGTGGTTTTTGAGTATTAACCGTACCGACCCTGTTGCCGCACGGTGAGAACAAACCTTAGTTCCACTTCTTTTTGCCTATATATAATAGCATTACCAAATGGTAATGTCAATAACAAAATTAAAATTTTTTTCAAAAAAGGTATTTACAAATTTAAACAGCTTGTGTATAATATAATGGCTTTGCTGATGTAGCTCAGTAGGTAGAGCGCATCCTTGGTAAGGATGAGGTCGACAGTTCAACTCTGTTCATCAGCTCCAAAAATCCATAGTTTTGGCATTGTATTGTAAAAGAATACAATGCCATTTTTCGTTGTTTCACTAAATATTTGACAAACGCAAAAGGCATATTATATACTAAAAATATATTATAAATTTACCAAGGAGTGATAAGTATGACATCTAAAAGAATAATATCCTTTATTCTTTGTATTACAATGCTTTTATGCATGTTACCGACAATAGTTATTGCAGTTGAGCCTGCAACTACTGTAACAACCATAATAGCAGCATCTGACTTTCAAAATGAAAGCGGTAACGTAGCAGGTGCACAAACACTTACAACACTGCTTGAAGTAATAGGTAATAACGGTGTCAACTCTGCAGACGGTTTTTTCTGTTGCGGTGACTATGACTACGAATATACCGACACTAAAAACGGTATCGACACCATTAAAACCACACTGCAAAACGTAGTGTCTGAAAACCTTGTTTTTGTTCAGGGTAACCACGACTCAAGTATCGGTACAAACGGAATGGCACAAAGCGGTAATAACGATCCCGCTTCGGACGCGTACGGTGTGTTCGTTATAAATGAAGACGATTATATGTGGCATAACAGCGACGAAAAAACCATAAAACGCACCGCTCAAAATCTTGTAGAATATCTTAATGCAAAAATTGAAACAGGGTACTCAAAACCGATTTTTGTGCTTTCACACCTGCCGCTTCACTACAGTATGCGTACTAAATACGACGGTGACGGTAAATACGCAAACTACATTTTTGATGTACTCAACGAAGCAGGTCAAAAAGGGCTTAACATTGTATTTATGTTTGGTCATAACCACTCAAACGGTTGGGACGACTACCTTGGCGGTGCAGCCATTTACCTTGCAAAAGGCGATAAAATAAATATTGCACAGTCAAGCAATACCGAATTTGAAGAGTTTACTTTAAACTTCACTTATATGAATCCGGGTTATATCGGTTATTATCGTGATGTAAACGATGCAGATACAACCCTTACACTTTCAGTACTCAAAATCACCGATACATCAGTTGCGGTAACGCGTTATGATCAGCAAGGTGTTCACAACTTAAAATCTGCAGGTGACCGTAACGATTACAAAAACGAGTCAGGATATAATCCAGACACCACAGTGTATACTTCCCCTCAAACAATAACACTCACCCAAGTAAACGACAGTACACCCCTTACAAACGTAATTGAACCACCCGCTAAAACTGGCGACCGTTATGTACGCATAACAAACGCAAACCAACTTAAAGACGGCGGTAAATACTTACTGTTCAATACAACTTCAAGCAGCATAATGTTGCCAAACGTTGTTACCAAATCAAGCGGATCTTCTTCGCGTATCGGTTTTGATGTGGAAAACCACCCTGACTTTTATGTTGCGGATATCTTTTACGGCGATTACTGTACAAAAAACTTCACCCTCACCAAATCGGGTTCAAAATGGATGCTGGGTGACGGACTTAAATACACAAAATTTACCTCAACTTCTACGACGGGTATTACTGCCACTTTGGAAACAGATGGTAACCTGTTTACTATCAGCGGCAGTACAGGTGCATTTACATTTATAAGCGATGACATAGCACTTAATTATAACTCGCGAGGCGTTATTAACGGTTTCAACGCAAGCCAAAATCCTGCTCCATTTGATATTTATGAATTTACCGGACACACCGTCACCGTAAAAGACGGCACTGCATCGGTAGAATATGCAAATGCCGGTGAAACTGTAACAATTACTGCCAACCCTGCACCTGAAGGCTATGTATTTGATAAATGGACTTCGGATTCGACGCTAACTTTTGAAAATGAAAATGAAGCCTCCACCACTTTTACAATGCCTAAAACTGCCATAAAATTAACACCTACTTATAAAAAATATATTCATACCTGCACATATTTACCTGAATGGAAATATGATGATAACCAACATTGGCACCAATGTGAAGCTGATGAAACTCATAAAGCCGATATAGCGGTCCACTTATTTGAAAGCTACAAATACAATAATGATGCAACGCTTGAAAAAGACGGCACCCAAACAGCTACCTGTATATGTGGTAAAACAGATACTAAAATAGCCGAAGGTACTAAACTTGAACCTGAATTTAACTTTACAGATGTACCTGAGGGTAAATGGTTTTACGAGTATGCTTATTATGCGGCAAAAAACAATCTTATGATAGGCACAACCGATACAACTTTTGAGCCAGACACAAAACTTAACCGTGCAACATTTGTTACAATTCTTGCAAAGGTAGAGGGTGTGTATGACAGCCTTGATAAAGATACAAAAACTCAGTTTAAAGATATTGCAAGTGGTAAATGGTATACAGGTGCTGTTGCGTGGGCAGTTGAAGCAGGTATTACATTAGGCACTTCTAGTACAACATTTGAACCAATGTCAAACATTACCCGCGAACAGATGTGCACGATGCTTGTACGATATTCAAGTTACAATAAAATAGAACTTGATACAACAAAGGTTGAAAAGCAAGAATTTAAAGATGCGGCTAAAATTTCCAAATTTGCAAAAGAGGCAGTTACAATTTGTCAGATGTCAGGTCTTGTGAACGGTCTTGGCGACGGTAACTTCGGACCTAAAGAGACAGCTACAAGAGCACAAGCTGCAAAAATCTTTTCGGAATACTATAAAAATTATATGGCTATATAAAAAAAGATGTGTGGAATTTCCACACATCTTTTTTATTCTCTGATTTTTATTATTTGTTCATAAACATTTTCAATATTTTTTGCAAAAGT